>JAYOUT010000006.1:0-21936 GCA_038151055.1 Luminiphilus sp.
CGACCGGATGATCGACTCTCCGGTTAAGCCATCTTCCCCCAGGTGGCGAATTCTTACCCCGGCCTCTGGCCGGGGTTTTTTTTGGAGGTCCGGTATGTCGAATCGCACCATCATGCTCTGTCTGGGGTACGCCGGTTTGCTGCCGTTCTATGGATTTGTGGCGGGAGCCTGGTGGCTACAAGATTGGCCCGCTGCCGTTTCTGTGCAGGGTTTCGTCATCTATTCGCTGGGTATTCTCTGTTTTCTGGGTGGCACGCTGTGGGGTCGCGTTCAATCTTTGCAGGAACCTTTCGCGGCGAGGCTGCTGGTCAGCAACGGTTTGGTGTTGTTCGCCGTGGCGGCTGTCCTGACCGCGCAAGCCTGGTTGGCAGCGGTCGCGCTCATGGGGGGGTATTTGGCTTTACTGTGGTATGAGCGCGCCAGTGAGCACCTGCCCGCCTGGTACGGTGCGATGAGACGCAATCTTACCTTGGGGGTGGTGTTGGCCCACGCCCTGTTTTTTGCGGTGCAATCGGTTCACTTGTCGCCATAAGGGCGCAGAGCGTGGGGGTCGTTCGCATCGGTTAGCCAGCGACTATCGACCGTGAGTGCTCGCGCCCCAATGGCATCCAGCAACCCCGCTAGTTTTAGTCCTCCACCATCGACATACGACTCGCAGCGCGGCAACAGGCTGGTTCGCAGTCGAATACACGGCGAATGCCGGCCCGCTTCATCGGACAATACCAGGGCAGTATCGTCCTCCCGCCACGCTGCCTCTAGTGTGGCAATGACGTCCCGCGGCGCCCCGATCAGATCCACGGGTAACACCACGAGGGTCGCGCTTTCGGCGGCGGCGGCTAGTGCAACGATGCCCGCACAGGGCCCCCCGTGGCTGCGTGTTTCGCACAGCACACGGTCGCCATAGTGTTGATACAGGTGGGCATTGTCGCGGCAGCAGATGAGGATCTCGCGAGCTGTCGAGGGGCGCGGTGAGCACAGTGCCGCAACCAGTGGTTGGCCGCCGCGCACAATGAGCCCCTTGTCACGGTATCCCCACCGGCGTCCTGCACCACCGGCCAAAATACCCAAGCTGTACCCCCGACCCGCATTCAAAGTTCACGTCCCCTGTGGGATCATTTCCACTCGCTGATTGACTATAGCTCATGCCACCTATGTCGCGTGTTTTGGCGCTCGATACCTCAACCGAAGCCTGCACCCTCGCTCTGTGGAGCGGGGGGGTAGCGCGTGCCCGTCATGAGCAGCAGGCGCGTGCTCACAATCGTCACATTCTGCGCATGCTTTCAGAGGTATTGGATGGTCAATCCCTGGCTGAGGCGGTCGATATGGTGGCCTGTGGCATCGGCCCGGGTTCCTTCACAGGGTTACGGGTCGCGGTCAGCGTCGCCCAGGGGCTGGCCTGGTCCCAGCAATTGCCGGTGCACGGCTTCTGCTCATTGAGTGCTCAGGTCTACAGCGCGGCAGAGCAGGGTCTTCTCAACGATGGCGAGCGCATTTTGACCACTATCGACGCACGGATTGATCAGCTTTACGGTCTCTGGGGTGAGTGGTGCGACGGGGTTTTTACGCCGGACGGCGAACCGTTTATTTCCTCACCTGAGGTGATGTTCGTGCCTACGCAGGGTGGACCGCTGCAGATACTGGGGTCGGGGGCGGCCTATCGCGATCGTTTACCGATAGCGATCACGGAGCAGGCGCAGATACACCCGGCGGTGACGCCTGATGCTGCTGTCATGGCGCGGCTTTTGGGTACCGTTGCGTTGCAGTCGAATCCCCAGCCAGCTCATGCGCTGTCACCCCAGTATGTTCAGAAAGACATCGGCTGGAAAAAATTATCAGAGCAGGGCCGGCGTGACTGACTGGGTACAAGTGCTGGTACTGGCTCTGATTCAGGGCATCACCGAATTTTTGCCGGTGTCGAGCTCTGCGCATCTGATCTTGCCCGCGCAATTGTTGGGTTGGGCGGACCAAGGCTTATTGTTCGACGTCGCTGTCCACGCCGGTACGCTGTGTGCCGTGCTGTGGTATTTCAGAGAGACTTGCTTTGACTTGCTGCGCTCTGTATTGCCCAACGCGCCGCTTGACCGGACGGAGCTGTGGAGCCTCTGCATTGCCACTGTCCCGGTTGTGATAGTGGGTGTGGGTCTGAAAGACGTGATTGCCAGTGAGGCGCGTGCTGTCGACGTCATTATTGCTGCCACATTGATATTTGGGGTGCTGCTGGGAGCGGCGGATCGACTTGCCAAGCGGGGCGAAAGTCAGACGGCGACGGTGTCTTACCGGCACGCGCTGTGGATTGGCTTGGCGCAGGTTTTTGCTTTGATTCCCGGTACATCGCGCTCGGGGGTGACGATCACCGCCGCATTATTTCTGGGGTACCATCCCAGCGTCGCGGCCCGGTTTTCATTTCTGCTCAGCATTCCTGTGATTGCGGGCGCGCTGTTGGTGATGCTGGTGTCGCCTGGAAGCGGAAGCACCTCACTGACCCTGCTACAGTTGCTAGCCGCTTTTACGTTATCGGCGGGTTTTGCCTACGCTACGATCAAGGGTTTTATGCATCTGGTGAGCAGGATCGGGCTCATGCCCTTCGTGCTCTATCGGTTGTTGCTGGGGGTGTTGCTGTGGGTTTGGGTTGCCGGGGGATAGGGAAACATGACGCAAATTTCTGAACTGACAAATTTTTTGGGCGAGGCGAAAACGCCTTTCCACGCGATCGCGGCCATGTCATCCCGTTTGCTGGCGGCAGGTTTTGAGGCGGTGGAACAGTTTGACCCCGGTACGATGACGCCCGGCAAAGGCTATTTCATGACCCGCCAGGGCAGCTCGCTGATCGCGCTGCGAGCCGGCGCGGCGCCCGTGCAGGCGGGGCTGCGATTGGTGGGTGCGCACACCGATAGTCCAAATTTGTCGATCAAGCCGAATCCGGTGAAGGGTCGCGGCGGCTGTGTGCAGCTAGGGGTGGATGTCTACGGTGGTGCGCTGCTCAACCCCTGGTTCGATCGTGACCTCGCCATGGCGGGCCGCGTAACGTTGGTGACTGACGGGGGCGAACTTCGCTCGACGTTATTTGATTCAGGCCAAGCGGTGGCCGTGATTCCAAGCTTGGCCATTCACCTCGATCGCGAGGCGAACAAACAGCGCAGCGTGAATCCTCAAACAGACGTGGTGCCGTTAGTGATGCTCGGCGAGCCCGAAACATTTGACCTGAAAACCTGGCTGGCCGACTGTCTGGCTCGTGACAACGCCGAGTTCAAGGGTGCACGGGTGATGGATTACGAGCTGTCGCTGTATGACAGCCAGCCGCCGGCCGTCATTGGGATGGATCAACAGTTTCTGACCTCAGCGCGGCTGGACAACTTGCTGAGCTGCTACGCCGGTCTCGCGGCACTCATCGCCAGTGATGATGCAGAGTGGTCCATGTTGGTGGCAACAGACCATGAAGAGGTGGGCAGCGCGTCGACGATTGGTGCACAGGGACCGATGCTGATGGATGCATTAACCGCACTGGTGCCCGACGCGGTGCAGAACCAATCCTTAAGGGCGCAATCGTGGATGCTGTCGGTCGATAACGCGCACGCAGTCCATCCCAATTTTGCCGACAAGCATGATGACCAGCACAGCCCCCGACTGGGTGGCGGACCGGTGATCAAGATCAATCGCAACCAGCGATATGCCACTGACGCTGAGGGGGCGGCACGCCTGCGGCTGCTGGCCGAGCGGTCGGAAGTATCGGTGCAGTCATTCGTGATGCGAGCAGACCTGGCCTGCGGCAGCACCATCGGACCTATCACTGCCACTGAAACCGGCATTCCGACAACCGACCTGGGTCTGCCAACTTTGGCGATGCACTCGATCCGCGAGCTGGCATGCTCGGCTGATATTCCCCAGTTATTGTCATTGTTGCAGGCGTTTTACCGCCGTGTTGCTTGAGGAGATGTGTGCATGAGCGCAACCCGGGTTCTGACCGGTATTACCACCACGGGTACACCGCACTTGGGCAACTACGTGGGCGCGATTCGGCCTGCCATTGCAGCTTCCCGTGATGCCTCGGTAGAGGCCTACTTATTTTTGGCCGACTACCACGCGCTGATTAAGAACCAAAACCCAGAGGAGGTGGCCCAATCGAGTCGTGAAATCGCCGCCACCTGGCTGGCGCTGGGGCTCGACCCCGAGAGCACGTTCTTCTACCGGCAATCGGATATTCCGGAAATCACGGAGCTTAGCTGGGTGCTGACCTGCTCCGCGGCAAAGGGATTAATGAATCGAGCCCATGCTTACAAAGCGGTGGTACAGGCGAATGAGGCCTCTGGCGACGATCCCGATTTTGGCGTGACGATGGGGCTGTTTTCTTACCCCATACTGATGGCGGCAGACATTCTCATTTTTAACGCGCATCAGGTGCCTGTGGGTCGTGATCAGATCCAGCATGTCGAGATGGCTCGCGATATTGCCCAACGTTTCAACCATCATTATGGAGAGATCTTCACGCTACCCGAGGCCGTGGTCGATGACGATGTCTCTGTACTGCAGGGCCTGGATGGTCGCAAAATGAGTAAAAGCTACGGCAATACCATTCCACTGTTTGGTACGCCGAAACAGCTTCAAAAATCCATTAACAAAATCAAAACCAATCTGCTCGAGCCCGGTGAACCGAAGGACGCCGACGACTCCACGGTCTTTCAGGTGTGGTGTGCGTTCGCCAACGACGCCGAGCGGGACAGCATGCGCCGGGCCTTTGCTGACGGCATCGCTTGGGGCGAGGCAAAAAAGCAGCTGTTCGAGCGCGTCAATGACGAGCTGGCACCTGCCCGGGCGCACTATGACGCGTTAATGGCGAACCCCGGTGAGGTTGAGGCGGTGTTGCAACGGGGCGCTCAGAAATTAAAGCCCAAAAGCGAGGCGTTAATGGAGCAGGTCCGCCATGCCGTGGGTCTCAGGGCCTATCAATAGATCACTGGCGTCGCGTAACTCGACTCAACGCTGAAATTGATCGCCGCGACGATCAGGCCGGATTGTCTTACAGGGCCAGGGTTAACCCGACGACAGCGCTACGGGGTTCGCCAACAAAGTACCGGTAGCTCCCGAAGCCAAAATCCGCGCGTTCCGCGTAGCCTTCATCGAGCAGGTTGGTAGCCACGAGCGTGACGGTCACGGTTGGACTCACTGCCCACGCCGCGCGCAGATTCAATAACTCATGTCCTTGGTATTCGTGCTGATTGGCAGGGTCCAGCCAATATTTAGCAACCCATAACCATTCGAGCTCCGCGGTCAGTGCGGGGCCGGTGGCGGAAAAATCAGCGAGTAATTGAACAGAGCCAAAGTGCTTGGGCGCGGTATCGATGTCGTTGCCTTCGATATTGCTTCGTGACCCCAGCAGTTCCATATCGCTATCGTAGCGATGGCGAGCATAGCTGCCATTGCCGCGCAGAGACCAAATCTGCGACAGGCGCCAACTGGCGGTCAGCTCAATGCCGCGGTGCGTGGTTTCAGCGCCAGAGACGTTGTAGCGGTCTCGATCCTGAAATATGACGTTGTCTTTCGTCATCCAGTAGGCAGTGATGTCATAGGCAAAACCATTGAGATCGCCTCGCACGCCGAGTTCTGCACTGTCGATGGTCTCAGAATCGATATCCGCGACCATTTGGCCTGATTGCAGTCGGTAAAGTTCTGTCGTTTGGGGTGCGCGGAAACCCGTTGCGATCCGGCCATAGAGCGTGCGCCGCGCTGTGTGATGGCTGAGCGCGATATTGCCGGTCCAGTCGCTGAAATGGTCTTTGCGGCTCGCCGGTCGATAGAACCGGCAGGCGCTGGCGGTGGGCGCGCACGCGGGCCCCGGGTCGGTGCCATTGCTGTAGTCGTAACGGGTCTCTTCGAGACGCAACCCGCCGTCGAGCTGCCAGCTGTCCGATAGCGCCCACTGCAAATGAGTGAAGCCGGCGAGGGTGTTGGCATCGACATCGTAATCGTAGTGAATGCCATCGGGTTGGTTGGGGCTGAAAAATTCTGCCTGGGTCTCGAGCAGTGAGCCCTCGGTGCGGTCGACGTCGACGCCCGCATACCAGTCCAGTCTCCCCTTTGTATTGCTGGCGAGTGCTTGCAGGCCGATGCTTCGATGCCGGTTATTTTCTGTCGCTTGCCACGGCAGATAATGCTGCAGGAATGTCATGCTGTTACTGCGCCAGTAGGGACGCAGCGTCAGCTCTCCGTCGCCGCCCCAGTCGCGACTGAGGCTTAAATAGCCTCTGGCCGACCAGGCGTTGCGATAAGCCTCTGGGTTTGGATTCTCTTCGCGCGCAGCGTCGTCTTTGTAGGCCTCATAGCCACGAATGTAGCCCGCGGTTTCTTGATCCAGCTGGCTGCCTTCCAGCACACCGGCAACCCGCCAGGCACCCCATTTGTCATCGAGTCTGAGAGTGGCCTTTTGCTGGTCGTAGCCAGATTGGTCCTGATAGCCGCCGTATCGTGCGGTCTGAGCTGACAGCGCAATGCTGTCCCAGGCGCCGCTGGCCGAGACGCGATAGTAATCCCGTGAACCCGCCTCGACTCGGAGCTGGTTAGGCGTCGCATCCACACTCCGGGTGAGCACGTTGATAATCCCGTGGAGCGCATTAGAGCCAAATACGACTGTGGCAGGCCCTTTGAGCACTTCCACTTTGCCGGCTTGCAGCAGATTCGCGTCAAACAGCTGGTTTACATTGCAAAAGCCGGGCGAGCGCATGCTGATGCCATCCTGAGCGGTCATAAAAGCGCCGCAGCTGCCGGCCCCTGTCAGCACCGGCGAGCGCAGCGAGATCAGTGACTCTTGCCCGTTGCCGCGGCTGACCCAACTACCGGCGATACGGTTGAATACCTGGTTGCTGTGTTGGGGTGAAATGCGCTCGAGCGTCTCCTTGTCCAGTGACGACCAGGCAGTGGGCAGGGCCATTCCAGAGCTGGGGGTACGGGAGGCTGTCACGATGACGGTCTCGAGCTCGTCACCCGGGTCATCCTGCTGCGCGAGCGCTCCAATAGGAGGAAGGGCGAGCGCCATGGCGAACAACAAAGACACACGCCGGAGGCGGACCGGCGATTGTGGATACAGCATAGTGACTGTCCTGATAATCAGGTGATCTGCCACAGTTCGTGACAACAGCGCGCATTTTGGGCAAAACTCCACCCCATGCCAAGTAGAGAGGACCGCAGACCTTGAGTGCCGAGGTATTGGCCGTTAATGACACGCTCCCGATCCGAACCAGTGAGCCGGTTCATTCGGGCAAGGTACGCTCTGTCTATTGGTTGAGCGAGGCCGACAGTGCCCGATTGATTCGTGAACGGAGCTACGACGTAGCGCCTGATGCACAGTTGGCCGTCATGGTTATCAGTGACCGTATTTCGGCTTTTGACTGCATTTGGCACGGAGAGGGTGGGCTTGCCGGCGTGCCGGGTAAAGGTGCGGCACTAAATGCGATCTCGCATTTCTGGTTTCAAAACTTTCGCGATGCGGGCTTGGCGCGCAGTCACATTCTCGAGGTCCCACACCCACTGGTATGGGTTGTGCAAAGGGCGAAGCCCATTATGGTGGAGGCGATTGCTCGGCGTTTTATCACCGGTTCAATGTGGCGCGCTTATGAACGAGGCATGAGGGAGTTTTGCGGCATCGCGCTGCCCGATCATCTGCATAGAGATCAACGATTGAGTGAGACGCTGGTGACGCCCTCTACCAAGGGAGTCATGCGCGGTTTGCCAGGTATTCCAGAGGCGGATGACACCAACGTCTCCAAGGAGCAGCTGGTGACGCACTGGCAGGCATTTGGTTTTCACTCGGTTGAGGATGTTGAGCGTTACGAGATCTTGCTCAGAGAGGGTGTCGAGTTAATCGCCCAACATTTGACCCCGCTTGATTTGATGTTGGTCGATACAAAATTTGAGTTCGGTTATGCCCGCGACGCCGAGGGCCGAGAAAATCTGATTTATATGGATGAGGTGGGCACACCAGACTCGTCGCGTATTTGGGATGCCGTCGCTTACCGGGGTGGCAGCGTGATCGAGAACAGTAAAGAGGAGTTCCGGCAGGCGCTCTTGCGGCATGTCAATGACCCTGATTTGCTGCTCGACCATCAACGCTTCGAGGAGCGAAAACGCTTTGCAGCGGAGCACGCGTTGCCTGCCGTCATGCTACATACTTTGTCCAATACCTATTCGTCGGTAGCAGAGCGGATCATTGGCCAGCCGCTGTCTGTGCCTGAGAGGCCTCTGGAGAGTATGATGGCGGTGCTTGGGGACGAGTTTGATCTGGTGCGCTAGCGCGTCGGACGGGGGAAATCGATGCCAATTTTTCAACTAACAGAGACTCTGTCAGTGGCCGCGCAGGTCACACCGCAGGATATTCCTAATATTGCTGCGCAAGGTTTCTCCACGGTGGTTTGCAATCGCCCCGACGGCGAGGTGCCTGATCAAGCCTCAATGGATGCCATCGAGGCGGCCTGTAATGATGCAAACCTGCTCTTTGTTCGCTATCCCGTTGATGCGCTGAACTTCCCGGGTCCCGATCTCGAGGGTTTGGGAGAGCTGTTTGATGACGCCGGTCAGCGAGTTCTAGCCTATTGCCGCACAGGCACTCGGTGCGCCAACCTGTGGGTGGCGACCCGTAGTGAGGAAGAACGCCAGGCCGCTATTCAGGTGGCGCGGGACATTGGCTTCGATCTCAGCATGGTGACACCGCGTTAAATCGCGCTCTGACCGCTTGTTACACGCGATTAGGCGGTTTTCAGTTTAATGCTTCGAGCAGCGCACTCATCGCGAGTTCTGCGTCACCCCCCCATTGGGCGAGGTCGATACCCGTTAATGGCAATAAATTGGCTGCCGGTGGTAGATGTTCGGGATGATGGGCCTCGGCAATCGTCGCGTAGGGTGTGAGTGAGTCGGCGGCCAGACCCGCATCCAATCGATACAGCCGAATATACAGAGCCTCTCCCTCGGCCACCGTCCCTCCCGCGTGGTGCGCAAACCCCGAGCCGCAGGGTGCGCTGGCTTCGGCCAGCACTTCTCGGGACATGGCGCAGGATGCCTCGGCGAGGGTGCTACCAATGCTCATGCCACCACGTATTGCCTGATCGGCGCTGGCCAGCGCTTCGGGTGTTGGCGCTGCAAAGCGTGTGACCGCGAGCGTGCGGCAAATATCCCGCCCATCATGCTGACTACACAAATTGGCGACGCGGCTAACCTCATCTTGATGAAGCACTTTGACGCGGTAGCTGCCGAAACGCTGTAGGATCTTTTCGCTATTCACTCAGAGTTGTTCCTTTCGCTGCGCCGGCGGTTGGCCTCCCAAAAGCGTGGCAAAGCCGGCACAGCGCGGGCGGACACTAACGCGACTGCCATCAATCTGCAATGAGCGAGCCGCTCGATGGCACATTTTGTGGGGTATGATCGCTCGACTCATCAACCAGGCGGCGAATGATCATCCCCCGGATGACTCGCTACCCAAGTTCAGGAGATCTCGACATGAACCTGTTTCGCCACGTTGTAACGACGTTGACCGTGTTGCTAGCCGTGCAGACCTCTCTGGCGGCTGCCGATTCGCTGCGAGATGAAGTGAGCGAGGTCTACAACGACAAGCTGAAGGACTTGTTTCTCTATTTCCATCAGAACCCTGAATTGTCGACGATGGAGCACAAAACGTCAGCCCGGCTTGCCGACGAGTTGGAGGCGTTGGGTTATGTCGTGCATCGAAACGTGGGCGGTACCGGAATCGTTGCCCTGTTGGAGAATGGCGACGGACCATTGGTCATGTTCAGAGCCGACATGGACGGTCTGCCAGTAGAGGAAAAATCCGGACTGTCCTACGCGTCAAGGGCCAAGCAGATCGATCCGAATGGTAATGAAGTGTTTGTCATGCACGCTTGCGGTCATGATGTGCACATCACGAGTCTGGTGGGGACTGCCCAGCTCATGGCTGAGAAGCGGGACGAGTGGCAGGGCACGCTGATGCTGATTGGCCAGCCGGCGGAAGAGCGTGTGCTCGGTGCGGCGGCGATGCGTGCTGACAATCTGTGGCAGCGATTTGGCCAGCCGGATTACGCGATGGCGTTTCACGTCACCTCGGCCATGCCAACTGGATTGCTGGGCGCCTCCGTCGATTCTCCCTATTCGGGTGCCGACACCGTGGATATTTATATTACCGGCGTGGGTGCTCACGGGGCCTCCCCGCATCGCGGCGTGGACCCCATCGTGCTGGGCTCGCAGATCGTGATGGGATTGCAGACTGTGGTCAGTCGAACGTTGCCACCGCGGCGACCCGGTGTGATCACCGTGGGTGCTTTCCACAGCGGGACCAAGCACAACATTATTTCGGATGCCGCCCACCTTCAGTTAACGGTGCGCAGCGAGTCTGCTGAAGACCGAACGCTGTTGCTCGATGGCATTCGCAGAGTGGCAGAAAATATGGGTCGCGTAGCCGGCCTACCCGACGAGCTACTGCCAAAGGTGGTGGTGTCTGAGGAGAGTGTGCCACCCACCCTGAATGACAAAGCCCTGACCGAGCGCATCATGGCGCTGTGGAACGGGCACTTTGGTGAGGGCGTTCTGTTCTCGGGTGAGCGACTTGGCATGGGCGCGGAAGACTTCCCGTTTTTTACCGTCGATCCCTACATACCCAGCCTTTACTTCGCGGTAGGTGGTACGCCGCCCGAAGATTTTGCGATCGAGCAATCAGGCGGTGATCCCGTACCGTCGCATCACTCGCCGCTGTTTAAGATCGAACCCGATGCGTCGGTCACGATGGGCGTAGAGGCCTCAGTCACGGCATTGTTAGATTTGCTTGGTTCGTGAATCCCACCGACGACGCGCTGCAAGCGCCGCGTTTTCCTGTTTGGGACCGCGCGGTTCGTCTGATTCATTGGTCCTTTCCAATCGGTCTCGGCCTCATGTGGTGGAGTGGCGAACAGGGGCGTATGGATGTCCACCAATGGGTCGGGTATAGCCTCTTATGTCTTGTCGTCACACGTGTAGCGTGGGGTTTTGTCGGCAGCGAGCCGACGCGTTTTACTCATTTTGTGCCGAGTCCCTCCGGGGTGCTGCGCTACCTCAAAGAGGGCGGGGAGTATGCGGGGCATAATCCTTTAGGGGCGTTATCTGTGCTGGTGCTACTGGGGCTCATACTGACGCAATCTCTCTCGGGCACCATGAGTCGCGACGACCTGCTGTTTGAGGGCCCGTTCGCTTACTGGGCGGGTGATTTGTCTGGAACGATGACAGAGTGGCACGAGATCAACTGGCAACTGCTGCAGGGATTCGTCGCCCTGCACCTGGTCTCGGTCGCCTGGTACCAATGGCGCAAGCGGCAGCCCTTGTTGCAGGCAATGTGGCGGGGCGAGGCAGGGCATAAGCACGCCCGTTCCGCACCCAAGCCGCTGCTGGGGGCGATCATGATTCTGTTGGTTGCGGCGGCAGTGCTCTGGGGATTGGTCAGCGTGGCGCCCGAGGCGCCAAGTTACTACTAGCGCAGTTAGCACGGTCGGCAAGGCCGAAGATCAACCAAGGCCCTTGATTCTCGGGGGCTTCAGGCGTCTTGGAGCTGAATACGTTGCCCAGTCTCGGGGGCGCAGCCGCTACCTGGCTGCGCTCTGGTGTGGATGGGGCTAGCCATCGTTTCTAAGGGAAAGTCGGGGAGCGCCTCCAGCGCAGCGGAGCGCCCCTCACATGCAGTCAGATGACAGCCAGTAAACGCGCAGTCAGTAAAGATAGTCTTTCGACTTGTACTCATCGTGGCAGGCTTTGCAGGTGCCCCCTGTGGCAATGAACTGATCGCGGCTGGCACCTTGGTCTCCCTCGCCGGCCGTTTCCGCCAATTGAGCGGCGGCCGCACGGAAGTCATCCAGCTTGCTCTGGAAATCATCCATGTTTGACCAGATATTGGGCCGTGCTCGCGTCATGCCTTTTTCCGAGCCGGGCGCGAAACCGCGCTCAACCCCAAATTGTGCGGCGTGATTCAAGTCAGCCGCCCAGCCCGCAAAGCGCGCGTTATCCCATTCGATCTTGCCCTTCACCATATCGCCCATCGGCCCGAAGGTCATGCCCAGCAAAGCGAAGTAAGACTGACGCAGCGACTGCAGTGGCTCTGACTGCTCGATGTGAGCGAGGGCTGGGCCAGAGAGCAGGGTGGCTGCAAGCACGGTGCTTACCAGTGTCTGTCGTTTCATATCAAATCTTCCCGGTCTATCAACTATCGGATTGGCGCTCGGAGCGGTCATTGCTCGGAGCGGGCTATCCCAATAAGGGGAGTGAGTTGCCCCCCTTGGTGGGTTTACACTTTGCCTCCTAAGGAGACGCCATGTCGAATCAGTTACCGCTAGATGCCTACTGGATGCCCTATACCGGCAACCGGCAGTTCAAACGTGACCCGCGCATTATTGTTGCGGCTCAGGATGTGTGGTTTACGGATGATCAGGGCAGGCGGATTCTAGACGGACACTCCGGTCTGTGGACGTCGGGTCTGGGACACGGCCATCCGGAAGTATCCAAAGCCGTGGCGGAACAGATTGAGACGCTGGATTTCGCGCCGCCCTTCCAATTCGGTCACCCGGCGGCGTTTCAGTTGGCGGATCGACTCAGGCAGTTGATGCCGGGCGATCTCAACTATGCCTTTTTTACGAACTCGGGATCCGAGTCTGCTGACACGTCCTTGAAGATGGCGCGCGCCTACTGGCGGCTCAAGGGGCAGCCGGCCAAGACACGGTTTATCGGCCGCCAGAAGGGATACCACGGAGTGAATTATGGCGGCACCGCGGTGGGCGGTATTGGTGCCAATCGCAAGCCCTTCGGGCAGTCGCTGGAGGTCGATCACCTGAGGCACACCATGCTGCCCGAGAATGCCTTTTGTCGGGGGATGCCCGATCACGGTGCCCACCTTGCCGACGAGCTTGCGGATCTGATTACGCTGCATGACGCCTCGACCATCGCCGCCGTTATTGTCGAGCCTATGGCGGGTTCGGCGGGTGTCATCCCGCCGCCCATGGGTTACCTGCAACGATTGCGTGCGCTTTGCGACGCCAACGATATTTTGCTGATCTTCGACGAGGTCATCACCGGGCTGGGCCGATGCGGGGCTTACACCGGTGCTGAAGCGTTTGGTGTGACCCCCGACATTCTCAACCTGGCCAAGCAAATCACCAATGGTGCGGTGCCAATGGGCGCAGTAATGGCGACCCCCGAGATTTACGACACCTTCATGGCCCATGGTGGCCCGGATTATGCCTTGGAGTTTGCCCACGGCTACACCTATTCGGGACACCCGGTTGCCTGCGCTGCCGGCCTGGCTGCGCTTGAGGTGTTGGTGCGAGACGAGCTGCCTGCGAGGGTGGCCGCAGAGGCGCCGTTTTGGGAGACGCTGCTCCACGACGCATTAGCAGAAAAGCCGCATGTTGCCGATGTGCGCAATTACGGCTTCGCCGGCGCGCTGACGTTGGATGCCTACCCGGGCGAGCCGCTCCGCAGACCCTTTGAAGTGGCTATGCGAATGTGGGAGAAGGGCTTTTTGGTGCGCTACGGCGGCGACACGATTCAGCTCGCGCCGCACTTTGTGATGGCGCGCGAGCAGATGACCTCTCTGGTCGAGGCGCTGGCCGAATCTCTGGATGAGTTAGCCTGAGGCATCGCGGATCTTTCGTCGCGTGACGCCGGCGCGTTGCTCGAATATCTATTCTTGTTGGCGACTCACCTACACGTGCGCAATGCTGTCCGACGCGCGCTCTGTGGGCGTCCGTTGCAGTAGGTAAGTAGTGAGTCAGTTGAAGGAGCAGTGATGACCCCGCGAACGCCGTATTACATCGTCAACGCTTTCACAGAGCAGACATTTGGCGGTAACCCCGCTGCTGTTATGGTCCTCGACGATTGGTTGAGCGACGATCAGTTGCTGGCGCTGGCCGCGCAACACAACCTGTCCGAAACCGCGTTTCTGGTAGAGCGCGGGCCAGGTGTTTACGGTCTTCGCTGGTTTACACCCGCGGCCGAGGTGCCGCTATGTGGTCATGCGACCTTGGCCGCCGCCCACGTGCTGCGACGCGAGTTGGGTGTCGATGTGCCGCGGTTGCTGTTTGAGACGCTGCATAGCGGGCGGCTGACCGCCAGCGAGCAGAAAGAGGGCATTGCGATCGATCTACCAGCGATAGCCTTTGAGCCGCATACCATTGAGTCCGAAGTTGCCGCAGCCCTCGGCGTAGAGGTGCTGGAAGCGGTCAGACCGGTCGAGACGCCGTGGCAAGTCGTTTATCGATTGGCACACGAGCGAGATGTCAGAGCGCTGACACCGGATATCGGTCGGCTCGCGCGCGCGGTGCCCCATTGCGTCATTGTTACTGCCGCGGGGATTCAGGTGGATTTTGTCTCGCGCATGTTTGCACCGCAGTATGGCGTCGACGAGGATCCGGTGACGGGCTCTGCACACTGCCTGTTGACGCCTTTTTGGGCGGCCTTTTACGGCAAATCCTCGCTAAACGCGGAGCAGTGTTCATCGCGCGGCGGCAGCCTGCACTGTGCCTTGGAGGATGAGCGCGTCATATTGACGGGGCAGGCTGTCACCTTCGCCAAGGGGCAGATCACCGCCCCGATCTGAAGGCGCCCGAAATCTGATTTTCGTTGGCCACGCCCTCGCCGCGTGGGTCGCTAAACCAAGTTGATAGCTTTAGAACGTAGCCCAACGCGGCGCGTCGACGGCGCAGGGTAAAGCGCTAGGAATTTTTTGCCACGTCTTGATTGGCGAGTTGCGCCGCCAGCCAGGCGTCCATGCGCGCTTCCAGAATATCGAGTGGGAGTGCACCCGCGCCCAGCATGTGATCGTGGAAGCTACGGATGTCAAAGCGGTCGCCAAGGGCTGCCTCGGCCTTGCTTCTGAGCTCCAGCATTTTCAGTTGGCCGATCTTGTAAGCCAGTGCCTGGCCGGGCCAGCCGATGTAGCGGTCGATCTCGTTAATGATATCCGCCTCGGACTTGGCAGCGTTGTCGAGAAAATAATCGATCGCCTTTTGTCGACTCCAACCAAAATAGTGGATGCCGGTGTCGACCACCAAGCGCACCGCTCGCCACATGTCATAAACCAGCTGTCCGTAGCGAGAATAGGGGTCGGTATATAAACCCATGTCATAACCCAGGCGCTCTGAGTAAAGGCCCCAGCCCTCGATGAACGCAGTAAAGCCCCCGTTGCGGCGGAACTCCGGTAGTCCGGTGAGTTCTTGGGCCAGTGCAATCTGAAGATGATGGCCGGGCACGCTCTCGTGCACGCTCAGCACCTCCATCTCAAACTTGGGTCGCACGGCCGGCTGATGGAGGTTGACGTAGTACCAGCCGGGCCGGGAGCCGTCGATCGCGGGCCGCATGTAGTAGGCGGTCGTGGTATCCGGCGCTTCCTCGTCGGGAATAGGGCGCACACCATAGGGTGCTCTGGGGAGTTTGCCAAAAAGCTTCACCAGTCCCGGGTCGAGGCGTTTCGACACTGCTTGATAGCCCTCGAGCAACGCTTCCGGTGTGTCGTAGTAGAACTGCGGGTCAGTGCGCAGGAAGGTGTTGAAGGCGGCGATGTCGCCTTCGAACTTGACCTCTTCAATGACCGCCAGCATTTCGCTACGGATGCGCGCCACTTCCTGAAGACCGATTTCGTGGATTTCATCGGGTGTTAAGTCGGTGGTGGTGAAGTGCTGTGCCAGGCGGCTGTAGACCTGCTTGCCACCCGGTAGAGAACCAATGCCGGGCGCCCTCGCGGCCGGGAGATAATCCTGTTCGAGAAAGCTGAGGAGCTCTTGCAGTGCCGGATTGATCTCCTCAGCAATGATGGTTGCGGCGGATGAGGACAGCGTCTCGCGCGTCTCTTCATCGAAACTTTCCGGCATCTCTGCAAAGGCGCGATAGAACGGGCTCTCCGCAGCGTCGTCGGTAATCAGGTTTTGAATCTGGGCGGGCACGCGCGACATGACGATCTGCGCCTGAGTGCGCTCTCGTGCGATCCCCTCTTGCAATAGGGCACGATAGTCCCCCAACTGCTCTGGCAGGGCGCTCAGGCGTGCCAGCCAGTCCTGATAATCCTGCTCACTGTCCATAGGCAGGTAATCGATCATGCTGTGTCGATGTTGGGGTCCGGAGCGCATATTCAGCGCGATCAGGTGCAGGCCATCCTCGAACTCGGTGCGGTTGTCTCTCAGCTGTCTGAGGAGCATGGCCCGGTTAATTTGCTCATCGCTGGTCAGCGTGGCGGGTTCCAACTGTTCGAGACGTTGAACAAACTGACCTTCGTCATCGTAGCGTCGCTGAAAGGCCTCAGGGCTCATGTCAGTCCATTGGTTGTTGCCAGAGCGGTCTCCGTACTCGAGCCGTCGCTCCGGATATTGTTCGAGTACCCACTGCCAGTGCTCGTCGATAATGGTCGAGAGCGCCGATTCTGACGCGGAGGCGGAAAGCGGCGCCAGGAGGAGGCAGCCGGCTACGAGCCCGCGCACCAGCGGCCATTGATGAGACGATGCGTTGTATTCAGTCATGACGTGTTCACTCCGGGCGCCAGTAACGGGACTGCTGGCGGTTTCTCAACAAATCTGGGGTGCTGCGCGATGGTGCCGGCACAGGTCCGGCACTGATGCACGGGGTATGTGCGGGTTAGCGACCCAGGATCGTGCGCGCCACCAGCTCGCGCATGATCTCCGACGAGCCGCCATAGATCGTTTGAATGCGGGCATCGACATAGAACCGTGAAATGGGGTATTCCGACGTGTACCCATAGCCGCCAAACAGCTGCAGGCACTGATCGGCCACGCGGCACTGCATCTCGCAGCTCGCGAGCTTCAGCATCGCCGCGGCATCGGCGGTGAGAGTGCCCTCGGCGTACTCGCGCGCGCACTGCTCGTAAAACGCTCGATTAATGGCGATGTCAGTTTTTACATCGGCCAGTTTGAATCGGGTATTTTGGAATTGGCCGATTTTTTGACCGAAGGCTTCCCGCTCCTGCACATACTGCACAGTAATGTTGAGCGCGCCCTCCGAGGCGGCCACGGCTTGCGCCGCGATACCGAGCCGCTCCCGCGGCAGCTCTTCCATCATGATCACGAAGCCGCGGTTCTCCTCGCCCAGCAGTGCCTCCGCCGGTAAGCGAACGTCGTTAAAGAAAAGCAGTGCCGTATCGGAGGTGTGCTGACCAATCTTGTCGATCTTTTTGGACTTCTCGAAGCCGGGGCTGTGTGCATCGACGAGGAACAGCGAGGTGCCTTTGGCGCCTTTTCCCGGGTCAGTAATGGCGGCCACAATCACCAAGTCGGCATGGATCCCGTTGGTGATAAAAATCTTGGATCCGTTGAGAACCCATTCGTCGCCGTCGCGTACGGCATTGGTGCGAATGCCCTGAACGTCTGAGCCGGCGCCTGGCTCGGTCATCGCGAGTGCACCGACAACTTCGCCCTTGGCCATACGCGGCAACCAGTGCATTTTCTGCTCCTCAGTGCCGTGCCGGCTGAGGTAGGGCGAGATGATGTTGTTGTGGATGCCATAGCTGGAGGCGAAACCGCCGAATCCCATCTCCGACAGCTCTTCAATCATCGCCAGCGTGACGTGAGGCGTGGTGCCGGCGCCCCCGTATTGCTCTTCCATGTCGGGACAGAGCAAGCCCGCCTCACCCAAGCGGTTCCAGAGCGTGCGCGGCACCATCCGCTGCTCTTCCCACTCCTCATAGTGGGGTGTAATCTCCTGCTCGAAAGCGCGCCGCGCCATATCTCGAAACAGCGTGAGTTCGTCCAAATCAACGGCTTGATTCATGTTCCTGCCCTGAGCGTTTTTTTATAAAGCAGGAGTATGAAGAAGATCTCGCCGCAGCACAAAGCAGGCCCGGAGACACCACTTTGCAGGCATCCAAAATTCAATCCAGTCAGGGTGGGCCCGAGACCCGGGACAGTTTGCTTCAGCAACTGCTGCCGTTGCTGCCCGACCATGAGGTGACGAGCCTAGTCGAACAGTTTGATACTGAGGGTTTCTGCGTCATTCCCGAACTGCTTGAACCGGCTCAGCTTGAGCGACAGCGTGAGGCGTTGGCCCCCTGGGTCGATGCAGGACCCATGGGTCGCAACGTGTTCGAGGGGACCCGTACACACCGCATCTACGCGATGCTGGCGAAGGACCCGGCGTTCGCCGACTTGGTGGCGCATCCCGTCTCGTTAGCGTGGGCCGAGCACTATCTCGGGCAGAGTTGCCTGTTGTCCGCCTGTCTGGCCATTCATCTGCAGCCGGGTGAGTCAGCTCAACCCTGGCACACAGATGATGGCCATACCTCACTGACGCCCCCGCATGACTTACTCGGCGTGTCGACCTTTTGGGCGCTCGACGATACGACGTTGGAGAACGGGGCTACCGAGGTGCTACCGGGTAGCCACCGTTGGTCTGAGACCGAGTTCCCGGGGGTGCTGCGGGATCAGGACTTCGCGACGGGAGAAGACGTGGCCGGTGACCCGGGTTCACACCCGGACGCCGTGAAGGTCACCATGCCGGCGGGCTCACTGATGATTGCCCGGGGTGACCTGTGGCATCGCGGTGGGGCGAACCGGTCGGATACCGCTCGTTGTCTCATTACCCCGCAATACTGTGCGGGCTGGTTGCGGCCGCTGGAAAGCATGCTGTTGTCGGTGCCACCTGAGCGTGCCGCCGCCCTGCCAGAGCGTGTCCAGGAATTGCTCGGGTACTCCATTCATCCCCCGTTTATGGGTTATTCTGACGGGATGCATCCGCAGCGGGTGTTGTCATGAACAACGCTACGCTGACTCATTAACGATAATCGAAGAATCCGAGGTCATCATGCGCGACTACACACAGTTCTACATTAACGGCCAGTGGGTCGATCCCGTGACACCCAAAACACTCGAGGTATTGGACCCCTCTACCGAAGAGGCCTGTGCCACCATTTCACTCGGTTCAGAAGCCGACGTCGATCTGGCGGTGGCCGCGGCCAAAGCCGCGTTTCAAACCTTCAGCCGGACCTCTGTGGAGGAGCGGGTCGGCATGCTCGAGCGGATGGCGGAGATTTTCCAGCGCCGCATTGGCGAGATCGCCGAGGCCATTCGTCTCGAAATGGGTGCGCCGATCAAGCTGGCCAGTACCGCGCAGGCGTATGCCGGGCTGGGCCATATCACCGAAGCTGCAAAGATACTGAAGCACTACACCTTCACCGAAGATCTGGGCCCGCACCGGGTGGTGAAAGAGCCCATCGGTGTCTGCGGTTTGATTACGCCGTGGAACTGGCCCCTGAATCAGGTCAGTTGTAAGGTCGCGCCGGCGCTGGCGGTGGGCTGCACCATGGTGCTCAAGCCCAGCGAAATCGCGCCGCTGTCAGCTTATCTCTATGCAGAGATTATGGATGAGGCGGGGATCCCCGCCGGCGTATTTAATTTGGTCAACGGTGACGGACCCACTGTCGGTGAGGCACTGTCGCGCCACCCCGATGTCGACATGATGTCCTTTACCGGCTCAACGCGCGCGGGCTCGCTGGTCGCACAAAATGCAGCGCCCACCGTTAAGCGCGTCACGCAGGAGCTGGGCGGCAAGTCACCGAATATCATCCTCGCGGATGCCGATCTGGAGGCAGCGGTTACCCGGGGCGTGATGCATATGTACAACAACACCGGGCAATCCTGTAACGCACCATCGCGCATGTTGGTGCCCCGGGATCTGCTGGGGGACGCCGAAGCGATTGCCGCCAAGGTCACCGAGAGCGTGGTGATTGGCCCGACCGCGGAAGAATCAACCACGATGGGTCCTGTTGTTTCCAAGGTGCAGTGGGACAAGATTCAGGCACTCATCGAAGGCGGCATCGCCGAGGGCGCGAAAGTGGTCTGCGGCGGACCGGGCCTGCCTGATGGCATTGACCGGGGCTATTACGTGCGACCCACGGTGTTCTCTGACGTCACGAACGATATGAGCATCGCCGAGCAGGAAATCTTTGGACCGGTCCTCGTCATGATTCCCTACGACACTGAGGAAGAGGCGATACAGATCGCCAACGACACGCCCTATGGTTTGGCGGGCTATGTGCAAAGCGGGGATCTCGACCATGCGCGGCAAGTGGCGTCGCGTATTCGCGCGGGCAACGTGCACATCAATGGTGCCTCGCCTGGCATGGATGTGCCCTTCGGCGGCTACAAGCAGTCGGGTAATGGCCGCGAGTGGGGCGCACACGGCTTCACTGATTACTTAGAGATCAAGGCGATCTCCGGGTTTGAGGCTGCCTGAGCCATCGATTTGTAACCGGGGCTGCCTGTGAAAGCGATTCTGGCGATCGATCAGGGTACAACTGGCACCACGGTTGCGGTGATGAATACCCGGGGGGCTCTGCTGGGGAGCGTCAACTATGAATTCCCCCAGATCTATCCCAAGCCGGGTTGGGTAGAGCACGACCCGGAGGCCATCTGGGCATCGGCGGTAAAGGGTATCCGTGCTGTCTTTCGCGGGGGGCTTTGCAAGCCCGCTGACGTTGCCTGTATTGGCATTACCAATCAGCGAGAGACGTCGCTGCTGTGGGAGCGTCGCAGCGGCAAGCCATTGGGCAACGCCATTGTCTGGCAATGCCGACGCACGGCGAGTTTCTGTGAGGGATTGCGCAAAAAAGGGCTGGAGCCCATGGTGCGCGATCGCACGGGGCTCGTGCTCGACCCGTATTTTTCGGCCAGCAAGTTCCGCTGGTTGCTCAACGACATTGAGGGCGCGAGAGGTCGCGCCAGACGCGGTGACATCGCCGCTGGCACCATCGACTCGTATTTACTCTATCGGCTGACAGGGGGCGCGGTGCATGCCACCGACGTCTCTAACGCCTCGCGCACCTCGCTGATGAATCTGCAGACACTGGATTGGGATCCGGAACTGCTGAAACTCTTCAACGTCCCGAAAACAGTGCTGCCCGAGATTATCCCTTCAAGTGGTGACCTGGGCCGTACACAGGGCGTACCCGGGCTACCCGATGGGGTGCCCATCGCGGGCATTGCTGGTGATCAACAATCTGCACTGTTCGGGCAGGCAGGCTTTGACCGGGGTGCCGCCAAGTGCACCTTCGGCACCGGCTCTTTCATTTTGATGAATACCGGTCAGGACCGTATGCACAGCGACGCAGGCTTGCTGAGCACTGTCGCATGGCAACTGCCTAGTCAAAAGACGCCGGTCTATGCGCTCGAGGGTGGTGCCTTCATCTGCGGCGCAGCAGTGCAGTGGCTTCGGGACGAACTGGGCATCATCAAGCGCGCTCCCGATATCGAGAAACTCGCTTCTCAGATGCCTGATGCCGGCGGCGTTGAGTTTGTGCCGGCTTTGACGGGCTTGGGCGCGCCGCACTGGGATCCCGATGCGCGGGGCGTCATCTCAGGTCTGACGAGAGGGGCGGGTGCGGCGCATATCGCACGCGCCACCCTTGAAGCCATGGCGCTTCAGAACGTCGATATCCTCCGCGCCATGGAGCGCGACCTGGGCCGCCGGATGGGAGACCTGAAAGTCGACGGTGGGGCGGCAGCCAATAATCTGTTGATGCAATTGCAGGCAGATTATCTGGGCAGAGAAATTATCCGCCCTAAGGTGATTGAAACCACCGTTGCCGGCGCTTGCTTCCTCGCCGGACTGGGCGTGGGGATCTGGAAGGACACCGAGGCGCTGGCCAAGGTATGGAAAGCCGACCAGCGTTTTCCTTCTCGCATGGGAACGGGCCCGCGGCGCCGAAGGTTGGAATCCTGGCACCAAGCCGTTAATCGCGCCAAAACCGCAAGCTGACGCCTCATGGCCGATATCCTGCGTTTTGAGAAGCCGCAAAAACCGAATCAAACACTCTGCCGGAACGGGCATCACAAGTGGCGCCCGGTTAAAAGCGACCCCTTTGCCGTTCATCGCGGCGAGTTGATTACCCGGTTTCGGTGCGAGCGCTGCGGCAAGGAAAAAACCAAAGCCACCTGACCGAGCGCTGCG
>JAYOUT010000006.1:22036-42990 GCA_038151055.1 Luminiphilus sp.
AAGCCACCTGACCGAGCGCTGCGCCAGGGCGTGCGCCTAACACTAGGCGATGATGAGGTGGCGACTTTGCTCTCGAGACGGCGCCTCGGCGTTTCGCCTTAGCAATAGCCTGTGATCCCGGTATTACCACCAGTGGGGTGTAGTGGGTGCTGGCTTGAGTCGATACACTCTGCGTACTGAAGATTGCCCCAGAGAAAGGCAACAGGAGGGATTGCGATGACGTCAATGATTTACCCCACCACCAACCCGGCAATGTCCGAGACGATGGTGGTCGCCCGAGCCGAGGGCCCCTACATTTACGACAAGCAGGGCAAGCGCTACCTCGAGGGAATGGCCGGGCTATGGTGCACGGCGCTGGGCTACGGCAACGAAGAGGTCATCGAGGCCGCGGAACGCCAGATGCGTGAGCTGAGCTTCAGCCACATGTTTGGCGGCAAGACGCACTCCTCTGCCATTGAACTCGCCGACAAGTTGGCGGCCATGGTGCCGATGCAGGATGGTCGGGTCTTCCTGGGCAACTCAGGGTCTGATGCCAACGACACCCTCCTGAAGCTCATCCGCTATCACGCCGAGGCCTCAGGCCAGCCCAATCGCATCAAGGTCATTGCCCGGGAACAGGGCTACCACGGTGTGACGCTGGCTTCGGCGGCGCTGACAGCCATTCCCACCAATCATGCGCACTTTCAATTGCCCTTTGAGGCGCTGGGCGTGCTGCGCACCGGGTCGGCGAACTATTACCGCGGTGCGAACGCGGGCGAGTCGGAGGCAGAGTTTGTTGCCCGGCGGGCGCAAGAGCTCGAAGCGTTGATTCTGGCCGAGGGACCGGAGACGATTGCTGCCATGATCGCCGAGCCGGTCAGTGGTGCAGGTGGGGTCATCGTGCCACCGGAAGGGTATTTCGAGGCGATTCAGGCGGTACTCGACCGCTATGGTATCTGGCTCTGGGATGACGAGGTCATCTGTGGCTTTGGGCGCCTCGGTACAGATTTTGGCGCCAACAAAATGAGCATGCGGCCTCAAATGATGACCCTCGCCAAAGCACTGTCATCGGCCTACGTGCCGGTTTCGGCCGCGATTGTGCAGGGCGACATAGCAGATTGTATTAATGCGTCCGCGACGGAAGTCGGCGTGTTTGGGCATGGCTATACCTACAGCGGACACCCGCTGGGCTGTGCGGTCGCAAGCAAAGTGATCGACATCTATGTCCGCGACAAGATCTTTGACCACGCGGCGACGGTGGGTGATTACCTGCAAGCGCGGCTAAAGGAGTTCGCAGACCATCCACTGGTGGGCGAGGTCTCCGGCGTCGGCATGATCGGTGCGGTGGAGCTGGTTGCCGACAAGGCGAGCAAGAAACCCTTTGATGGCATGAAGGTCGGTCAGTTCTGCGCCAAGGCCGCGGAGGACAACGGTCTGGTCATTCGGCCGCTGGGTGGCAATCGGGTCGCGGTGTGCCCGCCACTGATCATTGAGACCACCCATGTCGATGAGCTGATCGAGAAATTTGGCGCTGCGCTCAATCTCACCCTCGATTGGGTGACCGCCGAGAAGTTAGCTTGAGGCGGGTATCGCCATAGGCCTCTCTTGATCAACGCAGGACCTCTGTCTCCATGAGTGATCCGAAGCCGTTGTGCGTCGCCCATATTGAGTTGGGCGCACACCTTTACGGCGGCGCCCAGCAAGTGCTGTATCTGCTGGGGGAGCTGTCTAGGACGGAAGTTCGCTCGGTGCTGATTTGCCCTGAGCACTCAGCAGTGGGTGAGGCAGCGCAGGCAGCTGGCATCGGCGTTGAGGCGATTCCCTATCGCGGCGATCTCGACTGGCGCGCGACAAAACGTATCCGAGAGATCCTGACCCGGCATCAGGTTGATATGGTGCACGTGCACTCGCGGCGCGGCGCGGATATCTGGGGCGGGCTGGCGGCGCGCAAACTCGGTTTGCCCTGTGTTTTGTCTCGGCGGGTTGATAACCGCGAACGTGCCTGGGCAGTTGCGGCCAAATACCGGCTTTACGATCACGTGATCGCGATTTCTGAAGGGATTCGCGATGTGTTGATTGCTGATGGGTTAGCGCCAGGCAAGGTGTCCTGCGTTCGCAGCGCGGTGGATTGGGAGCGCTTTCAGCAGTCCGCAGACAAGGCGGGCCTGGTGTCACGTTTTGATTTGCCTGAAGACGCAACGGTGATCGGTATCGCCGCCCAGCTGATTCCGCGAAAAGGTCATGATGTCTTGCTGGAGGCTCTAGCTGATTTGGTCGAACGGTGGCCCAATTTGCAGGTGCTGGTGATGGGGAAGGGGCCGTCGGAATCCGCGATCAGGGAGCAAATTCGCACCCTCGATCTGGGTCGGCATGTTCAGCTTGTCGGGTTTGTCGAGGATCTTGAGCGCGTCTTGCCGAGTCTCGATTTTCTGGTGCATCCGGCGCGAACCGAAGGCCTTGGTGTGGTGTTATTGCAAGCCGCCTCCGCGGGTATTGCGGTGGTTGCTTGTGACGCCGGCGGTATGCCCGAGGCTGTGATGGATCAAGAGACAGGCTTGCTGGTGCCGCCGGATGATGTCGGCGCGCTCACGACCGCTATCGAGCGTTTGTTGTCAGAGCCGGAGCGCGCAGCAGCTTTTGGCGCCAAGGGGCGAGCACGCATGCTCGCTTCGTTCTCGATTTCTGCGATGGCGCAGGGCAATATGGATGTGTATCACGCGGTGATGGCTGCGCGTTCCGAGGCATCGCCGCTGCTCCCATAGAGGTGTTTGCCGAAGCCTCGATTTATTTCTGCTTTTTCTTTTGCCGAACCGGCCGGGTAGTCTGGTGATGCTTGCGCATCAGCGCGCGCATCTGGTCATAGGACAAGCCCAACAGTTTGGCGGCTTCATTCTGTCGCTGGTCGCAGGCTGCCAGCGCGCGTTGTAGCCAATCGAGTTCTGTCTCGCGCAATAAATCCTTGAGAGACACGGGCCAATCTGGGGTGACTTCGCTCGAGTGGGTTACCCCAGTCTGCTCTGACCTTTCGGTATCTGTTGCGCCGGCCTCTGATGCCGAGGAAAACGGATCAATCACGATCGTCTTGATCGGCCGCTCCGGGTCAGTCGTTCTGAACAGAGAGCGCTCGATAACATTTTTAAGTTCGCGAATATTGCCGGGCCAGTGATGGCTGCTCAGCTGCTGGATCGAGGCGTCGCTGAAGCCGGGAAAGTAATCCCAGCCAAGTTCGCGACACATGCGGACACTGAAATGCTGCGCTAATTCGTAGAGATCGTCGTCACGCTCTCTCAAAGGGGGTAGATGCACCACGTCGAAGCTGAGCCGATCGAGCAAATCCCAGCGAAACAACCCCTCGTCTGCCAGGGAGGGCAAATCGGCGTTGGTAGCCGCCACCAATCTTACATCTACCTGCAGCGTCTTTTGGCCCCCGACCCGCTCAAACTCGCCGTATTCAATCACCCGCAACAGCTTTTCCTGCAGGCGCAGTGACATGGTGGCGAGTTCATCGAGAAACAGTGTGCCGCCATCGGTGAGCTCGAAGCGCCCGATATGCTGCTTTGTTGCCCCGGTAAACGCCCCGGCCTCGTGGCCAAAAAGCTCACTTTCAAGAAGTGTCTCAGCAATGGCGCTGCAGTTAATTTTGGTAAAGGTCTGATCCCAGCGGGGTGAGAGGTAATGCAGTCGCTCCGCAGCTAATTCTTTACCCGTGCCGCGCTCCCCAATGATCAAAACAGAGCGGTCAATGGCCGCCAGTCTGGAGATGTGGTCCAGCGCTGCGGCGAGCTGGGACGATTCGCCAATGATGTTCGGTGCTTGTGGGTTCATAGGTGAAATATACACCTATAAAGGTGCTTTCCGCCACTCAATAAAGGCTAATATAACCTATATATCATCATTTGCTAGCCTGTCTAGAGCATAAGCCACTGAAATTTAATAATAAAAATTATCTGGCACGTCTGTCGCTATAAACATGGTGTGCAGGCGCAAACGGCCTGACGAGACAGGGAAGCAAGTCATCATGAAACAACGGAGAGATGAAATGGATGTTATCGACGAGAGAGCGCTGGTCTATATGGCCGTATTGTTTGTCTGCAGTGCCGTGGCGGTATTCGCCGGGCCAGCCAGAGCAGCGGCGACCTTTGGGTTTGTCACGGCGTCGGTGGAGGGCGCTTATTGGTTGGGTCGGAGCCTGGCAGGTCGCTACGTGGTTCCCAATGAGCCGGTGTCAGGTGTGGAGGGGGACGAGCGCTATGCGAGTTGATTCGAGAGTAATGGAGCGGGATGTGAGTGTGGCGCGGGCCAGAATGTTTGGCGCGATGGTCGCAGGTGTGTTGCTGATGGCAGGTTGCGGCATGGTGACCGTCGTTAGCGAAGAGGCGCCCAGCGACTACGCCCTATGTATTGAAAAGCGCGAGGCAGGGGGTGTGTCACCTGAGCTTGCAGCGCTCGACTGTGCCGAGATGGCAGAGCGAGCGGGTAACGAACTGGTTTAAGAGGAGAGGGACATGGGCATTTTTTCAAGAATATCGGACATCGTGAATTCCAACTTGAATGCGCTGTGCGACAGCGCCGAAGATCCGGAAAAGATGATTCGCCTGATTATTCAGGAAATGGAAGACACGCTGGTCGAGGTGCGCAGCGCGTCAGCGCGGGTCATCGCCGAGCAGAAAACCGCCTCGCGCAGACGGGATCGCATCGCCGCCGAGGTCACTGCCTGGGAAGAGAAAGCAAAGCTGGCTGTGTCTAAGGGTCGCGATGACCTCGCCAAGGCGGCGCTCCAAGAACGTCGCGCAGTAGAAGATACCTTGCGCGTCGTTGAAGAGGAGTTGACGGCCTCCGGCGAGCACATTGGTCATCTCAACGAAGAGATTGGCCAGCTGCAGCAAAAACTGGACGACGCCAAGGCCAAGCAGAAAACGATCTTGCTTCGGGCCAAAACTGTGAGTTCACGCGTGCAGGTAAAGAAGCAGGTAAACCGCGAGGAGTTGGACAACGCTTTTGCCAAATTTGAACGATTTGAGCGCAAGGTGGATAACCTCGAAGGGGAATTGCAGTCAATGGATCTGGGGCGCGATACTGCATCGAGCCTGGCGGCCGAAATCGACGCCCTGGGCGAAGACGACTGGCTGGACGAGGAGCTACTGCGCATCAAGGACTCGATGGCAGAAGCGGAACCTGCGCCAACTGACGATGGCGAGTCCAAAAAGGCGTGACCGTAGCTGTCATAATCGAACCCAAAGGAAAAGGGGCTGAGCGCAAGCCGCGCGCAGTGATCAACAGGGAGGGGAAATGAACCCGTTTGAGATGTTATTCGTGCCCATGGTGCTGTTTATGGTGATCGTGGCACCCACGTGGATTGTCATGCATTACCGCAGCGTCAACCGTTCCAGCAGCCAGCTCAGTGAGGATGATCGGCAGGCACTGGAAGAGATGTTAGTGGCAGTGGATCAAATGGCGGATCGCATCGAGTCACTGGAATCGATACTCGATGCTGATCATCCGAACTGGCGCCATGAGACTGGCGGCCAGAGCAAGGAGGAGGTGTAAAGATGTCCAATCGTCAGCGTAGTTTTGGTGAAAGCCGTCGTCGCGGTTGGGGTATGGGTCTCTATCGAAACCGCTCCGAGGGGTGGATCGGCGGGGTCTGTGCCGGCCTGGCCGCGCACTGGGACGTGCCCAACTGGGTGGTCCGTCTCGCTGCGGTGGCGCTGTTGATGTTCACAGGCTCCCTTGCCTTCTGGCTCTATGTGATTGCCTGGGTGGCGATTGCGCCCAAGGCATCACGGTGGTCCGAGCTCCCCGAAGAGGAGGTCGAGATCGAGATGGAATATGACGAGGATCGGCACACGTATCGCCGCAAAACCGTTTTTCGCTATACCGATGCACCGGCAGAGCGTGTGCGCAAAGCGAAGGAGCGGGTCGCCAAGGCTGCAAGCCGCATCGAGGCGATGGAGCGTTACGTTACCTCGCGACAGTATGATCTGAATCGAGAGTTCTCCAAACTCTGAGGTCTCGTTAACGCCTTGTTAAGGCCCTGTGAAGGCGGCTGCAGCTATCCCGGCAAGTTATTTGCAACGATCGAGCCGGGCATCTGAATGGGCTCAGCCCACACCTCGACGGCTCAACGCGCAACAGCAATAAAAAAGGCGGCCAACAGGCCGCCTTTTTCATGACTGAGATTGGTCTATCAACGACCCCAGTACACGTTGTCGATACGGTACTTGAAACCTTCATTGCCAGCCGGGTCAGGCCAGATGACCAGTCCGGTTGAGACTTTGGTCAGGTCCAGGCCCGCTTCGACCAATTGCGATACCGGTACCGTTACGCTCTCCCAGCCTGACAGGCCAGCCGTGCCGATGGCTTGGTCGCCTGAGGTGCAGGGGTAGACACAGTCTTGCTTCATAATCCAGCCGGTGGTGTTGTTACCCGCGTTAACGACTTTGACGTCAAAGTGGACCATGCCGCCAGCAAAGCCGGACATGTCAACCGGTGGCGCAGCTTCGAAGAAGATTGCTGCAACACCCGCATCGGCGTCTGCGTAGGTGACTTCCAGCACGGTGCCGCGATCTTCATCATCGACCGTCGCCCAGCTCAAGCTCGGGCAGGCTTCGCCGCCATCTTCCACGCAGGTGGCATAGCCAATCGCTTCATCAAACGCGCCAAGGCCATTGTTCCACTGTGCATCGACCACACCGTCGTCCAGTACGCCGCCCTCGCCTTGAGACGGAATCGTTTCAGCGACGATGTTGAAATTTTGCTGCGCCTGGCTCCATTCCAACGTCACGGAGTGGCCCTGCTTCGGGAAGTCGGCGACGGTGGCCGTCTTGCTCAGGCCGGTGGCAAATTCACCGGTCGACATGGCCAGCACGCTGAAGGTCGTGGTGCCGCTCTCAACACCATCAATCAGCAGCGTTGCAGTGTGCTCGCCAGATCCCAGTGAGTTGTAGTTCACGGTCAAGCCAAAGCCGTTGTCGCTGTCGCCACAGATGCTGGAGGTATCGCCACGGTCCGTTCCATAGCCCGCCGTGTAAGTGGGGCCATCGGTAATCGCGATCTGAACCGTCTCAGCCTCGCACACCCAGCCTGAGATCAGGCCGAGACCACTCTGCGTGGAGCCGCTGGCCGGGTTCTCAAGGGTCTGAGCAGACGCCGAACCGCCAAAGGTAAGCGCTGATGCGCCTGTTAGCGCCAGCAAAGCCTTTGTCGCCCCGCCGGTCATTGAACTTAGTGACTTCATAGTGTCGTCCTGTTTTTGTTTTCGAGAAAAGAGCGATCGCCACACTGTAGCGCCTTAAAGTGCTTGCGCTGCAAAGCGGACCTGCTCCCCACACTGCCGATACAACAGACGAAGTGTGCACCAGCGGCCTGCGCTGCCCCACAGCCCTACGACGAATGGCGGCGCTGGCACGGTGAGCCGGACGCGCCCTCAAACGTATAAGTCGCATCGAATCGAAGAGGTGAGCTACATGGCAACCGTTGTTCTGGCTCACGCCAATGGCTACCCGCCCGGATCCTATCGCGCACTGCTCGCCGAGCTGGGTGAGCCGCTAGGTCATGCAGTGCAGGCGCTGGAACACCGTCCCTTGTGGGACGCCTCTCCGGCCCCAACATTTTTGGGCTGGGAACACTACGCCAACGACTTGATCGACTTCATTGAGCGACAGTGTGATCAGCCCGTCTGGCTGTTAGGCCATTCCATGGGCGCGGCGTGCGGTGTGATCGGTGCTGCACGTCGCCCCGACCTGTTCGCCGGGATTATTGGGCTAGATCCCGTCATGGTGCGCAACAAAATCTGGTTCTGGTCGCGAGTGTTCAATCGGGTTAACCCTGACGCCATGCCTATCGTGAAAAGAGCGCTCAAGCGCCCTCACCACTTTGACAGTCATCAGCAGGCCTTTGATTTTTATCGTGGCAAGCGGGTGTTTTCGAACGTCGGCGACGAGGCCTTAATGGACTACGTGCTGGCCGGGCATGCACTCCAAGATGATGGCGGCGTATCACTGCGGTATACCGGGGCCTGGGAGGCATGCGTCTATCGCTCGGTGCCCCGCATGGGCCCTGCGCTAAAATCATTGAGCTGTCCGCTACATATCATTGCGGGCGAGTCTTCAGATGTACTGACACCCGAGACCCTGAGCTGGGCAGCCTCACAGTATCCACGCCTCACCCATGAGTCGTTGCCGGGAGGGCATTTGCTGCCACTGGAGCATCCAGAGGCATGCGCTATGGTCGTGCGACAAAAGCTGGATGAGTGGTGCGGTGGCTAATGACGCGGTGATGTGGTTAAGCTGGTGCTCTGTGAGGTCGAGCGCGAGCCGGCTGTGAATAGAAGGTCGACTGTAGTGAAAAAAAATGACGACGCTGCGGTGGCAACGCGATGGGCTGATTTAGATCAGCGCCTGTTTTTTCCTCGTGAGCTAAGCTGGCTTTCGTTCAATGCTCGCGTGCTGCAGGAGGCCCGCAATCCGGTTGTGCCCCTCATTCAGCGGGTCCGATATCTGGGCATTTTCTCGAACAATCTGGATGAATTTTTCCGCGTGCGCGTTGCCGAGGTGCGCCGACTCATCAGTGTCTCGAGTGGCCAGGAACGACAATCTGCAAAGAATCTACTGCAGTCGATTCAGCGGGAAGTGGTTGCCCTGCAGAAAGAGTTTGACGCGATCTACGCGTCGCTCATGAGTGAGCTGCACAAACAGAGAATCTATCTGATCAATGAGCGGCAGTTAGACGAGGGTCAGCTGGAGTTTGTTCAGCGGTACTTCCGGGAGACGGTATTGCCCGAGCTGGAGCCCATCATGCTCGATGAGTCTCTGGCGATACCGAATTTGGCGGATGAGTCCCTCTATCTGGGAGTCATGATTCAAAGCCCTGATCAAGAACGCTTCGCGGTGCTGGAAGTGCCCTCGGAGCAACTGGGGCGGTTCATTGAAATCCCGCGGCAGAAAGGGCGCCGCAAAGGTACGGTCTACATCACCCTCGATAATGTGATCCGAGCCTGTTTGGCCCAGGTCTTTCGGGGCGTATTCAACATCAGCGCGGTGAAGGCCTACTGCTTTAAGTTCTCTAGGGATGCGGAATTGGAGCTGGATCCTTCGATTAACGAGAGCTTGATTGAGAAGATGGCGTCGAGTTTGAAGCAGCGTCGCAAGGCGGATGCCGTGCGCTTTGTCTACGACAGGACCATGCCCGAGGCGCTTCTCAATGCGCTGCGCAAAAGCTTTGGATTTGGCCGTTACGACAGCATGATCGCAGGGGGTCGATACCACAATTCAAAAGATTTTTTGTCTTTTCCCAACCCTGGTGGCAAAGCCCTCGAGTACAAACCCCATTTACCGATCAACATGCCGGAGATCGATGATCCTGCGAGCATTTTTGATGTCATCCGTGAACGGGACGTGCTGCTGTACTTTCCTTATCACCCCTTTGATTACATCGTTGATGTACTGAAGACCGCGGCGCTTGATCCCGATGTGACGTCGATCAAAATTTGTTTATACCGCACGGCTAAAAACTCCCGCGTTGCCGAGGCGCTGATTAATGCGCTTCACAACGGTAAGCGTGTCACCGCCGTCGTGGAGTTGGCGGCGCGCTTTGATGAGCAGGCCAATATCGAGATGGCGCATCGTCTCACCGAGGCGGGGGTTGAGGTGATTTTCGGTATCCCGGGGCTCAAGGTGCACTGCAAATTGTTCTCAATAGAGCGTCGGGAAGAGGGTGTTATTCGGTATTACAGCCACATTGGCACCGGTAATTTCAATGAGAAGACCGCTCAGCTCTATACCGACTTCTCGCTGCTGACGTCGGATCAGGAGATCGGTCGGGACGTTGCTTCGGTATTTGAGTTTCTCAAATTCAACTATCGACTGCCTGAATATCGACAGCTGCTTGTTTCCCCACACAGCTCCCGATCCGGCTTGATGAGGCGTATCGAGAGGGAGATTGAGAATGCCAAGCAGGGTTATCGCGCCATGATGACTCTGAAGTGCAACAACTTGGTCGATAAGCAATTCACCATGAAGCTCTACGAGGCGAGTCAGGCGGGAGTGCAAATCCGGCTTATTGTCCGGGGGATGTGCTCGCTCTTACCCGGTGTGCGGGGTGTCTCGGAGAACATTGAGGCGATCAGCATCATCGATCGGTATTTGGAGCATCCGCGCGTCTATGTCTTCCATAACCGCGGAGAGCCCGAGTACTTACTGGGTTCAGCCGACCTGATGACGAGGAACATTGACCATCGCGTGGAAGTGCTGTGTCCGATACACGATGCCGCGGTACAGCAACAGCTGCAGGATATTCTTGATCAGCAATGGCACGACAACGTCAAGGCACGGGTGCTCAACGACCGGCAGGACAACCAAATGGTGCCGCGTAGCAAGGCCGCTTCCGGGCTTCAGGCGCAGGAGACCATCCACCGGTACCTGTTAAGCGGGAAAAAGCCCCGGATGGCGCGCTCTCTGATGCATCAGGCATCCCGGCGACGGCGCAATAGCGGCACAGCATGATGCGGTGGCATTGTCCGATCTAAGCATCGCCGAACAGCCAGGGCTGAAGCTCGTCTCGATTCACAATAACGATTTGTTGAGCCCGCGGCGCATTCGCCTCGGCCTGAGGGTCAAGCTGTATTAATCGTAGCAGGTAGGGCAGTAATTTTGCTCTGACATTGAGCGTCCAGCGCTGATCGGTCATGCCGTAATCATGGGCAACGACCGCTTGCTGCTCGGTCGTCAAGCGCGGGTCTGGCGCGATTTTCAGCGTGAGATGCGTCTGCCATTCGGTGTCCTGATCGACCGAATGCATCGAGTGATCCATGAGGTCGGGTTCGCCGCGAAATCGACTGAGGACAAAATCACGGTAGTCCTGGTTCTTCTCGCACCAGGCGCGGACGTGCCAGCGTAAGCCGGTCCAGACCAACGTGTGCGGGACGATGATGCGTCCTTCTCGATCAGGTCGGTTGAGCGAGACGTAGTCGACCTCCACCCGGCGCTGGGTGCGTGCGGCGTGGATCAGCGGTCTGAGGATGGCCGGTGGAACGTGTCTTCCTGGAACGGCCAATACTTCCGTGCCGGTGAATGCGTCGGGGAGATGGCCCAGCACTTGTTGCATGTCACTCATGCCAGCGAGGATATCCAGATATTCCTCGGTCTCCCCGCGGCTCACTCTGGGAGTAAATGACGCGCTGGGCCGGTAGCCTTTGGCGGTGGCGTCGTACTCAAGGTTTCCCGGGGCGATGGAACGCTTATAGTTGTTGATATCTTTGCTGGCTTGCTGCCTGCCAATATTGAAGACGTCGCACAAGTGTCGGGTGGTGAGTCGCCCCTCCCATAGCGCGACAATCTCGATGAACCGGTATCGCAGGAGTTGCTCCCACCTCGTGTCACTCACCCTGACCTCCTATGTATGAGGTCCAATCGGATCTGACCGCCCAACCCATGGCACGGCTGGGCATGAAACGCGTGGGGTTATTGGGAGACGGGCTCTGCATGATCATGTCGCGTCAGGCGCTGGCCTAAAATGGCGATGATAGAGCAACCCAGAATAACCAGCGCAGGCTCCAGTAGTCGACCTCGATACAGCGCGCCCGCCATCGCGCCGATCAGTGATGCGAGTAACGCATGGGTAAAGCCGTAGACAGCCGATGCGGCACCGGCTTGCATGCGGAACAGCGAAATGGCGCCCATGGATGCATTGGCGGCAGTTAAGCCCACGCCGAGAAAGAATAAGGCTGACAGGCAGGCCATGGTGTACAGGTACTGACCGGCCCACGGCGCAAGACTGGCGATGCTAATCGCCGAACACAGGCTAATGAGGAGACCGGCGCGCAGGGTCGTGTCGAGTCCGTAATGCATCACGACCCTGGCATTGATCAGGCTGCCGGTCATAAAGCCAAGGACTGTCAGTGCAAAGGCATAGCCGAAGAGGGACGTAGGGATGTTAAACACGTCCGGTAAGAAATAAGCGACCGTCGACAAGTAGCAAAAGAGGGCGGCGAAAGAAAAAGAGCCGGCCATCTGGTAGCCAAGGAACGCGCGTCGCGACAGCATCGTTGCGAAGGCGCGCAGGATGCCGCCCACTGTGAGTCGCTCTGAGCCAGAGGCAGGTGCGGATTCGGGCAGGCGGGTCAGGGCAATCAATATGAGTAGCGCAAATACCGCCAGCGCCAAAAACACCGCGGGCCAATCAAAGAACTTCAAAATCAAGACGCCGATGCTGGGTGCCACCATGGGAATGACCGCCATGGCCGCCGACAGTGCCGACATCACTTGTGCCGCGCGGTTGCCCTCATAGCGATCTCTGACGATGGCCCGCGCAACGACCGGCCCGCTGGCCGCTGCCAGCCCCTGCAGCCCACGCATCGCCCACATCAGCTGCATATCGCTTGCAATGGCGCACAGGACTGAGGTGACAACAAAGAACACGGTACCGGCGCGAACCACCGGGAGCCGTCCAAAGTGATCGGACAGCGGCCCAAAAATCAGTTGGCCCACGGCTAGACCCACCATGAAAATGCTGAGTGTGAGTTGGCCGTCGGCCTCCGTGCCACCGAGATCGCTGATCATGTAGGGGATGGCGGGCAGATACAGATCGGTTGCAATCGCTGCGTAGGCCACCAAGCCCACCAGCGTGCAGTAAGTCAGTAGCTCCCCAAGCCGGGGTAGGGAGGTCAATTCAGCGTAGGCGCCTGCAGCTCTACCACCGGGCAACTCTCGGGCACAAAGAACTGCCCATTTTCAGCATCCATGACATCGAGGCCGATGGCTTTGTTATTGGAGAACAGCGCGACGCGCATCACATAGGTCGTGTGCTGGTTTTTCATTTCCATAAGCTGGAAGAGCTGAATCTCAGCGCCCTCGTCATTGGCGGCTTGCGTTGCGACCTGCTCCATGTAGCTTTTAGCCTGATTGGCTTCCATTGGAGTCAGTGGTGTCTCGAGTATGCTATCTAGCATCGCGCTTACAGAGGCCTGATTGCCTTCTGCGAGCAGTGTAGATTGCACCACATTCTGCAATTCTGTCATGTTTTTATGCCCCCACATCGGCGCCAGCTGGCGCTGATTCGGCGCGTAGTTTACCACCGTTTTTGACCACATCCTGAAGATAGAATAGGCCGTTCAAAACCAATGAGTTACACTGAGATTCTCGTCCAAGCCTGAGGTTTATTGCCCTCCGTGGAAGTCAGAAAAGACACCTACTACCGTCTGGTTAAAGACGACGACACGTTGTTTTGGTTACTGCAATCGGTTGGCTGGATCGGCATTTCCTTGCTGACTTATCTCAGTCTCAGTGTGCCCTACGACCAGTACGAGCTCTCCTATCTTGCCCACAACGTCACGCAGTCTCTTGTGGGCTTCGCGTTATCGACACCGCTTCGCTACCTCTACCGAGCGATCTGGAACTGGGGCGGTTATGTTCGGGTCGCGGTGGTGTTGGGTAGCGCGATTTTACTGGCGGTGCTTTGGGCAGCTGCGCGGTTGCAGGTTTTCATGATGATGACTGGAGAGACCGGGGTCTGGAATGATTTCGGAGGCTGGCTGTTCCCCTCCTTGTTTGTTTTCTTCACCTGGGCTGCGCTGTATCACGGCATTAAATATTTTCAATTTTTGCAGCGGGAGCAGGAGATTGCCGTCAGAGCCGAGTCAGCACAGCGCCAAGAGGCGCTCAAGCGCATGAAGGCGGAGGCGCAAACCAAAGCCGCTCAGTTACAGCTGCTGCGCTATCAGTTGAATCCGCACTTCCTATTCAACACGCTGAACGCGGTGAGCTCGCTCATCACGGCGGCTCGAGGTGATGACGCTAACAGCATGCTATTGAAGCTATCTACTTTCTTGCGCTTTGCACTCGAGCGAGACGACATGACGTTGACCACGCTCCGCGAGGAGTTGATGGCGATTGAGCTTTACCTCGACATCGAAAAGGTGCGCTTTTCAGATCGCTTAACGGTGTCCTTTGAGGTCTCGCCCGACGCCTACCGATGTAGCGTGCCAAGCTTGCTGTTGCAGCCGATTGTCGAAAACGCCATCAAATATGCCATTGCACAATCTGAGGAGGGTGGCAGGATACGGATCGGTGCCCGGTGCGGCGAAGGCCGACTGTGGTTAGAGATCGACGATACGGGACCCGACAATCCTCCAGAGGAAAAGAACCAAGATATGACCTCCGAAGATGTCTCAGGTGTCGGCATTGGTCTTCAGAATATTCGCGACAGACTGGCGACACTCTATGGAGAGCACTGTTCAGTGACCCATGAACCCTCGCCGCTGGGCGGGAGACGGGTCAGCATCGCCATTCCCGCGGCCGAGCAGTACGAGTTGGCATCATGACGACGCAACCTGAACTTCGCGTGCTGGTGGTCGATGACGAAAAGCTGAGTGCCAGCTTGTTGGGCTCTATTGTGGAGGAGACGCCGGGCTACACCGTCGCGGGTGTCAGGCGTAACGGCCGGGAAGCCATTGATGCCTTGCAGCGCCAGAGTTTCGACATTGTGCTCATGGACATTCAGATGCCAGGGTTGACCGGTTTGGAGGTGGTAGAGAGGACCCAGGCGGATCGTATGCCGGCGCTCATTTTTGCGACGGCCTACGACGAGTACGCCTGCCGGGCATTCGACCTTCATGCAGTGGATTACATCGTCAAGCCCTTTGATCCCGACCGCGTGCGTGTGGCGCTTGGTCGGGCTGCGGAGCGTGTGGCGTCTTCGGAATGGATTTCTGGCAAAGGTGGCGCGCTCAGCGCCATTGCAGACTTGAAAGACGGCAAAGTGGCGGGCGAGCTCGGCGCGCCCAGTTCTCAAGACTTTGGACGTTTACCGATCAAGGACGGTGGCCACACCCACCTGCTGGCGCACGAAGATATCGAATGGATCGATGCCGCTGGCGACTACATGTGTGTTCATGCGGAGGGTAATGTCCACATTTTGAGATCGACTATGAAGGACCTCGAAGCCAAATTGTCCGCCGATTTTGTGCGCATACACCGTTCCACTATCGTAAACATGCGCAAGATCCGGGCGGTCGACACCCTCCCCAAAGGCGAGTGTCTGTTGCATCTAGACAACGAGGTGACTGTTCGCGTTAGTCGTAATTATCGCGCCGCGATACAGCATCTTTTGGCCTGATTAATCGGTCTTTCAGCCGGCTTCCAACTTGTCTTATTCACGGCCCAGACTGTCGTGTTTAGCTTAATCGCGCGCGGGCGTTGTGGGATAACAGCGCCATGATAAATCCGCTAAAAGATACTCTGGGGTCCACTATGAATTATCCGTTTTCCCGCGAGGTGCGCTACTTCGCGCTGGCAGCGCTGTACGCCGTTCTGGTGTCGTGTGGAGGCGGCTCAGCGGGGTCCCCAGCCGTGGATGCCGACGACGCGTTCTACCCTTCAGAGGATGAAGAGTGGGAGCTGGTTTGGCAGGATGAATTCGACGGCGACACGCTGAACGCAGCGAATTGGGAGCCGCAAATCGGTGACGGGTCGGATTATGGCCTGGATCGGTGGGGCAACGCCGAGCAGCAGTGGTATCTGGCCGAGAACGCGTCCGTAGCCGACGGCTTGCTGACCATTACGGCCCGATCTGAAGAAGTCGTGCCGGGGTTTCCTTACACGTCTGCACGGCTTCGATCAGCGAACAAGTTTGATTTCCAATACGGCCGGGTAGAGGTTCGCGCCAAGGCGGCGATGGGCGGTGGCTTGTGGTCTGCTATCTGGATGCTACCAACAGACTCGCCTTATGGCGTTTGGGCTGGCAGCGGCGAATTCGACATCATGGAAGTGGTGAATGCGGGCACGCAGCGCGAGCGGGTATTTCTGACGGCACACCATGGTTTTGAGTGGCCACTGAATCAGCAAGCGGGGATGGATGTCGAGGTCGACTCGCCTGGAGAAGAGTTCCACACCTACGCAATTGAGTGGAGTGATAACCTGATTCACTGGTTCATTGACGACGTGCACTACATGACGGTCGGCGCTGAGCACTACTACTCTTACTACTACGCAGGTCTTAATGAGGGCTATAAAAACGGCGGCGAGTCTGCGCCGTTTGATGTGCCTTTCCACCTGCTGATTAACCTGGCGGTGGGCGGCAATTTGCCTGGATCTGTGAATAACGCCGATATTCCCAGCGACATGGTGGTCGACTACGTCCGCGTTTATCGCTGCACGTACGACAACGAGGGCGGACGCGGTTGTAACAGCAACGTGGATCGCTTGCTCGAGCGACCCGGTGCGCAGGAAGCCTTTGTAGACGCCTTCCCGCTCTACACCGACTCCGCAGAATCGTTGTCGTGGTTGATAGCAGGTGAGCCGCTGGTCAGAGAGCTTGCGGTGAATTCTTTCTGGGATAACGACGGGTCCCTTGCCTGGATGGAGACTGAGGTCGACGGGCGTGGCTCAGTGATCGAGGTCAGCACCTCGAACATGGGTAACATCTCGATCAGCGCGGCCGATGGCGACGTGGTCGAACTGTTTGGTTTTGGTAACAGCCCAAATTGGTGGGAGAAGCACGCCGGCGAACTGAAGTTCGACATGTACATCGACAGCGCGGGCACTGATCTGGAGAGTGAGATCCTGATCAAAATGGACAGCGGCTATCCCGCCTTGGGTACGATGCCGTTAGCCGTTAGCGAAATGCCCCACGACCAGTGGTTTTCGGTCAGCGTGCCGGTTTCTGAGCTGATCAAAAACGCTGGCAGCTTGCCACTCAACACCAGTGAAATTGTCAGCCTGTTCGTGTTGGAGCCCACGAGCTCGGCGCATGTCATGGTCGACAACATCGAGCTGGTCTGTGGTCATCCCGCGAAGAACGGGTGTGGTATCCGGCCTCCCGGCGGCGAAGTTGACAGCGTGCTGGTGCCGGTCTTTACCGATGGTGAGATCGCGCCGATCTGGGATCGTGGTGCCTGCGCCTACGACACGACGGTGGGTGGCGACTACTGTGAGCCCGACACCCTGAATCTGATCACGTGGAGCGTTTCAGACTCCGGCGATCCCGATATTGGCATGGCCATGAACGTCAACTTCGGCACCAACGGTGCAGACGGCGTGTTCTTCTTTGCTGCATCAGCCGGTGTGGATCTCAGTAGCTTTGTAGGCAACGGCAAGCTGAAGTTCGACTTGCGCTTGCCTGCCGATACGGCCGAGGCGGGCATGGTCTTCAAGGTTGACTGCTTCTACCCCTGTGGCACCGGGGATCAGCCCATCGATCTGACGGATTACGAGCCAGGTACTTGGAAAACCTTCGAATATGACGTGGCCTCGCTGATTGGCATGGGCCTGAATGTCGGCAACGTCAACGCAGGACTCGTGCTCTTCCCGACTTGGGGTGATCAGCAGGGCTACTCTTTTGAAGTGGCGAATGTGCGCTACGAGGCCGACAGTGCAGACGGCGGCTCTGACGGTGGCGGTTCGGGTGGCAACCCGGATGCACCGCCCTATGCGGTCTTGAAAAACGGTGAGGTCGCGGCCGCTTGGGAAGACGGTATCTCGGCCTTTGACGAGGGCATTGGCTACGCGAGCTGTATCGATGACGGCGGTGAAGAGTGCCCGAATATCAGCTGGTCATTCGTCGAGGATGACGAGCGCGGTAGCGTGTTGCAGGTTGAACACGGCTCCGGGTTTGCCGGACTGTTCTTCGGTAGTACCGAGACTCGCGATCTGTCTGACTATATCGATGGCGTACTCAGCTTCGACATCAAGGTCGTCAGCGAGGGTATCAACACTGCCGGCTTTGTGATGAAGGCGGACTGTATCTACCCCTGTAGTTCGGGCGACCAGGCGATCGGCACGGTCGGCCTGAATGGCTGGGAGACCGTCGAGTTCTCGGTGCTGGATTTGGTGCTGGGTGGCTTGAATCTGGAAAAGGTCAATACGGGTCTGGTGATCTTCCCCGTCGCAGGCCAAACAGACGGCGTTGCCTACCGACTCGACAACATCGAGTGGAAAGTGCCGCCCAAACCCGGTGACAGTCCCCTGGTCGGCAGCTGGCGAATCGCGCCGGAAGCGGGCGCTTTGAAGGTCGGCCCGGGCGAGTTCGATGGCTCTTGGTGGCAGCTGGGTGAGGCAGATGTCGAGACCCGCGCCTGCTTGATGGATGATCTCTATGTCTTCAACGCCGACGGTACCTTCCAAAACGTTGCCGGTAATGAAACGTGGTTGGAAGGCTGGCAGGGTGTGTCTGAAGGCTGTGGCGCTCCGGTTGAACCTCACGACGGTTCAGTGCCGGCGACCTGGTCCTATGACGCCGAAGCCAAACAGGTCACGCTAGAGGGCGTAGGGGCCTATCTGGGTCTGGCGAAGGTGTATAACGGGGGTGAGCTGGCGGCGCCCTACGAGGCTGTTGCGTCGATCACCTACAACGTGACGGAAGAAGACGATGGCGCGATCACGCTGTCTATCCCGATCGCTGATCCAGGCTGGTGGACATTCAAGATGGTCAAGGACTGAGCACAGCTACACAAAAAAAAGCCGGGACATTCCCGGCTTTTTTTTACCCGTCGATTCGTGCGTCAGCGCGAAGCCAACGCAACTAGTTGCTTCACGAAATCGCCGTGATTGGGTAGTGCGCTGACAGTGTGACTGACGTTTGCCTGAATATCGCTCAAAAAGCCGTTGAGTTGCTCCCGCGACATGGCATCGGCGATGTTGTGATACCTGTCTGGCACGATGCCCTGACCCATCAGTACCTGAACCCAGGAGTTCTCAGAAAAAACGTCGTCTTGAGGTTTGAATACTCGCCCTGCCTCTCGGAACAGTGAGATCCGTTGCTCAAGTGATGCGGGTAATGGCATCGTGCGGCACTGATCCCAGAAGGGGTCGCCGGTGCGTTCGTTGGCGACATAATGCAAGACGATGAAGTCTCGAATCCGCTCGGCTTCCGAGCGCAGCTTCTGGTTGTACTCGTCAATGGAGGCTTGCGAGAGTAGCGGGTCGGGGAACATCAGCAGCAGCCACATGATGCCGTTTTGGATGAAGTGGATGCTGGTGGATTCCAGCGGTTCGATGAACCCGCTGGACAGGCCCAGTGCGATACAGTTTTTATGCCAATACTGTTTGCGCTGGCCAGTCGTGAATCGAATCGGCCTTGGGTCGATGAGCGGCTTGCCATCAACTAATGACAGCAGGCGTTGTCGTGCAGCGTCCTCTGAGAGGAAGTCACTGCAGTAGACCAGACCATTGCCCGCTCGGTGCTGCAAAGGTATCCGCCATCGCCAGCCTGCATCGTGGGCAATTGCGCGTGTGTAGGGCACCGGCTCTTCATTCAGCTCGGTCTGCACTGCCCAGGCTCTGTTACAGGGTAACCATTGGCTCCAGTCGTCAAAGCCCGTTTTGAGGGACTCCTCGATCAACAGTGCCCGGAAGCCGGTGCAGTCAATGAATAAATCGCCCTCAATCAGGCTGCCGTTTTCGAGTTGAAGCGCTTGAATATGCCCGCTGTCGGGCTCAAGCACGACCTGCTGGATTTTGCCCTCTACCCGGCGTGCCCCTGAGCTCTCCGCCAGCTTTCTCAGGTACTGACCATAAGCTGTGGCGTCCAGATGATAGGCATAATTCAGCTTGTGGTCAGAGAGGATGCCGAACCGATTTGCTTCGGCGGCTTTTAGCTCAGCGCAATACTCGCCGTACTCGCCTGCCAAACCCTCTTGCTGACCTCGCAGCCAGAAGTGCTGAAACCCTCCTGCCCAGCAGCCTTTGCCAGTATCACCAAAAGAGTGAATGTACTGATGCCCCTCGCGCAGCCAATTTTCGAAGCGGATACCCAATTTAAAGGTGCCGTGTGTGAGCTTGATGAAGTCGGGCTCGGGGATCTGCAGCAGCCGGTTGATGGTCAGCAGGGTGGGGATCGTCGCTTCCCCTACACCCACGGTGCCAATCTCTTCTGACTCGACGAGCGTGACCGAAATAGGGCGCGCAACCAACCGTGATAGCGCCGCTGCGGCCATCCAGCCTGCGGTACCGCCGCCTGCGATGACAACCCGCTGGATTGTTTTGTCGAGAATATGGGTCATTACCGTCTCAGGTTGTTCGTCAGCTCGGCACGTAGCTGCCGTGCCAGCGGATCTGTGATTTCTCTCGTCCGATCCTGTCGATCACGCGGCCAATAAGACCGGTCCGATGCGCTATCCGAGAACACATAATAATCGAATAGCTTTTGCCAGGCGGCGCGCTCGCTGGGAGGAAGCTGTTTAATCGACAGCAGCGCGTGGTTGAACGCATCCATAGGGGAGCCAAAGGTGGCGGGCTGGCGGCTCCACCAATAATTGATCAGCCCGTTTATACCCGCGAGCGATTCGACTTGATGCCACCACAGACTGGGGATATAGATCGCATCCCCGGGCAACAATTCGGCGCTTTGAGCCTGCGCCATGGCCATCTCAAAACGCGGAAATTGCTCGAGATCGGGATCGCCAATGTTGACCAGACTGATGGGTTGCCCTGCGGGTGTCAGGTCCCATGGGCCGACGTACAAGTTTGCGACCTGCTCCGGCGGGAACAACGTGAATTGTCGCCGTCCGGCGACGCAGCAGGCGATGTTGGCGGGATAGTCAAAATGAGGCGCGACGGTACTCCGATTGCCCAACCAGAGGCTGACCAAAGCACCAGGCAGAGAAAATGGCAGCGTATTGCCTTTGCTGAGACCGGGCAGCCAGTGATCAAGATTAGTCGAGCCCATGTAGAGGCTCGGCGGTTGGTCCTCGGCAGTGAGCGAGCGGAGCTGGTCGGTGATTTTGGTGAGCGTTGTATCGACCTGCACGAAGTTAAAGCCGTCAAGAGCCTCGTTATAGAAAAAGCGACCGCCGATGCTCGGTTCACCCAAAAACGCCGACACTTTTTTGCCGTCGTAAAATGTCAGCAGGTAATCCAGAAAAGGACCGTCACCGGATTGTGCAGCAGCGACGATGGGCCAGTCGCCGACCAAGCCTCGGGCGATCCATGGCGTGTCGTCAGAGGTCCAAAGTGCCGGGTCCAATCTGATGGTTTCAGCCGGTA
>JAYOUT010000006.1:43090-48799 GCA_038151055.1 Luminiphilus sp.
GGCGTGTCGTCAGAGGTCCAAAGTGCCGGGTCCAATCTGATGGTTTCAGCCGGTATTTCCCGAATGGCGGCTGGGGCAGGCAGGGCGCTCATTGATCAGCCGAGGCGCTTGTTCTTGATGCCGATGAGACGCGCCATTTGTGACTGAGACGCCACGATCATGAAGAGCGGTGTCAGAAAGCCTTGCTCATGCAGTGTGCCGAGATCCTCGGAGGAGAGTGCCGCGAGCCGCTCTTCATCGACACCAAAAAAGCCTTGCAGCGAATGGGTGTCGCCATTGTTAAGGGTGATCGCAAATTCCAACGGGCTAACTAATCCCAGCTCATTCAGGGTCAACGCAAAAGCCAGGGTATGTTGGTGAGTCGATTCAATCCGTTCAAGCAGCTGAATCATTTGCTCTAGATAGTCACTATGGCCGCCGTACTCCAGAAACAATGCCTGCCCCCCATCGGATGCCACTTTGGGATGCGACTCGTCGATGGCGATGACAGACTGGGCACCTCCCGTTGGATCGTTTTCCTGAGCGATCAGGAAAGGCCCTTTGCGCATCATCATCGGTATGACATCCGACGCCCAACCTGCACCATCGAGGAACAAATTTTCGGCCGGCTCAAAACCCATTAATGCAATCGGTAGGGGATGCGCCGCCTCCGGCGTCATTTGAAATAGCAGCGGGTAGGTACTCTGCAGTTGACGCATTTCTACGGTGTAGGCAAGGCAGGACATGCGGCTGTCGCCCCATTCTTGGCCATATCGGTCGATGACGGTCAGCGTCGCATGATCCAGGTTGTTGAGCTTTTTGATCGTGGCGGTCATGCCCCCGGCCTCCGCGCAAAGCCTTGCTGGCTGGCCTGCTCCAGTAACTGTCGGTGCTGGGGTAAGTGCATGGCAAACTGCTGGCTTTGTTGTCGTACCTCCGAGCTCAGTGTTTGGGCACGTTGCACTCGAGCCGATGCGTCCCGATAGATATGAGGTTGTACAGCTGTGCTAAAGCCCATGCCATACAGTACATATTGATAGCTCGCCGCTGGAAACATTTCATCAACCCGACGTTCGTCTTGATGCCAAGGGCAACGATGTTGCCAGTCGAGCAGTTTCTGTTGCAAATCCGCGGGTATGGAAGCGGCAGAGCGATGATCAATCCAGTAGTCAGAGTCGTCCCGACCGGATAGGACGTAATGCAATTTCAGGAACTCGATAATTTGTTCCCAGCGGTCGGTGAATTCCCGATTGAATTCAGACGCCGTGGCCTGCATCTGGCCCTGGGCCATTGGCAGTCGCTCTGCCAAGCGGCGCGCACTCAGTTCCACCAGCACTAAAGCGGAGGCCTCCAATGGCTCAATGAATCCGGCTGACAAGCCGATCGCCACGCAGTTGCGATGCCAAAATGCCTGCCGGTAGCCGGGCTCGAATTCGATCAGGCGCGCAGCACCGGCGTCCAAACCTGCTGGACTGTTAGTGTCGCGCAAATACTGATCCAGCGCCTGCTCCATTTTTGTTTGACCAGTGTGCTGCGACGAAAAAACAGCGCCGACACCGCGACGGTGCTGCAGACCGATGTCCCAAAACCAGCCGGCGTGATGTGCCGTTGCGCGGGTCGTGGTGGCAATGCTGTCGTCCGGGTCGTTGTAGGGCACTTGCACGGCCAACGCGCGGTCGTTGAACAAGATATTACGCTGAGAAGAGATCGGCACTTTGAAGTGCTCGCCCAGCAACAGACTGCGAAAGCCACTGCAATCAACAAAGAGATCTCCGGGCAGTGCGCCCGCCGTGGTGTCCAGGGCTTCGATGTCGCCATGGGGGTTGTTTCGAACAGCCGTCACGTCGGCGAGCAGATGCGTCACGCCCAAGCGTTCAACTGCATTGGCCCTCAGTAACTCCGCAAACTTACCGGCGTCGAGATGGTAACCATAGTTGAGCGTATAGGCGTACTCGGGTACCTGAATTTGTTTTGGCGCCAGGCCCGCCTCGCAGGCAGTAAACTGGGGTGTCACGCTCTCGGCGAAGCAGCTATCGCCCAATAGTCCCGCGTTCCAGTACTCCGCCAAATTCAGATCGGTAAAGCCGTGGGGCAGGGTGAACGGGTGATAGTACTCATCGCCTTCAGATGATGCCCAGCCTTTGAAATAGGTGCCTTGCTTCAGCGTTGCGGAGCAGGATTGGATGAACGCCTGCTCCGAGATGCCGATCTTCAGCAGTGTGGAGCGCATCGACGGCCAAGTGCCTTCCCCGACGCCGATCGTCGGCGTTGTGGGTGACTCGATGAGGGTGATTTTTATTCCCGCCTGAGGATCAAACTCGGCCGCGATGATGTTGGCAGTGAGCCAGCCGGCGGTGCCTCCTCCTAAAATGACGATGTGTTGTTGGGTCTGACTCATTGGCACTCAATACGGGGCACCGCTCTGCGCGGAATTCAGTTTAGCGTGTTTATAAAAAGCAAAAACCGCTCCGGGGAGCGGTTTTCTTGAGTCATCGTGACGCGTGATCAGTAGATATATCGGAAGCCCAAGTTAAAGCGGGCGCCGATCTGCCCCACGCCATAAAGCTGCAGCGGGTCTCGCCCGTGGGTTCGCCACGTTTCATTGGTAATGTTGATCCCTTCAGCGAAGATCGTCAGTCCGTCGGTGAGTTCATACTGAACGCTGGCATCCCACTGCTCGTACTCTTCCTGATAGCCCGGCTGAGTGACGCCACCGGTGAAGTAGGTATCTCGCCAGTTGTAGGCGGCTCGCGCTGCGAACCCATAGCCCTCGTAGAACAAAACGATATTTCGCGTGTCGCTCAGCCCCGGCAAAGCAAACTGCGGGTCGTCTGAGAGCCGGTCGAAGGTGGCACTGCCGTCGGCGAGGGTCATATTGACGATAAAGCCCAAGCCGCTGTCACCGAAAGTATGCTGCCACGCCATTTCCCAGCCGTCGATGTTGGCTTCCTCGTCTGAGTTAATGCGGGTGTCAACATCGTAATAAGCGGGGCCATCGCGACCTGCCACGCCGGTGATAGTTTGTGTCGCGACATCGACGCCCGGTTCATTAGGGAAGCGGGTGAAGATAAAGTCTCGGATGTCGGCGTTAGACGCGGTGATACCCAACTCGTCAATAGCGGCCTGATAAAGCGGGCCCAAAGCGGGGTGCGCCAGATCGGGGAACAGAATCACGTCTTCCTGCTCGCCTGATGTCACAAAGTTGACGACCGACTTGTCGAAGTAGCCCACAGACACGTAGCTGGCGTCTCCGTAATACCACTCGAGTGAGAAATCAATGTTCTCTGACTCATGAGGCAGTAGCCCGGGATTACCGACGGTGCCGTCTGCGATGTGCTCGCCTTCGACTACACGAAGTACCTGCCCGACTGACAGATTGCCGCGCAGATCGCCATAACTGGGTCGTGCGATCGTCTCGCTGTAAGAGGCTCTGAACACCACGTTGTCGATGATTTCGATGTCGAAGTCGACGTTAGGCAGGCTTGCGTCGTATTGGCCTGTCAGACCGGAAGCGATCGCATCCTCTGCCGGTACTGCAGTGAATTCGTTAGTCGAGGCCCACTCAATCCGGGTATAAGACTGGGATTCGGCGCTCGAAGTCACGTCGGTCTCTTCGTAGCGGTAACCGATACGGAAATTGAACGGCCGATTGAACAGGTCGCCCATGTAATTCAGTTGCAGGTAGGCAGCCCAGGTTTCCTCGCGGAATTGATTACCGAAGCCGGGGTCAAGGTCAGCGCAGAATCCAGTGCCGCAACTGCCGACCACGCCCGGCGCCGGCGCCAGGTACATTGGGTCGTCGGGGGACAGACCTTCGAGCTGTTCTGCACGGCTCGCAATGTCGGCCATGCTGAAGATAAAGAAGTTATTGGTGACGGCTTCGCCGCCATCCAACTCGTCATAAATGCCACGAAGCGAGGCGGGGACGACCAAGTCACTGACCGATCCGTAAGCTGAGGCCTGATTCTGGCCCCAGGTGTTGCGCTGGACGACAGAGCCCGCTTCGAAGTTGTCGATGTCGGTGAAGGCGCCGCCAAAGTCCAATGTCAGAGTGTCGGTTAGATCAAAGGCGCCGGAGAATTGGGTCTGCTCAATGTTCATCTCAGCCCAGCTTGCACCGAAGACACTACCCGTAATCTGCATGTCGTCTGGCGACAGGGGATCGGTCATGCCGATGGTGGTGACCGGGATCTCGCTACCATAATCGACGCTGGCTGAATTTCGTCCAAATGCCGACATGGAGATGTTCGCAGAGCTGCCGTAGATGCTGTTGGGCTCACGCTCGGCGGTTGAGTCGTGGTAGTCGAGCGCCACTCTCAGGCGATCAGTGATGTCCCACTCGATATTGACGCCGATAGAATCTCGGGTGTTCTTGGAGGCGTCAACGCCAGCAGCCATGGGGCGGTCTGGCTGGTTGTCAGTTTCCGTGTAGACCAGTGGCGAGACAATAGGACCGTCAGACCACGTACCGGACTGGCCAGTCGGGCTGAACCAGACAGACATCGCGTTATAGCGGTGGTCCAGCTCCAGCTCTGCCATGGTGTAGTCCAAGGTGGCCGTTACAGACTCAAAGGGGCGCCACTGAAGGGTCAGCTGCCCGTTGATACGGGTTCGCTCCCACTCATCTAACTGGTACACCATCTGTTGGGGTAAGGCGACCAAAGCCCCTTCTGATGGCAGGTTGGTTTGTTGCCCGTTGTCAGGGATGCCGTCGCCGTCTCGCTCCAGCCACGCCGTGTTAAAGGCCTGCGCCATGCCAGAGTGGCGCTCTTGGAATGTGCCAGACAGCGCAATGCCGACGGTGTCGTTGAAAAAGGTTTGCGAGGCGAAGGCCGAAAATTCGGGCGTTGCGTCGTCTCCGGCGTAGGTGCTCTTGTCGTGTACCGCTTTGGCGCTGGCGCTGAGCTGCAGGCCGGGGCGATCAAGGGGCTTGGCGGTGAGTACATTGATGGTTGCGCCGATACCGCCGGAGGGGATATTCGCTCGCGACGTTTTGTATACCTCAACCCCTGACACGCTCTCTGAGGCGATATCACCGAAGTCGAAGGAACGGCCTAGACCACTGTGAGTCGGCATCTGTCGCCCGTTCAGGGTGACCAGATTGAAATCGGCGCCGAAACCGCGGACCGTGACCGTTGCGCCTTCACCTCGCTGACGATCAATTGCCACGCCAGTAATGCGCTGAAGCGCTTCTGCAAGGTTGGTATCGGGGAAATCACCAATATCTTCGGCGGTGATGGCGTCGACAACACCTTGAGAATCCCGTTTGGTATCCATGGCTCGCTTAAGGCTGGAACGGATGCCAGTGACGACGACCTCTTCGACCAAGGGTTCGTCAGCGATCGTGTCCTGAGCGCTGACGGAGTAGTTCAGCGAGACGCCGATGGCGATGGATACGGCCTGTGCGAGACGTTTTTTGGCAAAAGGCTGAGAATGCATGACGTCGAGTGTGCCCCATATACAGTTGTAAAAGTTATAGCCTATAAAGATCCCACGCGCGCGCGTGAATGGCCATGCTGTTGAGACAAGATGAGTGAGTTTTGCGGTAGAACGGATGCCTGCAAAGCCTTTGTGACTGCGGTCTGGCGGCGTTTCTGCATCGCGCCGATTAGAACCGAGGTCAGCGAGTTTAAGCCGGTCAAACCGCGCGGCTTTTCTTGACGTTTGCGAAGGACAAACCTAAGCTTCGCGCCTCCGCCCGTAGCTCAGCTGGATAGAGCACCAGGCTTC
>JAYOUT010000007.1:0-14440 GCA_038151055.1 Luminiphilus sp.
AGAACAGTGGTGTGACATGACGAGTGAAGTAACCCCCGAATTATTTTCAACGGTGCCTGATGCCGCCGGCCGCTTTGGTCGCTTTGGCGGTAAGTTCGTCGCCGAGACCCTGATGTCGGCATTGGCCGATCTGGAACAACTCTACGCGGACCTCAAAGATGACCCGGCCTTTCAAAGAGAGTTTGATCTGGATCTCGCTCATTACGTGGGCCGCCCCTCGCCGTTGTATGAGGCGGCGCGGCTGTCTGAAGACATCGGCGGCGCCCGGATTTTTCTCAAGCGCGAAGATCTGAACCATACCGGTGCCCACAAAGTGAATAACACCATTGGCCAAGCGTTACTGGCCAAGCACATGGGTAAGAAGCGCGTGATTGCAGAGACTGGCGCAGGCCAACATGGTGTGGCCAGTGCAACCGTGGCAGCCCGCCTGGGGTTGGAGTGCCACGTATTCATGGGTGAGGAGGACATTCGGCGGCAAGCGTTGAATGTCTATCGTATGAAATTGCTCGGTGCTCACGTGGTCTCAGTCACTTCAGGGTCTCGTACTTTGAAGGACGCGATGAACGAGGCAATGAGGGACTGGGTCACCCATATCGATGACACTTTTTACATCATCGGAACGGTTGCAGGGCCACATCCTTACCCGATGCTGGTCAGAGACTTCCAGAGTGTTATCGGCCGCGAGGCGCGCGCCCAGTCGTTGGCTCAGACCGGGAAGTTACCTGACGCGTTGGTGGCCTGTGTTGGCGGCGGTTCCAACGCGATTGGCTTGTTCCATCCCTTTTTGCAAGACGCCAGCGTGGCGATGTACGGCGTTGAGGCGGGCGGTAAGGGACTCGAAACTGGTCAGCATGCAGCGCCGCTATCGGCAGGCACGCCGGGCGTGTTGCATGGAAACCGCACTTATTTGATGCAGGACGAGCACGGCCAAATCCTTGACACCCACTCAGTCTCTGCGGGGCTGGATTATCCGGGTGTCGGTCCAGAGCATTCGTGGCTAAAAGACATTGGGCGGGTGCAATACGTTGCAGCGAATGATGATGAGGCGCTGGCAGCTTTCCACCGATTGACACGGATCGAGGGCATTATGCCGGCGCTCGAGACGGCCCATGCGATGGCTCACGCGGAAAAGCTCGCCGCCACCATGTCTCCCGAGCAGCAGATTGTTGTGAACCTGTCGGGCAGGGGTGATAAGGACATTCTGACCGTAGCCGCGCTCGACGGCATCGAGGTCTGAAAACAGCGTGAGTCGATTAGGTTCAGTATTTCAGGGGCTCCGGGAGAAAAACCGAAAAGGGGTGATTCCCTATGTCGTGGCGGGTGACCCAAGCCCTGACGGCACGGTCAGCCTGCTACACCAGCTGGTCGCGGCAGGCGCAGATGTACTCGAGATTGGTGTGCCTTTTTCTGACCCGATGTCAGAGGGCCCGACCATTCAAAAAGGGCATGAGCGTGCTCTAGCAAATGGCATGAACCTGAGCGCCGTGCTGGACATGGTCAGCGTCTTTCGTCGCGATGATCAGCGCACGCCCATTGTGATGATGGGGTACGCGAATCCCATTGAGCGTTTTGGCTACTCGGCGTTTGCGAACGCCTGTGCCGCTGCCGGCGTTGACGGCCTGATTACAGTCGATTTGCCTCCTGAAGAGGTCGATGAAATCGATGCTGCGCTGCAGGCGGTAGGACTCGATAACATCTTCCTGATCTCGCCGACTACCCCTGAGACCCGCATTCAGACCATCGTAGAGCGTGCTCGTGGGTTTATCTATTGCGTGGCGGTTAAGGGCGTTACGGGGTCCGGACAGCTCGATACTGATGCCGTTGCGGCCAGTGTCGCCACCATCAAAGGCATGACGACGCTTCCGGTCGCAGTGGGGTTCGGTATCAAGGATGCCAGTAGCGCTCAGGCCGTGGCGAATGTTGCCGATGCCGTGGTCGTAGGCAGCGCGCTGATCGCCGAGATGGAGGCGTTGGCCAGGGCCGAAAATGCGTCGGAGATCCAGATCCACGGTGGTGCGGTAAAACTACTCCAAAGCATTCGTTCGGGTGTGGACTCTTCACCTTCCTAGGTCTTTGCCCCGCTCGTATACTCGCACCGATTTGGCATTGGAGAATCCGATGAGCTGGATTGACAAGATCCTACCCTCCGGGGTCAACAAGGACGAGAGTGCGAACCGCACCAGCGTGCCAGAAGGGCTCTGGAAGAAATGTATTAAGTGCGACGCCATTCTCTATAAGGCAGATCTCGAGAGGAACGCTGAGGTGTGTCCCAAGTGTGACCACCACATGCGCATCGGTGCGCGTCGGCGGCTCGAGCTATGTCTAGATCGGGGCGCTTCTGAGTTGTTTGCGGATCTGGAGCCCGTCGACCATCTTAAATTCAAGGACAAGCGGAAGTACCGTGACCGGCTGACGGCAGCACAGCGGAGCACCGGTGAGAAAGACGCTTTGATCGCAATGCGCGGAGCAATCCTTGGCGTAGAGGTCGTTGCATTGGCCTTTGAGTTCGATTTTCACGGCGGCTCGATGGGCTACGCAGTCGGTGAAAAGTTCACTCGCGCAGCCACTGTCGCGTTGGAAGAAGGTTTGCCGTTGATCTGTTTTTCTGCCTCAGGCGGCGCAAGAATGCAGGAAGCGCTCATCTCTTTAATGCAGATGGCCAAAACATCAGCGGTCATTGAGCGGCTGAAAGGTCAGGGCACACCCTACATTTCGGTGCTAACAGATCCAATCTATGGAGGTGTATCGGCATCTCTGGCATTGCTCGGTGACATCAATATTGCCGAGCCTGACGCCAGAGCAGGTTTTGCGGGGCCCAACATCATTGAGCAAACAATCCGGCAGAAGCTACCCAAGGGCTTTCAGCGTAGCGAATTTCTGCTCGAGCACGGCGCAATCGACATGATTGTCCATCGTAATGAAATGCGGGACACGTTGGCTCGCGTTTTGGCCAAGTTGACCGGCCTCGGTTCACCCGGCCAGCCTTCGGCGGTCCTCGAGGGCGAAATCATCGAGGCAGAGGGAGGCGACGCCTAGCCACCTATGAGCCGGTTGTCGCTGAGCGAGTGGCTGGACGCATTGCAATCGCAGCACCCCACGGAGATTGATCTGGGGCTGGATCGGGTTTCCGCGGTCGCCGATGCTATGGGGTTGCTGGCAGCGCCACCTACCACGGTTACCGTTGCCGGAACCAACGGCAAGGGTAGCGTTGTATCGGTGCTGTCGAGGATCCTCTCGCACAGTGGGCTCTGTGTCGGACGTTACATGTCGCCCCATTTGCTGCGCTTTAATGAGCGAGTCTGTATTAATGATCGAGAGGTTGAGGACGCCGACCTCGTGGCGGCATTCGAGGCCATTGAGCAAGCGAGGGGCGATGTCAGCCTCACCTATTTTGAGGCGGCAACGCTTGCAGCTCTGTTTATCTTTCACGCTCATCAGGTCGACGTACAGATACTTGAGGTGGGATTAGGCGGTCGACTTGACGCAGTCAACATTCTCGACGCCGATCTGACTGTGATCACCAGTATCGGTCTCGATCACACCGACTGGCTGGGCGAAGACCGGTCGCAGATCGCATTGGAAAAGGCAGGGGTCGCAAGGCGTGGACAACCCTGCGTGGTGGCGGAGCCGGATCCTCCACCGTCCTTGGCGGCGCACCTCACTTCGCTGGGTGCTGAGGTGACTTGGATTAATCGGGATTGGCGGGTGGAGGCCGATCGCGTGCACACCTCAGGTGGACAGACCTATGACGTGTCGCCACCGACAGGGTTATTGCCGCAAAACGTCGGCGCCGCCGTCGAGGCGCTGTCAAGATTGCCTGGCTTTGCGCTATCGCCAGCCGTGTTGGGGGCGCTGTCCTCGATATCGGTGCATGGAAGACTGTCGCTTCATCGGTTTGAGGGTAGAGACGTACTGCTCGACGTTGCCCATAACGCCGAATCGGTGGCCCAGCTCAGCCGATATCTGGCCGATCATCCGGTCGCAGGCAAGACGCGGGCGTTGTTTGGTGTCATGGGAGATAAACCCATCCATGATATGCTTCAGCACTGCTCAGCCATTATCGATGAGTGGAATTTGATCGATCTCAGTCATGTTCCTCGGGCCATGGCCCCCCAGAATGTCGCTTCGCTATTACAGGACGAGAACCTAGCGGATATGGGCGTGTTTTCGGATCTGTGGCCCACGGTGAGGGCGCGAACGACAGAGCGCGACAGGATTGTCGTATTCGGGTCTTTCTTTTCGGTGGGCGAGGCGCTCGCGGTGCTGGATGCAGGTAGTAAAAATGGGGGTTAGTGCTACGTGAGTCCGTTGTTAAAGCAACGTATGGTCGGCACATTGGTGCTCATCGCCCTCGGAATCGTTTTCTGGCCCCTGATTTTTGTCACCCCCGAGTCTCGCGATCCCATCATCTTACAACCTATGGCTGACAAACCAGCGGTTGATCAGAGCCCCATCTCTCCCCCCCAAAGCTACGAGGCCGACGTGAAGGCTCGTCTTCCCGAGGAGCCCACTAATCCCTCGAGTTTGCAAGAGGCCGCTGATCTCAATACGGAGACTCAAGTCGCGGTAGCTGAGCTTCAAAGCCTGCCTGAGGCTGGAGACAAGGACGCTGAGTTGCCTCGTGAAGAAGGGCCTGATTCGCAATCACTGATCGATGATCAGGGCGTGGCGGTGTTCTGGGTTCTGCAAGTCGCCACGGTGGGGTCAGAGGGACGTGCGCGAGAGATTGTCGACGGGCTCCAGGCGCGTGGCTATAAAGCGTTCTTCAAGCGCTACGTGCAAGTTGATGATGAACTTTACCGTGTTCAGGTAGGCCCCAATGCAGAGCAAGCCAAGCTTCTGGATATCAAGGCTGATATTGATGCGGTGCTGAAAGTGAACTCCCAAGTGCTGAGGTATACCCAATAGCATGGCAGATTGGCTCGATGACATCGCTACCATGATCGGGCAGTTCAATTTGTTCGACTGGTTGATATTGATTGTTTGGCTGGTCTCGGCGGGCTACGGTGTAACGCGAGGGTTCGCCAGAGAAGCACTCTCGGTTCTGGGGTGGGTCAGCGCTTTTTTGCTGGCAAATGTTTTAGCCGATCCGGTATCTGATTTAGGTCGGGAGATTATCGATGAGCCGACTACCCGGTATCTGCTCGGCTGGGCACTGACCTTTATTGCGGTGCTGCTTATGTTCAGTGCCGTAGCGGCGTTTCTTTCGCGGCAAATGCGGCAGCCTGGGTTTAACATTGGCAATCGACTGCTGGGTGGTATTTTTGGTCTGCTTCGGGGCGTGATCATTGTCGCGGCACTGAGTATTCTGTTGCGCGCTATGCTGCCAGACGCCAATGAGGACCTGCTGAATTCGGCAGTCTTGATGGAGCCGGTCGATATGGTCGCAGAGTGGATTGGCGCAAACTTTGATCGTGTGTTGGAGGCTGAGCCAACCGAAGCAGTGAAAGACACGATCGATTCGAGCGAGATGCTCTAGGTCGGAGAGGCGCTATGTGTGGATTAGTTGGATTGGTCGCCGAAAGGGATGTTGCCGCAGACATCTACGACGCGCTCACCATGCTTCAGCATCGGGGCCAGGATGCCGCGGGCATCATGACGTGCTCAGAAGGCAAGTTAATGCAGCGCAAGGGCGAGGGGCTGGTTCGAGATGTCTTTCGCGCCAGTCATATGGCTCAGCTACTGGGCCGATTCGGCATTGGCCATGTCCGTTATCCAACCCAAGGGAGTTCCGGGACGGCATTGGCACAGCCGTTCTACGTGAACTCCCCCTATGGCATCGCGCTGGCCCACAACGGCAATCTGACGAATTCTGCGTTTCTGTCAAAGGAGCTATTCCAGTCTGATCTGAGGCATCTCAATACCGACTCAGATTCTGAAGTGTTGCTCAATGTCTTTGCCCACGAACTGCATCGGTTGGGAAAACTCAAACCCACACCCAGAGATATTTTTGACGCGACCCGCGTCGTTCACCGGCGATGCGAGGGCGGCTATGCCGCAGTGGCGCTGATCTCCGGGTTTGGTTTGGTGGCGTTTCGGGACCCGAATGGCATTCGGCCTTTAGTTGTTGGGCAGCGAGTTGGCAAGAACGGTCGTTCAGAGTACATGGTAGCCTCTGAAAGCGTCGCGTTGGATGTGCTGGGCTTCGAGCTGTTGGGCGATGTGCTACCTGGGGAGGCTGTTTGTGTCACCCAGAATGGTGAGCTACATCGCGAGCAGTGTGCCGACGCGCCGCGCCTGACGCCCTGCATCTTTGAGCACGTCTACTTTGCCCGTCCTGATTCACTGATAGACAGCATTTCGGTCTACAAGACGCGTATGCGCCAAGGGGCAGCGCTTGCCAGAAAAATTCTCAGAGAGCGCCCAGAGCACGATATCGATGTGGTGATTCCCATCCCCGATACGAGCCGCGTTGCTGGCCAATCACTAGCCTATGAGCTGGGGGTGAAGTTCCGCGAGGGCTTCATGAAAAATCGTTACATAGGCAGAACGTTTATCATGCCGGGACAAAGCGAGCGTAAAAAGTCGGTGCGACAAAAACTGAATCCGGTGCCGCTTGAGTTTCAGGATAAGAACGTGCTGTTGGTGGACGATTCGATTGTCAGAGGGACAACCTGCGGACAGATTATCCAGATGGCGCGTGAAGCGGGGGCGCGGCGGGTTTACTTTGCCTCGGCTGCGCCGCCGGTGCGCTTTCCCAATGTCTATGGTATCGACATGCCTGCCGCCAACGAGCTGATTGCTCACGGCAGGACCGTCGAAGAGGTTCGTGACGAAATTGGCGCGGACTGGTTGGTCTATCAGGATCTTGAGGATCTGATTGAGTGCTCCAAAGAAGGCAACCCCGAGGTGGACGGCTTTGAGTCCTCAGTCTTCGACGGGCAATACCTGGCCGGTAATATTGATGACCAGTATCTCCAGTCGATTGAAGCGGCGCGGTCAGATGGCGCGAAAGGGCGCGGGCCTTTTCTGGGCGCCAGCGAAGGCGCAGTGGTCGGACTGCATAACGACAGCTGAATATGACGTCAGATAACGGAGATTGGCTCGAAGAAGCCGGTCCGCGCACGAGGGCCGTTCGTGCCGGCATTAGGCGAACGTCTGAGCTGGAGCACGCCGAGCCTATTTTCACTTCCTCCAGTTTTGTCTTCGAGTCGGCAGAAGCCGCTGCGGAAACCTTTGCAGGTGAGGCAGATGGCAATGTGTATTCCCGATACACCAATCCCACAGTCAGGACCTTTGAGTCGCGCTTGGCGGCAATGGAGGAGGGAGAGCAGGCCGTCGCAACCGCCTCTGGGATGTCCGCCATATTGGCGCTGTGCCTTACGCATTTGCGCGCCGGCGATCACGTATTGTGCTCGCAGGATGTTTTTGGCGCTACGGTTGGACTATTCGACAATACGCTGCGGAAGTTCGGCGTGGAGATCAGCTTTGTTCCGCTGACAGATCTTGATGCCTGGCGCGGCGCGGCCACGTCAAAGACGCGTTTATTGTTTTTGGAAACGCCATCGAACCCGCTCAATGCAATTGCCGATCTGGCCGGATTAGCCGAGATCAGTCGGGAGTTGGGCGCTATCCTCGCGGTAGACAACTGCTTTTGTACCCCCGTTTTACAGCAGCCTCTGGCTCTGGGGGCGGATATTGTTACCCACTCGGCAACCAAGTACCTAGACGGACAGGGCCGTGTTTTGGGAGGCGCGCTGGTAGGCCGTGCCGAGCTGATTGAGCCAGTGGTGGCTTTCAATCGCTCTGGCGGCCCAACCATGAGTGCGTTCAATGCTTGGGTCATGTTGAAGGGTCTCGAGACCTTGGATCTCAGAATGCGCGCGCACTGCCGCACCGCAAACTTATTAGCGCAATGGTTGGTCACGCAGCCAGCCGTATCTGCCGTTCATTACTGTGGGCTACCCGAGCACCCGGGGCATGAAATGGCGCGTCGCAATCAGAAAGACTTCGGGGCGGTGCTTGCTTTCGAGGTGTCAGGTGGCAAAGACGCTGCCTGGCGCTTTATCAATGGCACGGAGTTGATGTCGTTGACTGCTAACTTGGGTGACGCCAAAACGACCGTAGTGCATCCCGCTTCGACGACGCACGGCCGGCTGAGCGACGAGCAGCGTCAGGCATCGGGCATTGCCGATGGTTTGATCCGTATCGCAGTGGGTTTGGAGGATCTCGAAGATTTGCAGGCCGACTGTGAACGCGGCTTCGCGGCCATTCGCGCCGGCTGACGCCACCTGAGTAGCTGCAGGCAGCAAACGATCTGACTAAACGGTTTGCGATCGGCCTTCTTCGACCCTCTCTGGGACCCCCATGCCGTTCCTAGGCTGCCCTCATGGCACCCTCATGCTACCTCGTCAATGATGGTGGCCGCGATGCGTTCCCCGTCTTGCGCCAGCTGTTGAAACGCGACGACTTGATCAAAATTCATGTACCGATAAATTTCATCGGCCATAGAATCAATCTTGTTCGCGTATTCAAGGTATTCGTCAGGCGTGGGCAGTTTGCCTAGTAGTGCGCCGACAGCCGCTAACTCGGCCGACGTCAAGTAAACGTTGGCGCCTTCGCCCAGACGGTTGGGAAAGTTCCGAGTAGAGGTCGACAGCACGGTTGATTTTGGCGCCACTCGAGCCTGATTCCCCATGCACAGGGAGCATCCCGGCATTTCGGTCCGCGCGCCTGCCTTGCCAAAGATGGCGTAATACCCTTCTTCCATCAGCTGGTGCTCGTCCATCCGTGTCGGCGGACAAATCCACATACGCGTGCTGACAGGCGCGCCATGGGCCTGCAGGAGCTCGCCGGCCGCACGGAAGTGCCCAATATTGGTCATACAACTGCCGATAAATACTTCGTCCACGCGGTCACCCTGAACCTCAGAGAGCAGTCGGGCATCATCGGGATCATTAGGTGCGCAGACAATGGGCTGGTCGATCTCGGCGAGATCAATGTCAATGACGGCGGCGTATTCTGCATCTGAGTCGGCGGAGAGCAGAGTGGGGTCTGCAAGCCAGCTCTCCATATTGCGCGCTCTGCGCTCTAGTGTGCGGGCATCGCCATAGCCCTCGGCGATCATGGATCGCAGCAACACGATGTTCGAGCGGAGGTACTCCGCAATAGTGTCCTCGCCGAGCTTGATGGTACAGCCTGCGGCCGATCGCTCAGCTGAAGCATCGGACAGCTCAAACGCCTGCTCAACCGTTAAACTCTCTAAACCTTCAATCTCAAGAATCCTTCCTGAGAATATGTTTTTCTTGCCTTTTTTCTCTACCGTGAGCAGCCCTTGCTGAATCGCGTAGTAGGGGATGGCGTGTACCAAATCGCGCAGCGTCACCCCGGGCTGCATCGTGCCCTTGAAGCGCACCAGCACGGATTCGGGCATGTCTAAGGGCATGACGCCCGTAGCGGCCGCGAACGCGACCAAGCCGGAGCCGGCAGGGAACGAGATACCCATGGGGAAACGGGTGTGCGAGTCGCCCCCCGTACCAACGGTGTCGGGCAGCAGCATGCGGTTCAGCCAGCTGTGGATAATGCCATCGCCGGGCCTGAGTGAGACGCCGCCTCGGGTCATGATGAAGTCAGGCAGAGTGTGCTGCGTGTCGATGTCGACCGGCTTGGGATACGCCGCGGTATGACAAAAAGACTGCATGGTGAGGTCCGCTGAAAAGCCCAGGCACGCGAGGTCCTGCAGTTCGTCTCGCGTCATCGGCCCCGTGGTGTCCTGAGAGCCAACCGTCGTCATGCGTGGCTCGCAATAGGTGCCCGGCCTAATACCGGCTACGCCACAGGCTCGCCCGACCATTTTTTGAGCCAGAGTGAACCCTTTGCCGGAGTCCTCGGGCTGCTCTGGGGTTCGAAACAGTGTGCTTTCCTCCAATCCCAGTGCTTCCCGCGCCTTCGCCGTCAGGCCTCGGCCGATGATCAAGTTGATACGACCTCCGGCTCGAACCTCGTCGAGCAGTACGTCGGAGCGCAGTGCAAACTCGGAGAGCACTTGCCCTGTCTCAGACAGTATTTTGCCGTCATATGGCCTGATCTCGATCACGTCTCCCATGTGAAGCTCGTCAACAGGCGCTTCAAATACCAGCGCGCCCGCGTCTTCCATGGTGTTGTAGAAAATGGGTGCCACCTTGCCGCCAATGCACACGCCACCGGCCCTTTTGTTGGGGATGCCGGGCGTGTCCTCGCCGAAATACCAGAGAACAGAATTGGTAGCGGACTTTCTCGATGAGCCCGTGCCCACCACGTCGCCGACGAAGGCGACAGGTAATCCCGTCGCCTTGATCGCTTCTATTTGCTTTAGCGGTCCTGTAACACCGGGCTCATCAGGCTCAATACCGTCTCGCGCCATTTTGAACATGGCTAAAGCATGGAGCGGAATATCGGGTCGTGACCACGCGTCCGGTGCAGGCGAGAGATCATCGGTGTTGGTCTCGCCGGTGACTTTAAAGACCACCATCTTGATCGAGTCTGGCACATCGTCTCGGTCGGTGAACCACTCACCGGCGGCCCAGCTCTCGAGGACGGCCTGGGCATTCTGAGAGCCGTTTTTGGCCCGCTCCGCGACGTCGTAAAAAGCGTCGAACATGAGTAGCGTCTGCTTGAGCTCGCGCGCAGCGCTCTCGCCGAGAGCTGGGTCATCCAAAAGGCCAACCAATGTGCTGATGTTATAGCCGCCATGCATATCGCCCAGCAGTCTGACGGCATGCGCCGCGCTGATCAGATCGCAGGCGATCTCACCGGTCGCCACGGCTGAGAGAAAGCCCGCCTTCACATAGGCGGCCTCATCCACGCCGGGAGGAACGCGCTCAGTGAGCAGTTCGACAAGCGTCTCTTCCTCGCCCTGCGGCGGATTTTTTATGAGCTCCACCAGATCGGCCACTTGCTCGGGGGAGAGTGGGGCGGGGGGGATGTTCTGCGCAGCGCGCTCAGCGACATGTTGGCGGTAGGCTTCCAGCATGAACAGGTTCCTTGTTACAGACTATTTGCGGATGCGCTGATTATAGCTCGGTGATGACATTGGCCGTTAACTGCTCATCAAATAACCCTCATTCACTGAGGCGATGGGGCGACGATCGACCCTCTGGCGAAGGTGCTAAAATGCGGTCTCTTTGGAGGTGCCGTGTCCAGTTTGACTCCCATTAGAACCCCTTGCATCGGCGTATGCTCGACCGGTATCGGCGACTCGGTTTGTCGTGGCTGCAAACGGTTTGCTCATGAGGTCATTGATTGGAACGGTTACTCGGGCGAGCAAAAGCAGGCCATCGATCAGCGCCTCAATCGTTTTCTGGCGATGTGTGTCGCAAATAAATTGCGCATCGTCGATCAAAAGTTGCTCGATTGGCAGCTCTCGGTGCAGAAAATCCGCCATCAGGCGCATCACGATCCCTACTGCCACGTCTTTGCCTTGCTCAAGGCAGGCGCTAACCAGATCGAGGTGCCGGAGCAGTTTGGCTTTGAAGTCTTGCCCGCCTTCAGAGGGGTGCCGCTGTCAGTCCTGAGAGATCAGATCGACGAGGAATTTTGGGTGCTATCTTCGGCGCATTACGACCGATACGTTGCAACTCCCGATTTGTTTGCCTCCGAGGGACAGGGGGCGACACCCTGATGGTTGCTCAGCGTCAAATCAGGGAGATGGCATCGGCGGTCGAGGCGTTTCTACCGTGCGCCACCCCTGATACCTGGATCTCGGTGGCGATGAGACCTGACTGCGAGGCGACGTTGCTCATCGATCATGCCAATTGTGAAAAGAAAGCCGCTGCCACGGCGTTATCACTGATGCACCGCTATACGGACAATGCTGCTTTGCTCAATAAAATGTCGCGGCTGGCAAGGGAGGAGCTGAGGCATTTTGAGCAAGTCATCAAGATCATGGCGCGTCGCAATATCGACTATCGGCCTCTGAGCGCGTCTCGTTACGCTCAAGGTCTGCATGTCGGCGTAAGGCGATCAGAGCCTGGCCGGCTGATCGACACCCTCATTGTGGGTGCGCTCATCGAAGCGCGCTCCTGCGAACGCTTTGCCAAATTGGCGCCCCATCTGGATGAAGAGCTGGGTGATTTTTACCTGTCGCTACTGAAGAGTGAGGCGCGGCATTTTGCTGACTATCTGAAGCTCGCGGAGTCGCTATGTGATGCGACTCAATTATCGGAGCGCCTGGCCTATTTTTCATCGCTGGAGGCTGAGTTGGTAACGGCCGATGACGACGAGTTCAGGTTTCATAGTGGACCCGTGTCCGGCTTGCACTAGCGAATAGCAAAAGATTCCAGAGTGAGCGTCTTATCGCGCTCGCGCAGCACCCAGCCTTTGTCGCGCGTCCAATCACCCAGCACAATGCGCTCGCCGGCGCTCATGGCGTGTCGAGCCGGTCGGTGGGTGTGCCCGTGCACCAGATATTTGACCGAGTGAGCTGCCATGCGATCGCGGACTGCCTCCTCATTGACGTCCATGATGTCCTCGGGTTTGTTGCTCGCCGCGTCGGCGCTCATGGCACGGAGCTGTCGCGCTAGCTGGCGGCGCTCGTCCAGCGGCTTGCTCATTATTTCCCGTTGCCAATCCGGGTTGTGTACGAGCGCTCGAAACTGCTGATAGTCGGTGTCGTCGGTGCACAACGTGTCACCGTGCATCAACAAAGTAGGATGGCCCGCGACGTCCATAACCGTCTCGTCGCTGAGAAGGGTGGCCCCGACCTCGTCGGCAAAGCGCGTCCCCAGAATAAAATCTCGATTGCCGCGGGCGATCATTACCTCGCAGCCGCCACCGGCCACGCCATTCAATAACGCTTTAATGCGATTGGCGAGCGCCGAGTCGTCGTCGTCGCCAATCCACGCCTCGAAGAGATCTCCCAAGATAATCAGGGCGTCTGGCAAGGGCTGCGCCTCAAGCAAAGCCTTGAGGGCGGATTCAATCTCCGGCGTGTCGTCGCTCAGGTGCAGGTCGCTGATGAAAAGTCGGTGCACCGCAGAAGCCTCTTACTGATCGACGATGGTAACGCTCTCGATAATGATGGGTTCGACAGGCACATCTTGATGCCCGGCTCGGCTGCCCGTTTGTACGCAACAGATTTTGTCCAGCACGTCCTCACCCTCGGCGACTTTACCGAAAACCGCATATCCCCAGCCCTGCATATTCTCACCAGTGTGATTGAGGAAGTCGTTATCTTTCACATTGATAAAAAACTGTGCGGTCGCCGAGTGGGGGTCTTGAGTTCGCGCCATGGCAATTGAGCCGCGCAGATTTTTCAATCCGTTATTGGCCTCGTTTTCAATCGGTGCCCCGGTCTCTTTTTGGCTCATGTCAGTATCAAAGCCGCCGCCCTGAATCATGAAGTTATCGATGACGCGATGAAAGATGGTCCCATCGTAGAAGCCATTTGAGACGTAAGACAGGAAGTTTTCCACGGTTTTGGGGGCGTTATCCGCGTCGAGTTCGAGCGTGATCGGGCCGACGGTTGTGGTCATCAATACTTGAGCAGCTGGCATGGTTACCTCAGGGGAGCTTCATGGGAGGCGGCATCGTACCCGAACTGGCAGTGCGTGGCGACGCCATTTTTTAGTGACGGATTGTGGGCGATTGCTTGGCCTGACGGCCTGCCATGCGCTTGACTGCTTGGTATAGTATCGCTGTCGTTGTTCACCATCTTTTAATCGAGTTCTGCTATGTCCGCAGCGTTGCGCAGTAATTTCCTGCGAACACAGATCCAAGCTGATTTGGAGTCGGGTAGCGTCAGCACGGTCGTGACGCGGTTCCCGCCTGAGCCCAATGGCTATCTGCATATTGGCCACGCCAAATCCATTACGGTGAATTTTGGGCTGGCAGAGCAATTTGCTGGTCAGTGTCATCTTCGATTTGACGATACGAATCCGGAGAAAGAGAGTCAGGAGTTCATCAACTCCATTCAGGAAGATGTGCGATGGCTCGGTTACCAATGGCATGGGGAGGTTCGCTACGCGTCATCTTATTTTGAGCAATTCTTTGAATGGGCGCTCCATCTCATCGACGCAGGTCTGGCGTATGTGTGCGATCTGTCGGCCGAGGAGGCGCGCGCTTACAGGGGGACGTTGACCGAGCCGGGTCAGGATAGTCCGTATCGTGATCGACCCATTGAGGAAAATCGCGGGCTGTTCATAAAAATGCGCAGCGGCGAGTTTGCCGACGGAGAGCGGGTGTTGCGCGCCAAGATCGACATGGCGTCCAGCAATATGAATTTGCGCGATCCCATCCTTTATCGCATTCGGCACGCGACGCATCATCAAACGGGTAATGAGTGGCCAATTTACCCCACCTATGACTTTGCGCACGGGCAGGAGGACGCCATTGAGGGCGTGACGCATTCCATCTGTACGCTGGAGTTCGAAGATCATCGACCGCTGTATGACTGGTTCATCGAGCATTTGCCGGTGCCTCACAGGCCGCGACAAATTGAATTCGCCAGACTGAATACCAGCTA
>JAYOUT010000007.1:14540-41019 GCA_038151055.1 Luminiphilus sp.
CTCACTTTGACCAACCTTGCTGAGCCGCTGGTGCTGACGGTTCCCAACCATCCTGCTAATCCCGAGTTTGGTGGTCGCGAGCTTCAAATGGGCAGTGAGCTTTATATCGATCAGGCAGACTTTCGCGAGGAAGCAAACAAGCAGTTCAAACGATTGGTGTTGGGTAAGCGGGTCCGACTGCGCGGCGCGCTGGTGATTGAGGGGGAGAGCTGCGAGAAAGATGCTGAAGGTAATGTCGTCCGTGTGTTGGCCCGCTGTGTGACGTCAGTGCCGGGAGCCGACCCCGAGGACGGCGTGAAGCCTAAGGGTGTGATCCAGTGGGTGTCTGCCGAGCATGGCTTGTCTGCGACCATCAGGCGCTACGACCGATTGTTTGCGGTGCCTGAGCCGAGCCGAGAGGAAGACGCATTGGCGGCGTTGAATCCGCAAAGCCTTGAGGTGATTGAGGGCGCGATGGTCGAACCAGGGCTGAGTGAGGCAGAGCCAGAGCAGGTCTTTCAGTTCGAGCGAGAGGGTTATTTTGTGGCCGATCGCTATGAGCACACCACAGAGGCGCCCGTTTTCAATATGACCATTGGTCTGCGCGATACGTGGTCGGCAACGAATGGCTGAGTTGCGCCTGCACAACACGCTGAGGGGTGTCAAAGAGGTCTTCACGCCCCGGGATCCGGAACGCGTGACCATGTATGTCTGTGGGCCCACGGTCTATAACTACGTGCACATTGGGAACGCGCGTCCGGTAGTCGTGTTCGATTGCCTCTATCGACTGTTAAGCGCGCTGTATCCGCAGGTGGTGTACGCGCGCAACATCACCGATATCGACGACAAGATCATTGACGCAGCATTGCAGCGCGGTACGGATATTACGGAAGTCAGCACGCACTTCACGCAGAAGTATCGCGAGGATATGACGGCACTGAATGCGCTCGCGCCCACGATTGAGCCGATGGCGACTGAGCACATCGAGGACATGATCGCGCTGACAGAGCGATTGATCGCCGAAGGGCACGCCTATGAGGCCGATGGCCACGCTTTGTTCGCGGTCGAGTCCATGCCCACCTATGGTGAACTCAGCGGACGCAAGCTAGAGGATATGATGGCAGGTGCGCGGGTCGAGGTCGCTGACTACAAGCGTCACCCTGGTGATTTTGTGTTGTGGAAGCCCTCTACCGATCAAGAGCCCGGCTGGGACAGCCCTTGGGGCCGAGGGCGGCCGGGTTGGCACCTTGAGTGCTCGGCGATGATTCGAGCGCATCTGGGGGAGGCTATCGACATTCATGGTGGCGGTCGTGATCTCATCTTTCCCCACCATGAGAACGAGCGTGCTCAGAGTTGCTGCGCTTATGGCGGCGATTTTGTGCGCTATTGGATGCACAACGCGTTTATCGACATGGATGGCGAGAAGATGTCCAAGTCGTTGGGTAATGTCCGCACAGTGAGAGAGCTCCTTACGCGTTTTCCCGGCGAGGTGCTTCGTTTTGCGCTGCTCTCGGCCCACTATCGCTCGGCGCTGAATTTTTCTGGCGAACTCTTGACCAGCGCTCGAGGCACGCTGGACACGTTTTACGGTGCGCTTCGGCGTCACGGCGATATTGCAGCTGCCGCGCTCAACGCCAAAGACAGCCGCGTGTTCTCAGCCCTGTTAGACGACATGAATACCCCTGAGGCGATTGCCGCGCTGCACGCTGCGGCGAGTACCTTGAACAAATCCAATGACCCTGAAGAGATCGCGCTGGCCAAGGCTGAGCTCACGGTGGGTGGCCGACTGTTAGGAATACTGGATGCAGACCCGGAGGCCTGGTTTACCGACGCTGTGGGTGAGGATGGGCCGACGTCTGAGGAGATCGAATCGCTCATTCAGGAGCGCATTGCTGCGAAAGCGAACCGAGATTTTGAGCGCGCGGATCTGATTCGAGACGGCCTCGAGGCCCAAGGCGTGCTGTTAGAGGACGGTCCCGACGGCACCCAGTGGCGCCGTCGGAGCTAGGCTTCAGCTCAACGCTTTCTCGCCGGACTCGACAGTCTGTTGAATCAGTGTATTGATGGTCATCGGGCCTACACCGCCCGGCACTGGCGTGATGGCGCTGGCCCGCTCGGCGAGGGGGCCAAGCTCAATGTCCCCAACGCCACCGGGGTGATACCCCGCGTCGACCACGACCGCGCCATCTTTGATCCAGTCAGCCCGAATAAACTCTGGGCGACCGACTGCGCCCACCACCAAATCAGCCTGACGCACATGGCTTTCGAGATCGCGCGTTCGGGAGTGACAGATGGTGACCGTGGCGTTGGCTTCGAGCATCATCATGGCCATCGGCTTGCCCAGAATGGGGCTTCTGCCAATGACCACCGCGTGTAAGCCTTCCAAATTGATCTCGTAGTGTGCCAATAGGCGCATGATGCCTTGCGGCGTCGCACAACCATAGGCAGGCTCGCCCATCGCCATGCGACCAAAGCCCAGGCAGGTGACGCCGTCAACATCCTTCTCGAGTGCGATCATGTCGAAACAGGCGCGCTCGTCGATCTGCGAAGGTACAGGATGCTGCAGCAGGATGCCGTGTACGTCCGGATTCTGATTAAGCTGCTCGATTTCTCGCAGGAGGTCGTTGGTGCGGGTAGAGGCGGGCAGTTCGATCGCCATCGACTCCATGCCGACCCGACGACAGGCGTTACCTTTCATCTTCACATAGGTCGCCGAAGCAGGATCATCGCCTACCAAGATGGTGGCGAGGACCGGCGTTCGACCGTCCGATTTTTCTTTCAGTGCCTCAACCCGTTTACTGAGTTGCTCTTCTGTGAGTTGCGCAACGTGTTTGCCGTCCAGAACGACTGCCGCCATGTTAAATCCCCCTTAAAAACGGGCGCGATTCTGGCAAAGATCGGTCTGTGTGGGAAGGCGTTTTGTTGCGCATTGCCGACAATTCGCAATGCCGGTACACTGCGCGCCGCGCGGGGGCTGAACCCTCCGTCATCGGGGTGTAGCGCAGTCTGGTAGCGCGCCTGCTTTGGGAGCAGGATGTCGGGGGTTCGAATCCCTCCACCCCGACCACTTTTCCTCCGCTATGCCATAGGGGGAAGGGTGGTACCTCAGGCAGGCATGCAGATCTCGCATGCTTCTTGATGGTGGCTGTAGCTCACCAGGTAGAGCACCGGATTGTGGCTCCGGAGGTAGCGGGTTCGAGACCCGTCAGCCACCCCATTCAAAATTTTGTATATTTAACGAGCACGAAATGGGTTGCCGTCGCGTACTGGCGACTTTGGCTCATCACCTATCTGCCTCGCACAGAGGCATTAACGTTAGCCGCGGAGGGGCGGGATGGCTGCTCGAGTATCAATTTGCCTCTGTTTTTTCTTCACTTTGGTCGCCTTCCAGAGCGCGCATGCCGACTGCTTACGAGAGTCCTCAGGTCAAACTGTCTGCGGGCAGGGGCCTTGCGACAAGGATCGATCTGGTACGGTTTTTTGTGCAACTGAGCGTTACGGCTCTGCCGTGCGGAACCAGCAAGGAGAGGTTGTTTGTGGTCTTGGTGGCTGCTTAAAAGACATGTATGGCCAGATCCTGTGCTCTAGCGTAGCCGGCGGCAACGCTACAAAAGGCATCGACGGAGTCAAGTGTGTCGGCGGCTGCGAACCTGCAACGCCAGCTCATTGCGAGCGGATGATTCTGGAGTAGCTTTCAGTCTCTGAGCTCGAATCCTACGATTCAGCGCAATGATGCTTCCTGAGCGGGGTCACTGTGGATAGGGGCTTCATGGCGCTATGTATGCGGTCTTGCGATCGGTGCGGCCAAGGTGCGGCAAAAATAGAGCGCCTGCATTGAGCGGGCGCGCTGAGTAAAGAACCGTATAGAGGAGAAAAAAGAAGGGGCAATCCATGCCCCTGATAGGTTTGTCCCGGGCCTGGGTCTTATGGCCTTCCGTGGCCACCCGAGACACCCCTGTCGTCCTGACGTGGGACCATAATGTTGCAAAATGAAATAAAAAGCAAGCGAATTGCAAGATTTTGTGCCGGTCACCTAAAAAAAATAATAAACGAATAAATAACAGTCAGTTAGAGATTATTTTTCGGACGAAAGTGCGGGGTAAGTGGCCGAATCCGCGCATGAGCTGGTATTTTTGACGCAAAATGAGACGTAGGAAGTAGCGCAACGCGAAAAATCATGGCGACTGGTTTCAATTCGAGAGGTCAGGAGCCAGATACCGAGACAGCAGTTCGGCAACGAAGTCAGGCTTTGTCCATTCATGTCCTGCGGCAGCAAATGCCTCCAGGTCACTTTGGCTTGGGAAGGAGTAATAGCGGCCTGCTTCTTTTGGCGTTTGCGCTAGGACATTCTTGCCTGTCTCAAGCATGTCGACGACATCGGCCAGCGCCGCACAGCCAGCCGGGTAGAGTCCAATGGTGTTCGCGAGGTAACACGCCTCCGGGTCTGTCTGCTGGCTTTGAATGCTAATAATTCTCCCGGTATCAATTGTTGCATCGTCTATCCAGTGCAACGTGCTACCGAGGAGCTCGTCGCCCGCCAGCATCGCTCTGAAAGTGGCCATCACGCCTCGATACTGGGGCAGCCTGCCAGAGTGTAGATTGAGGGCGCCATGTCTCGGTATCGACAACGCGTCGGCTTCCAAAATGCGGCCGTAGCGGATTGAGATCACCAAATCAGCTTCAGTGGTGGCCAGTTCGTCCAGTCCCTGTTGTGTATTGGGTTGATTCAAGCTGCCCATGGGGGCGGTCAGGTAACGGTTCAGGCCCTGAAAGGTAAGGAGTTCGCCCTGTTTTGACTGCGCATCGATGAGCGGAAACAGGAGCGTCATGGGGAGTGTTTGCTCGTAGAACGAGAGGGTGGCCAAGGCCGGCGCCTCAGGCTGGCTGCCCACCCTGTCGGAGCAGAATAGGCGGAGTTGGTGGTCCGCCGATAGCTTTGGGAGCAGCAGGTTGAGAGCGTAATTACTCGCCAGATCTCGATTCGTTAGCAGCGTGATACGCAAGGATATCTTAAGCCTCTATGTGGGTCGGGAAGCCTGAGCATAGGCGAGGAGTATAGGAGCGGTTTTTTTGAACTGCCAACGATCAGAGGCGGGATCTATCCACTCCGCGGGGTCGATTCTGACTGAATCGGACGGGGTTTGTCGCTGTCATAGCGTTTGGGTCTAAACAGCCGGCTGTAAATGGGGGATTAGTCTTGGACAGGGCGTCTGAGCGTGCCTAATCTATCCATGCGGCGCGAGGGTAAAAGACACAGATCGGAGCAAGTCTCCCCCTTACAGAAACTCCCCACGCCGCGGCTCTGGCTTTCCCTCTACCTGGCGCTATGTTTTGCCAATCGTCTCCCCGACGCCCTGTTTTCATGATGTTGTCCAAGCCATTTTCATCATGCGAGTGAATCGATGAGCTGTCGCTGAGCACCCGTTCACCCGGTTGTTTTGTGCACCTGAGTTTGTTTGACTGCGGTGCCAACCAGATTTGGGGACGTTGCGTCATCTATGTATCGAGTCATCACCTGTAACACCAACGGTATTCGTGCTGCAGCGCGCAAGGGCTTTTTTGACTGGCTCGCAAGACAAAAAGCAGATGTCGTGTGCATTCAAGAAATTAAAGCCAAAGAAGAGCAGTTAACCGACGAGGTCTTTTACCCCGAGGGATATCACTGCTATTACAACGAGGCGGAGCGGCCAGGTTATGCGGGCACTGCCATTTACGCCAAACAGAAGCCGCAAAAGGTGACTACCCGGTTGGATTGGGAAATTGTCGATACCGAGGGCCGCTATATACAGCTCGATTTCCCTGGGTTAAGTGTCGTTTCACTTTACGTGCCCTCCGGCTCGGCCTCAGAGGCGGCGCAGGCGCGTAAAGACGGCTTTATGGAGCCGTTCTACGAACACCTCGCGGCGCTAAAGCGAAAACGCCGCCAGTTCATCATCTGTGCGGACTGGAATACCTGCCACCAAAACATCGACCTCAAGAACTGGCGCAGCAACCAGAAGAATTCCGGTTTCATGCCCCACGAGCGGGCGTGGCTGGATCGCATCTACGACCAGCTCGGCTGGGTGGATATTTTTCGGGAGATCACAGACCAACCCGATCTGTATACGTGGTGGTCTAACCGGGGGCAGGCATGGGCCAACAACGTCGGGTGGCGACTCGACTACATGCTCGTAACGCCGGGGCTATCTGGCACAGGCCTGTGCCAATCGGTCTATCGCGATGAGCGTTTCTCGGATCACGCACCGCTCACGATTGATTTCGATATCGACCCACCGGCTTAGCGGCGGCGCCAGACTTTATAACCCGCAGCACTGATGATCGCGCTGTTGGAGGGCATATTGTTGAAAATCGGTTCAGGGCTTAGAGTGGCGCCTCGCTAACAGGAGAACGCACCATGTTGATCCCGCAAGCCTATGCACAAACTGCCGCAGCACAGCCGCAAGGAGGTGGATTGTTTCTGCCCCTTATGATGATCGGCATCGTGGCATTTATGTACTTCACGACGATCAGGCCGCAACGTAAGCGCCAGAAAGAGCACGCCGCGATGGTTGCGGCGCTCAAGAAGGGTGATGAGGTGGCGCTGTCCTCGGGGATGCTGGGCAAGATCAGCGGTTTAGACGACAACTATCTGGTGCTGTCGGTTGGCAATAATGTGGATTTGAAGTTTCAGAAAGTTCACGTCACCTCAGTGCTGCCCAAGGGCACCCTGAAGTCGGTTGGCGTTGAATCGGCTTGATTATCCGCCGCGCCTCGAGCTGGCGCGGGTCCCGACGCCGCTCCAGTATCTCGCGCGCGCGTCGGACAAGTGGGGTGCGGGCAAGCGCCTCTGGATAAAGCGGGATGATTTGACAGGCTCGGCGCTCACCGGCAACAAGATCCGAAAACTTGAATTCATTGGTGCACACGCCCTAGAGCAGGGTTACCAAACGTTAGTGACCTGTGGCGGCGTTCAGAGTAATCATTGCCGCGCCACGGCTTTGGTAGCGGCCCAGCTGGGCCTTGACTGTCACTTGGTGCTCAGAGCCGATGGCGAATCGGAGGCGTTCACCGGCAACTTTTTGCTTGATCAACTCGCGGGTGCCAGCCATGAAATCTGGCCCGCGGCAGACTGGGGCCGCCAGCTTAAAGACACTTTCAGTCGATTGGAGGCGTCGTTTGACGCCGCTGGACGCCCGGCCTTGATGATCCCAACTGGCGGCAGTGACAGCCTCGGGATATGGGGCTATATCCGTGCCGCTGAGGAGCTGGGCGCAGACCTTGGGAATCAAGCCATTGAGACTGCGGCAGTGGTGATGGCAACGGGCTCCGCAGGCACGCAAACGGGCCTGACAGCAGGTGCGGCGATATTTGATTTACCGCTCCATGTCATCGGATACGCGGTGTGCGATGACGCCGCCTGGTTTGATCGGCGGGTCGCCAGCGACTGGCACGCCTCCGTGGCTCGGTGGTCGCAATTGCCCGATATTGATCTCATGCCAACCACTCGGGATCACTCCGTCGGCCCCGGTTATGGTCGCGCCGATGCGGCGGTATATCAGTTGATCGCGGAACTGACGCGACTGGAGGGGATACCACTTGATCCGGTCTATACAGGCAAGGCGTTCCATGGTCTGGTCACCGATATTGAACAAGGTTTTTTCGATGGCGTGGACGATATCGTTTTCGTGCATACGGGAGGCGTCTTTGGGTTGTTCTCCCATGCTCGGGAGCTTGAGCAAACCGTTCAGAGCCTGCGCTGACGAAGCAGGGCCAGCGACATCCCGCGCGGTCTGTGCCTTAAATTTGGTCTGCGCTAACACTCAATAGCCAGCCCGTGACGTCCGCTGATATGCTCGCGGCAGCGCGCTCGGATTAAGGTGAAGTAGTGGAAGCGATCATTATAGAAATCAATGCTTGGGCATGGGGCGTTCCCATGCAGGTGCTGTTATTGGGCACGGGCATTTTCCTGACCTTGGGGCTTGGTTTCCTGACCTGGCGCCGCCTTGGCTTTGCATTCCGCTTACTCTTTAGCGGGTTTCAGGGGCAGGGCGAGGGCGATATTCCGCCGTTTCGCGCACTCATGACGTCACTTAGCGCGACCATTGGCACGGGCAATATTGCGGGCGTTGCGACTGCGATGACGCTGGGCGGGCCCGGCGCGCTATTTTGGATGTGGCTGACCGCATTGTTTGGCATGGCAATGAAGTACGCCGAGGCGGTGTTGGCTGTGCGTTACCGCGAGCAGGACGACCAGGGTGGTTATAGCGGTGGGCCGATGTATTACATCAAAAACGGGCTGGGACCCCGCTACGCCTTGTTGGGGGGAGCCTTTGCGCTATTTGGCAGCATGGCTGGGTTTGGACTGGCCAATACCGTGCAATCTAACTCGGTGGCGCAGGTATTGGGTGATCAGTTTCAGGTGCCATGGGAGCTCACCGGGGTGGTGCTGATGGTCGTCGTCGGTGCCGTCATTTTGGGCGGGATTCAACGAATTGCCGCGACGGCGAGTGCAGTGGTGCCCGCGATGGCAATTGCTTATGTCGCGATGAGCCTGATGGTGATCGGCTTAAATGTTCAAGCCGTACCGGCCGCTCTGGCGACGGTGGTCGATAGCGCATTCAATGGGGCATCGGCAGCAGGGGGCTTTGCTGGCGCGACGGTCTGGGCGGCGATCCGTTTTGGCGTTGCACGAGGTATTTTCTCTAACGAAGCGGGTCTCGGTAGTGCGCCGATCGCCCATGCCGCCGCTAAAACCAATGAGCCGGTAGAGCAGGGGCTGGTGGCGATGCTCGGCACTTTTATCGATACGCTGGTGGTCTGCACGATGACCGGGTTGGTCATTATGCTCACCGGAGTACTCGAGTCGGGCATATCGGGTGCAAGTCTGACTGCTTCAGCTTTCGGTTCCGCTTTGCCGGGAGGGGAGTTGGTGGTGACGCTGGGAGTGGTGTTGTTTGCAACGACCACCATGATTGGTTGGTCCTTTTATGGAGAGCGATGTGTCGTCTATCTGTTCGGAACCAAAGGTATCCTGCCTTTCAGAATCCTCTGGGTGTTGGCGATACCGGTGGGTGCGGGCACAGACTTGGGATTGATCTGGCTGGTCGCTGATACGCTGAACGCGTTCATGGCGATTCCAAACCTAGTTGCGCTCCTATTGCTGTCGCCAGTGGTCTTTCAGGTATCAAAGGCTTATTTCAGCCGTGGCTCGGGCGCTGCCGGGAACGTCGCGCAGTCATGAGTACCATCGGCGCGCAGAAGCTTGTTATCGCGATTTCTTCGCGCGCTCTGTTCAATTTGGATGACGCGCATCGGATTTTCGAGGAAGAAGGTCTGCAAGCCTATTCAAACTACCAGATCGAAAAAGAAGACGAGGCGCTCGAACCCGGTCAAGCCTTTCCCATGGTGAAGAAGCTGCTGGCGCTGAACAGTCAGTTACCTGATTCACTCGGTATCGAGGTCATTCTGCTGTCGCGGAACAGCGCCGACACGGGTCTCCGGGTATTTAACTCTATTGAGCATTACGGCTTAGGCATTACGCGGGCCGCTTTTTGCGGCGGAGAACCACCATGGCGCTACATCGAAGCATTCGGTTGCCAGTTGTTTTTGTCTGCTGAGGGTGAAGATGTGCGAATCGCACTCGATCATGGCGTTGCGGCCGCAACGTTGGTCTCAACCGCCGCCGCTGACCACGATGATGATCAACTGCGTTTTGCCTTTGATGGAGACGCGGTCTTGTTCTCCGACGAGGCGGAGCAAATCTATAAGCGGGAGGGTCTGGATGCGTTCGCTGCGAACGAGGATGCTGCGCGCCGGGAGCCCCTCACGGGTGGGCCGTTTAAAAACTTTTTGGCCTCGTTGCAGCGACTGCAGCATGCGTTACCCGCTACTCACCCTCCAATCCGAACGGCACTGGTGACAGCCAGATCGGCACCCGCCCACGAGCGGGTGATCAGAACGCTTCGGGCCTGGGATGTCCGCATTGATGAGTCGATTTTTTTGGGTGGGCTAACCAAAACCGAGTTCCTAAAGGCTTATCGCGCTGACGTGTTCTTCGATGATCAGCAGGTTCACTGCGAAGACGCGGCCGGGCATGTTCCGACAGGGCATGTTCCCCATGGCGTGGCCAACACTCGCTAAGCATTATAAAAAATAGAAATTTTATTCCCTATCGGTAGCCACTCGGCAAAAACGGGAGTAAGGTTTTGGTGTCCTTGAGAGACTTGAGACACCTGCCTTGAAGCTACAGCAGTTGCGATACATATGGGAAGTGGCGCATCACGATCTCAACGTGTCTGCGACTGCACAAAGCTTGTTTACGTCGCAGCCCGGTATCAGCAAGCAGATTCGGCTCCTCGAGGATGAGCTCGGCGTGGAGATCTTCGCGCGCAGTGGTAAGCACCTGACCCACGTCACGCCGGCTGGCGAGGTGATTCTCGACCTTGCGGGAGAGATGCTACGCAAGGCGGAGTCGATTAAGCGAGTGGCTCAGGAATTCTCGGACGAAACTTCAGGCACGCTCTCTATCGCCACCACACATACGCAGGCGCGCTACGTACTGCCTGAGGTGATTCGTCGATTCATGGCGCAATACCCCGACGTCTCTCTGGTGATGAAGCAGGGAACGCCGCCGCAAGTCGCGCAAATGGCGGCTGATGGTGAAGTGGATTTCGTGATTGCCACCGAGGCGCTCAATCAGTTTTCCAGCTTGATTACTTTGCCTTGCTACCGCTGGAATCGCTGTGTCGTGGTGCCCGAGGGTCACCCGCTGGCGTCGGTTGCCCATTGCTCTTTGGAGGCCATCGCAGAGCATCCGATCGTCACTTATACCACCGGTTTTACGGGCCGCTCCAAGCTTGATGAGGCTTTCAATGATCGCGGCTTGACGCCGAAAGTGGTGTTCACGGCCGTGGATTCGGATGTGATCAAAACCTATGTTCGTCTCGGCTTGGGGGTCGGGTTGATCGCAGGGATGGCCTATGACAACGAGTTAGATGCTGACCTTGTAAAAATCGATGTGTCGCATCTGTTCGCTAACTCCGTGACGAGTGTGGGATTCCGTAAGGGCAGCTTTCTGAGAGCGTACATGCACGACTTTATACACGAGCTGGCGCCGCATCTTGGGCGCGAACTGGTGCAGGAGGCCCTCTCCAGAGCCAAACTGACTGATCGAATCGCGCTTTATGAAGGGATTGAGCTGCCCGAGCACTGACTTGCCGCCTCTAGCGCGCTCATGATCGGGCCGACCTTGTCCAAAGTTTCCTGATATTCGGCTTCCCACTGGGAGCTTGCGGTGATGCCGCCGCCACCCCAGCAATAAAGGTTGCCGTTGCTGGCTTCGAGCGTTCGGATCGCGATGCTACTTTGAAGCCAGTTGCCACCGCCCAGCATAAATATTGATCCGCAGTAGGCGCCGCGAGGGAGGTCCTCAAGCTCCGCAATGATCTCCACGGCGCGCTTTTTCGGGGCGCCGGTGATCGAACCGCCTGGCGATGTGGCGAGCAATAACTGGCCCGCCGTTGTGCCGCTGGCAAGCCGACCCTCGACGGTGCTGATCAGATGATGCACGTTGCCAAAGCTGTGCAGACCACACAGCTCGGTCACTCTGACCGATCCGGCCTCGCAGAACTGTCCAATATCATTGCGCAACAGGTCGGTGATCATGACGTTTTCGGCGCGATCTTTTTCTGAGCCCTTCAGTGCTTCAGCCAACTTTTTATCTTGCTCTGGGTCGCTGTGTCGTGGCGCAGTGCCTTTAATCGGTTGGGTGGTCACAACACCATCTCGCACTTTTAGGAAGCGCTCGGGTGAGAGCGACAGTATGGCGTGATGGGTTGAGGGTCGCATGAAGGCGGAGAAGCCCCCTGCAAGATTGTCTCGGATCGCCCGGTAAGCGGTCCAGGCGTCACCCTGCAACACCGACTCGAAGCGTTGCGCGAAGTTCACCTGGTAACAATCGCCGGCGAGGATGTACGCCTGTATCCGTTCTACAGCTCGCTGATAATCCTGTTTAGAGATGGCCGCCTGAAAAGGCCGCGTGATGGTGAATGGGCTTGGCTGTCTTGGCTCCTCAGATTCCAGCGCATTAAGTACTGCGCTGCGTGTCTCTGCAGGACAGTCGGCGTGAAAAAGTAGCTCCGTTGTCTTGCTGGGCCGATGCGACACCAATAGCCAATGGTAAATGCCCGCCATGGTGCCCGAAGGGTGGCTGACATGGCCCAGTAGCTGTGCGGCGGGTGCGTTGTAATCCAGTGAGCCGATGGCAATGCGACCCGTAAATGTGCCGGAGCTTCCCAAAGTGGCGTGGTGGTCCTGTCCTTCGCTGATATCGCGCTCAACCGCAGTCATCCAGTCACTCAAGTTTCCCGAATAATCATCCAATTGGTGGATGGTGGTAGGGAGAGCGGCCACGATTTCCATCTCGGCGCTGAATTCTCGGTCACCACTGTCGAGATAGACGAACCCCGGTAGATGCGCCAGCCTGTCAGCCAGTCCCGACAGGCTCGCGGTGTAGGGGAGAGGAAGCGTTATCGAGCTGGGCACCATGCATAACCCTATAATTTTTAGGGGTTAAATTGACATCAATACATAAGGATAAGTAATGTCTCGGCCTGTGCACAGAGCGTTGAAAGGCACATTTTGTCCTCGTTGGGCACTGTCGCCTTTACATAGCTGATCTGAGAGTTCACCCATGAGTCAAGATACCGAGAAGGTCGCCGCAAGCGAGCCGACCGTATCGCTAGAAAACCCGTTTTCGGTCACCCCTGAGGATGCCGCGGAGCTGGGGCGTTACGAGACCACGCTGAAGCGGGGCGCCGAGCTGCGCAACAAACCTTATGTCGCTGCGGGCACTGCCAACCGGCAGCGGCAACATCTCAAGGAGCGGATGACGGTTTGGGAACGCATTCGTTTTTTGGCAGATGGTGAGCCGCACGTGCTTTTTCAGAACTGGGGGCCGAATCTCGATGGCGCCTCTCTGGTCACGGCGATTATCAGCATCGACGGTCGTGACGTTGCGGTTTACGGGCACGATTTCACGGTTCGCGCGGGCTCAATGGACGCAACCAATGGCGAGAAGCTGGCGCGATTGTTTGAGCTGGCGGCAAAGCGTCAAATCCCGTTGGTGGGGCTGAATGACTCTGCAGGGGCCTATATTCCGGCTGGGGTCGGTGGTCTGGACGGTTACGCGGATGCTTTTACCGCGCTGCGTAAAATCAGCGGCATTGTGCCCAGCATCATGTGCATGTTTGGTTTTAACGCGGGTGGAGGAAGTTACCTACCTCGGCAGGGTAGTTTCCTCATACAGCCTAAAAACACATTTTTTGGGCTTACCGGCCCTGGCGTTGTAAAGAGCGTTCTGGGTGAGGACATCACCCCCGATGAATTGGGCGGGCCCTCGGTTCACTCCCAGACAGGCGTAACGGACTTTGTGGTAGAGGATGAAGTGGCCGCGTTGCGCAAAGTGCGCGAGCTGTTGCGATACCTGCCTGATTCCTACCAATCGTTAGCCCCCTACAGAGAGACGTCGGATCCCATTGAGCGCAAGACCGTGGATATCGACATCTTGCTAAAAAAGGCATTTAACTCGCCCACAGGCTTCAACACGCCCTTTGACATCAGCATTCTGATTCAGCAGTTGTGCGATCACGGCGATTTTCTTGAAACTCAGGCGGACAGGGCGCGCAATACCATCACGGCCTTCGGGCGAATGGGCGGGAATGTGGTGGGCTTCGTGGCCAACAATTCTGCAGTGGCATCGGGTCAAATTGATATCGACGCCGCGTATAAAAATGCGCGCTTCATTCGCTTTTGTAATCTCTACAACATCCCCGTGATCTTTCTTGAGGATACGACCGGCTTTTTGCCGGGGCGTGAGCAAGAGCACCGCGGCATTGTGCAGGCGGGCCGAGCGATGCTCGACGCCATTGTTGACCTGCGCACGCCCCGCTTTCTGGTTCTGGTGCGTAACGCCTTTGGTGGCGCTTACGCGTCTTACAACAACTATGCGACAGGCGCGGATTTCGTCGTTGCCTTGCCAACCACTCGGGTGGCAGTGATGGGGCCGGCTGGAGTGGAGTACGTGTACAAAGACGAATTGAAGAAAATTCGTGCTGGCCGCAGTACCCAAATCAAGGCCGAAATCGACGCACGCGTATCGCAGGGAATGTCGGAAGCTCAGGCCGCTCAAGAGGCGGAGGCCGCCGTGGATGCCGCGCTCCGTGCCGAGGAAGCGCTCCTCGCGCAGCGGTATGAGCGTGAAATTATGAACCCGGAAGAGGCGCTGAGTCTGGGGTCTATTTCCGAGATTGTGATGCCGTCGGATTTGCGCAGCACACTGGCGACGCAAATGGCATTTTGTCTGCGGCACTACACGCCGGGGCCGATGCAATCGGTCCAGCGTGAATTCCACTGATCAGCATCCGGGAGAGCATCACACTTGGGTACGCAACATTATCTCGATAATCCTCTGATTCATGCTGACCGTCGCGCCAAGCTTCGTCAGTCGGAGTGGACTGAGCAATTCCGCTGTGATCATCTCAAGCCGCTGATCATTTGCCGTGGCCCGATTCGTAAAGAATCGATGGATGTCTTTACCGAGATGGGTATCAACCATTACGGCATCCTGCTTTCGGAAAAAGATTCGATTGTGTACCGCGGCGCGCTGGCGCCCGAGCTCCGCGTTCTGACAGATCCGGATCGGGTGCATAGAGTTCCTGACTACAGTGGTGCCACCAAAGAAGAGCGCGAGCAGCGGATTGCCGACATCATTGCCATCGCCCATACGTGGGGCTACAACGCGATCTTCGCGGGTTACGGATTCATGGCCGAAGATGAGCAGATGGTGGCGGCGATGGAGGGTGCTGGGCTTAATTTTATCGGTCCCTGCTCGCGAACAGTGCGGCAAGCGGGCCTGAAAGACGAGGCTAAACGCACGGCGCTAAAGGCAGGCGTATCGGTCACACCGGGCATTGATAACGGCACGACCTTAACGCTACTCAAGAAATACCCCGATCGCGCGGCGTTGGAGGCGCTGGTGGCTGAGCAGGGCCTCAGCTTAGAAGATCCCGCGGTGACTGAACTTGAAGCGTTTGCTGAGCAAGTGCTGACGGCTAGCTACCGAAAAGGCATTGATCTTTACACCATTGATGAGCTGGGTGAGACCCTCACTGAGGCCGTTAAGCAAATGGCCGAGCAATACCCACAGAATCGCGTTCGTCTGAAGGCAATTGGCGGTGGTGGCGGTAAGGGCCAACGCATTGTGCCGCTGGGGCAGGCTGACAAGACCCCCGAGTTGGTCAGGGAAATCTTGAATGAGGTGAAGGCGACGGGGGTCGGCGACAATAAAAACGTGCTGGTCGAGCTCAATATTGAGACCACGCGCCATCAAGAAATTCAGGTCATCGGTAACGGCGACTGGTGCATTACGCTGGGGGGGCGCGATTGTTCCCTGCAAATGCACGAGCAAAAACTGTTAGAAGTATCGGTGACGAGAGAGTCACTGCAGGCAGCTGAGAGCCGGGCGCAGCAGGCGGGTTCGGAAAACGAGGCTGCGGTGTTGGCTCAGGACGTCAAGACGCTCGATGCGATGGAAACCGAGGCGGCGCGTTTTGGCGAGGCTGTTGGGCTGGATTCAGTGTCTACGTTTGAGTGTATCGTTGATCGTGACCAGCACTTTTTCATGGAGATGAATACGCGTATTCAGGTTGAGCATCGTGTATCGGAGCTTTGCTACGCCATGCGCTTTGTTAATCCCGATGATGCCTCTGACGCGTTCGTGGTGGAGTCTCTGGTCGAGGCGATGGTGCTGCTCGCTGCGCATGGACCTGCACTGCCAAAGCCAGAGCGGATAGCGCGGCTTCCCGACTCGCTGGAGGCGAGGCTCAATGCGACCAATGATGCGTTGCAGCCCAGTGCTGGCGGTGTTGTGGAGTTTTGGTCAGACCCTATCGCGGGCGAGATCCGCGATGATCAGGGTATTAGTCTGCACAACCCGGACACCGACGTGTTCATGGAGTACACGCTGGCCGGAGCTTATGACTCCAACATCGCATTGTTACTGACGGTAGGCGACAGTCGCGAATCTGCCTATGAGCAAATGGCCGAGGTGCTGCGTGCCAGCCGTTTGCGCGGCAAGGATCTCGCGACCAATCTGGCTTTTCACTACGGCCTGGTGCACTGGTTTCTTGGCAGAACGGTTAACGCCCGGCCGACCACGCAGTTTATTGTTCCTTACCTGACGGCGGTGGGCGAGCTCGCGCAAGAGTCCGGTCAGGTCGACGTCGACGTTGCGTGGCAGCATCTCTGCAGTGCCCGGCTTGGCGCTGATGCTGCCGATGCCTCACTTCGCGAAGTACTGGCCGCTAAGCAGAGCCTCTTAATTCGTCCCATTAAGCAGTTGATGGCCTCGCCTCATTTGTTGTCTGGTTGGTTGAGCTTGAATCAACGTGCCTTCCGCTTTGAGGACGGGCATTTTTCCTGGGCTGAGAATCCGATCGAGGTGTTGGCCGATACCTATCACTTTTTGCAGCTGGACTGGAACGACGCTGAGCCTGCCGCAAATATGATCTGGGACCACGATCACGCTATTTTGTCTGACGCGGAAGACTTCTACGCAGAAATGAGCCGGCGCTTCGATGCCGACACGTGGGCCGGAGTGTGTGAGTTGCTTGAGGGCGGCCCACCCGAGGGCGTATCGGCTGGCGACTGGGCTGCCATTAAGGCGGCCCACAGAGGCTATCAGGTGGGGACAGAAATTCTCGAGCTGCTGCCGGCGATGGCAAAGTTCACGGGTTTCTTCGATCTTGGGGTGAATGCGGATATGAGCATCGATTTCCCCGAGAGGCTGTTAGATGAATCGCACCAGAAGGCGATGGCGCGGGCGCTGGCTCCGCCGCCGGTTGCCAAATCCGACGAGATTGTCGCCGAGAGCGGCGGCATGTTTTACGGCCGAGAGGCGCCTGAAGCGCCACTCTATGTCGAGGTGGGGCAGCATTTTGAGGCTGGCGAGCCGCTTTACATTGTTGAAGTCATGAAGATGTTCAATAAAGTCATCGCTCCCTTCGCCGGGACCGTTGACGAAGTGTTGGTGGAAGGTGATGGCGTCATTATCGCTAAGGGGCAGCCTCTGTTTAAAGTCACGCCCGACGAGAAGGTCGAGGTGTTGTCAGAGGCCGAAGTGGTCGCAAGAAAGCGTGAGCACACGACAGAGCTGGTCAAGCTCTTCATCTAATTTAAGGCAGGGCTTTTGTCATGATTACCGCACTCGATCACATTGCGATCGCCGTACCAGACCTGGAGGCCGCTGTCGCACGTTTCTTGGAGGACTTTGGTCTCCAGCATGATGGCAACGAGGTCGTTGAGGCAGCGCAAACAACGACGGCATTTTTTAGCTTGCCCGAAACTCATATCGAGCTGGTGCACCCGCTTGATGGTCAAGGGCCCATCGCGACTTATCTCGAGAAGCGTGGCGGCGGGCTGCACCATCTGTGCTTTCGCACTGACGACATTGACAGTGATGTCGAGCGATTGAAGGCCAAGGGCTATCAATTCATCGGTGACGCGCCGACGCCGGGAGCGCATGGCTCGCGGGTAATTTTCATCCATCCCAAAAGTTGCGATGGCGTGCTCATCGAGCTGTCTCAGCCTGCGGAGGCGCACGCATGAGCGTCTATGACCCCGGTGAGGCCAATCTCTCGGCTTGGGGCGCATTGGTTGAGAAACAGAGCAAGGGGTTAAAGCCTGACGACTTCACCTGGCATACGCCCGAGGGCATTCCGCTGAAGACGCTGTATACCGCTGAGGACCTTGAGTCGCTGCCCTATACCAATACGCTCCCAGGAATTTCCCCTTATATCCGAGGCCCTCAGGCCACCATGTATGCAGGACGGCGCTGGACGATTCGTCAATACGCAGGATTCTCTACTGCTGAAGCGTCGAACGCGTTTTATCGCAAATCGCTAGCGGCAGGTGGACAAGGTATCTCGGTGGCATTCGATTTGGCGACTCATCGTGGATACGACTCTGATCATCCGCGCGTGACGGGCGACGTAGGCAAAGCAGGCGTGGCGGTCGACTCCGTTGAGGACATGAAGATTCTGTTCGATGGCATCCCCCTCGACCAGGTCTCGGTTTCCATGACGATGAACGGTGCGGTGTTGCCGGTGCTCGCAGGCTATATTGTTGCGGCTGAAGAGCAGGGCGTTGACCAAGCCGCACTGTCGGGGACGATTCAGAACGACATATTGAAAGAATTCATGGTGCGTAATACGTACATCTACCCGCCTGCGCCCAGTATGCGCATCATCGGCGATATCATCGCCTACTGCTCCGCACATTTGCCCAAGTTCAACACGATCTCGATCTCGGGATATCACATGCAGGAGGCCGGCGCGAATGCCGCGTTGGAGCTCGCTTATACCCTCGCCGACGGCAAAGAATACATTCAGACCGCCATTGCTGCGGGTTTAAAGATTGACGATTTCGCGCCACGCCTCAGTTTTTTCTGGGGTATTGGTATGAATTTCTATATGGAGATCGCGAAAATGCGTGCGGCGCGGCTGCTGTGGGCTGAGATCGTTAACGAGTTCGAGCCAGCCAATCCGAAAAGCGGCATGTTGCGCACCCATTGCCAGACTTCGGGTTGGTCGCTGACCGAGCAAGATCCCTACAACAATATTGTGCGCACCACGATTGAAGCCATGGCTGCGGTATTTGGCGGAACACAATCTCTGCATACCAATGCGCTGGACGAAGCCATTGCCTTGCCCTCGGATTTTGCCGCTCGCATCGCCCGGAATACGCAGCTGATTTTGCAGGAAGAAACTGGTATTGGTCAGGTCGTGGATCCATGGGGTGGCTCCTACATGATGGAAAACCTGACTCATGACATGGCCGAAAAAGCGCGGGAACTGATTGCCGAGATTGACGAATTGGGTGGTATGGCCAAGGCGATCGAGAGTGGCATCCCGAAGCTTCGCATTGAGGAAGCGGCCGCTAAAAAGCAGGCGCGGATTGATCGTGGTGAAGATGTCATTGTCGGCGTGAACAAGTTTCAGATTGATGACCAGGACGCTGTCGACATTCTTGAGATCGACAACGAGCAGGTTAGAGGATCACAGCTGGCCCGGCTCGCTAGCATTCGAGAAACGCGCGATGATGCGGCGGTGCAATCGGCACTGGCGGCGCTCACTGAGGCAGCCAAGTCAGGTGAGGGCAATCTGCTGGGTCTGGCTGTTGAGGCAACGCGCTGTCGAGCGACCGTGGGTGAAATCTCGGATGCATTGGAGAGCGTGTATGGTCGCTTTGTCGCCAACGCGCAGACAGTCTCGGGTGTTTACGGGGCGGCCTACGCCGAGGACGCCAATTGGGAGGGTATTTCGATGGACATCGATGCCTTTGTAGCACAGCACGGACGACGACCCAGAATGCTGGTCGCGAAAATGGGGCAGGACGGTCATGATCGCGGCGCGAAAGTGGTTGCGACCGCTTTTGCCGATGTCGGCTTTGACGTTGATCTTTCACCCATGTTCTCGACGCCCGAAGAGGTTGCCCGGCAGGCCATTGAGAACGATGTGCATGTGGTCGGCGCCTCGAGTCTCGCGGCGGGCCACAAAACGCTTGTGCCGCAACTGATTGATGCTCTGCGAGAGCAGGGGGCTGAGGATGTCATCGTCATTGCAGGCGGTGTTATTCCCCAACAGGACTACGCCTTCTTGGAGGAGCATGGGGTGGCATTGATTTTTGGCCCGGGCACGCCTATCCCCGATGCGGCGCGAAAAGTCCTCGATGCCATCAACGCCAACAGCTGAAGCCATCCTTGCAGGGGATCGTCGTGCGCTTGCCAAGGCGATCACCCTGGTAGAGAGTCAGCTGCCCGCTGATCGCGACGCCGCTCAGGCGCTACTGACTTCACTATTACCCCATACCGGGCGCAGCATCCGGGTCGGTATCACCGGTGTCCCGGGTGTCGGTAAATCCACTTTTATTGAGGCATTCGGTCAGCACGTCATAAACCAAGGGCATCGTCTGGCTGTGCTCGCGGTTGATCCCAGCTCTCCCGTGGCCGGTGGTTCGATTTTGGGCGACAAAACGCGGATGGAAACACTGTCCCGTTCTGAGTCTGCTTTTATCCGTCCGTCCCCGGCGGGTAAGGCGCTCGGAGGCGTAGCCTTCAAGACCCGCGAATCATTGATGCTCTGCGAGGCCGCTGGTTTTGACGTGGTGTTGGTTGAGACGGTGGGTGTTGGTCAATCAGAACATCAGGTGGCCGGCATGGTGGACTTCTTCCTGTTGCTCATGCTCCCGGGGGGCGGGGATGAGTTGCAAGGCATCAAGAAAGGCATTCTCGAACTGGCTGACGCCATTGTCGTGAATAAGGCAGACGGCGCCAGCGAGGCGCTGGCGCGGACGACGCAGCAACACTACCGCGGCGCGATGTCGCTGCTCAGTCACGACGGGTTCTGGGAGCCCCGGGTCATGACCTGTTCGGCATTGCACGGCCTCGGTATCAGCGAAGTATGGGAAACCATCACAGCGTTTGCAGAGGAGGCCCGCGCTAACGGGGCGTTTGAGGGGGCTCGCGCGGGCCAGAATTTCTCCTGGATGCAGCAGTTGGTCGACGAGATGCTGCGTAGCAGTTTGTCCAGCCATCCAGCGGTGCAGGGCGCGCTTCCCGCTATCGAGGAGGCCGTGCGTTCCGCGCAACAAACGCCGCTAGCCGCGGCCCAGCAGATTCTCGCCTTGTCTCGGGAGCCACTCTAGAAGATGGATCGTCAGGCGCCCCCCTGTGTCGGCGCGTCTCCGGTTTCTCTGTCATCGCCGCAGCTGCCTGCGGCCATTCCTACTTATCCCTGCTATCGCGTCGCCGGTATGCGGTCAGTGGATCGCTTGTCTGCCGAAGGTCAACGACTGTCGGAATATGAGTTGATGTGCAAAGCAGGGGAGGCTGCGTTCACTACCTTGTTAACGCATTGGCCCACTGCAAAGCGTCTTTTGGTGGTCTGCGGCACCGGCAATAACGGCGGTGATGGCTGGGTGCTTGCACATTTAGCCGAGGCAGCGGGCCTGCGCTGCGACGTGGCGATGGTTGGCGATCTGGGCAAGCTGCAGGGCGCCGCACGGCAAGCTTTCGAGGCATGGCGCAGTGATTCGAAGCAAGCTGTCGGATCGATTGACGACTTTTTAGATGCTGCGTCGTCCGGGCAGCAAATTGATGTCGTGGTTGATGCGATGATCGGAATTGGTTTGTCGTCAGCCCTCAGGGCTGAATCTAGAGATGTTATCGATAACATTAATGCCCTTAGACGGCCCGTCTTGGCATTGGATGTACCCAGTGGGATCAATGCCGACACAGGCGTCTCGATGGGGGCGGTGATTCGTGCTGACGTGACGGTGACTTTTATCGCGCTAAAGCCCGGGTTGGTCACGGGACCCGCATTGGATTGTGTCGGTAAGGTCCTGCTGGAGACGCTCGATACGCCTGAATCAGCCTATGCTCAGGTAGCCATCGACGCTTGGGTCATGGGGACTGCTCGATCGAACTGGATGCAGCCTCGGAACAGAGCAGCTCATAAAGGGCGATTTGGCCACGTTTTAGTCATCGGTGGCGACACGGGTATGGGTGGAGCGGCCTTGCTGGCGGCAGGGGCAGCGCTGCGCAGCGGTGCGGGGCTTGTCTCGCTGGCAACACGCCAAGCGCACGTTGTGGCCGCGCTCGCCCGTTATCCCGAGGTGATGGTCACCGGGGTGGACGATTCCCGGCGACTGGATGCTCACCTGAGTGGCAAGCAGGCGCTCGTTGTGGGTCCGGGTTTGGGCCGCGAACAGTGGGGCTTAGGCTGCCTACAGCAAGCGTTGTGCTCAGAAACACCACTGGTTATCGACGCTGATGCGTTGAATATCGTCGCCTCAGGGACAGGGGATGGCACTCTCAGCGAGCGCTGCGTCTTAACGCCGCACCCGGGCGAGGCTGGGCGCCTTGCCGGCGTCACGGCTGCTGCCATCGAGTCAGATCGATTGTCCTGGGCCGAGCGCCTCGCCCAAAAAACGGGTGCGGTTGTGGTCCTTAAGGGCGCCGGGACCATCATTGCTTTTCCGGGCCGGAATCAACCCTCGATCATTGGCACAGGGGGCAACCCCGGTATGGCCACTGGTGGTATGGGGGATGTGTTAGCCGGTCTGATTGGAGGGCTGATGGCGCAAGGCCTGGAACCAGCGCTGGCAACAGCAACGGCAGTGGGAGCACACGCTGCCGCAGGTGATGTCGCCTGGGATAGTGCGGGAGTTGGCCTGACGGCGAGTGACGTGATTGCCAATTTGGGTGCTGTTCTGACGGCGTCTTACAGCGGATCATCTTAGGCGGCGCATTTCGGAGGACGGATGCGCCACGTCCCACAGTGCGTCAAACCGCGTCAGTCTCGTTTTTACCTGCCTGCGTTCGTTGAGGTGAAGCGGTCGCCTCGTTTTACTATGAATGATCAGTCCGACTTCCTCGTCGACGAGTACCATCGTTTCAGATCGCCACTCTGGGTGTTCCTCGAGCAGCCGGCATTCCGCCTTGGTGGGCATGCGTTGCATCGCGTACATAAAACGGCTGCCTTCAACCAGTGTAGCCTCATACTGCCGCATCAATACCCGTATGCCCGTTTGCGGTGCGCGCTTCGCGACCCTCACTAATTCGGAGATGGCATCCTCTGTATCGAAAAGAGGGAGGATTGCCTCGGGACGACTAATGACCACGGATCGTCTGGCGGCTTCCAATATCGTCAGTAAGTGAGGTAACAGGGGGTGTCGGTCACGAATCATGACGCGTCCTCGTCTGTCAGTGCGTTTCGCTCTTCAAGATACTCATAAAGTTCTGGGGCATCCTCGCGAAGGGCCTTTTGGGTCATCCACTGTCCCTCGCACAGGGGGATCACCGAGCGTATGGCGTTGAGCGGCACGGATCGATGCTCGCCATCGACAAAGACATCGATCGCGTCGGCTTTCTCCATCCAGGCAACCCGGCTGGCGGGGTTGAGTCTGACGGAGTCGCCAGCGACTGGCGCGATGGGGTAAAGGTCATCTTGGTCTTCTGGCGCCGGCACTTCGGTGACGACTTCTCCTAACCAGGTGCAGTCATCGAGGGCCTCAATAGCGTTCTGTAATGCGGCTCTCGCATTGGCGATATGGTCTGCAGCGATTTCTCCCGCTCTTGCACCGGTTGGTGCCAGAAAGCCGTCCTCAAGTAAAAGTTGAGGTGCGAGTTTGGCTAGTACGACGTCAATTTGCCGCGCCAGTAGATCGGCGATGCGGGGCGCGCGATAGCCAAGAGAGAATGTCATGGATTCGCCGCGCGCGATGCCCCAGTGGGCGACGCCCGGTGGCACGTAGAGCACATCACCTGGCTCTAGAACAAACGTTTCTTCAGCTTCAAAGGGCGGGATGAGGCTTAGGCCATTCTCTTGCAGCTGGGGTGTGTTGTCGTCGCAGGTTGGACCCAGTCGCCACTCTCTCTGGCCTTGCCCCTGAACCAGAAAAACATCATAGCGATCAAAATGAGGGCCAACGCCCGCACCGTCGGTTGCATAGCTCACCATAATGTCATCGAAGCGCCAGCTGGGAATGGGGGGGAGCGATTGGCGGAGGGCAGCCACCTCGCTATGCCAATGGTCTACACCCTGTACTAGTAGCGTCCAGGGGGCCGGCTTATGGAACGCATCCTCAGCAAATGGACCGCACTGCTGCTGCCAAGAGCCAGCATGTTGCCAAACCATGCGACTTTCAGCGCTGGGCTCCATGGCTAGACCCGCGAGCTCATCGGGTGTGAGAGGGGGCTTGAAGCCTGGCAAGGCTTGCGGGCAGAAGAGTGGCCTCTGCTGCCAATACTCGGACAGAAACTGCCCTGTTGGTACGGAGAGTCTCATAAGCTTTTCAGCGACTCTGTGGCGCTTCAGCTCGAAACGTTTCGGGCTAAATCGGGTGCGTATCCAATGTAGGTGTCGGGCGTTAAAGACATGAGCCGCTCCTTGGCTTCGTCAGGTATCTCAAGATTGAGTATAAAAGATTTCAGATTGTCGGCGGACAGCTGTTGCCCCCGCGTCAGTGCCTTAAGCTTCTCGTAGGGCTCTGGCACGCCATAGCGGCGCATCACGGTTTGCACGGCTTCGCCCAATACCTCCCACGCGGCGTCGAGATCAGCGGCCATGGGCTCGGAAGAGACCTCTAGCTTGCCAATGCCACGCTGTAGCGCGCTGAGGGCCAACAGCGTGTATCCCAGCGCGACACCCATGTTTCTGAGGACGGTGCTGTCGGTCAGATCTCGCTGCCAACGACTCACCGGCAACTTTTGCGACAAATGGTTGAGCAGTGAATTGGCCAAGCCAAAGTTGCCCTCTGCATTTTCGAAGTCGATCGGATTCACTTTATGGGGCATGGTTGAAGAGCCAACCTCACCTTCAACGACGCGCTGCTTAAAGTAGCCCAGTGAAATGTAAGACCAGACATCTCGGGAAAAATCGACAAGGATCTGATTCATTCTCGATACGGCGTCGAAGTACTCTGCCATGTAGTCATGCGGCTCAATTTGCGTGGTGTATTCGTTCCATTCCAATTCCAGAGAGCTGACGAACCGCTTGGCTAATTCGGGCCACGCGACCTCCGGATAGGCAACATGGTGTGCGTTGTAGTTGCCCACAGCGCCATTCATTTTGCCAAGTGGTTTGATCGCATCGGCCACGGCGCGTTGCCGGTTAAGTCGGGCCACCACATTGGCTAATTCTTTGCCCAGCGTGGTGGGTGTAGCCGCCTGGCCGTGGGTTCTCGATAGCATGGGCTGGTCGGCATGCTCGTGGGCCAATTCAGACAGCTGCTGCGCCACAGCGGCAAACTGCGCCGACAGTTCGTGATGCCCATCGCGCAACATGAGCGCGTGAGAAAGGTTGTTAATGTCCTCGCTGGTGCAGGCGAAATGGATAAATTCGCTGATAGCGGCCAACTCAGGGATATCGGCGACTGCTTGCTTAAGAAAGTACTCCACCGCCTTCACGTCGTGGTTGGTGGTCGCCTCAATCGCCTTGATCTGGCTCGCCTGCTCTTCGCTGAAGGAGTCGATAACGTCGTGTAAATGCGCTCTGGCTTCCTCGCTGAGCGGAGGCACCTCTGCGATACCGTCACACTCTGAGAGCGCAATCAGCCACGCGACCTCGACCTGTACGCGCCGCTTGATCAGTCCGAATTCTGAGAAAACGCCTCTCAGCGCGTCAACTTTGCCGTGGTATCGACCGTCTAGCGGAGAGAGTGCGGTGAGAGGGCTGGGGCTCATGACTGTTCCGTATCAACGCCAGTAACGAGTTTACCACGGCACACCGCGGCTAGTGGGTGACTCCGAGTTCGCGCGCCATGCCCGCGGCGGTGTCTCGGATGGCGCCGCGCTGCCACATCAGTTTCAGCCGGCTACCCCCAAGCTGACGCCAGAGGAAGGCAGCGCGAATGCCGCACATCAGCACCGCGCGGACTAAATCAGCGACTTGGGGATTATTTAAATGCTGGGCACTGCCGGTGACTTTAATGCGGTAGGACAGTGTGCTCAGCGTATCCTGATAGATTGCAGATATATTGGAGCTTAAGCCTCTGATATCGCTTGAGAAATTCTCTGCTTTGTAGGCCGTGTGCTTGAGTCGTGAATGGACAATGGCCTGAAGGTCGTCGCGGGTCGCAAATTGCTTTTCAAGCTGCAGGATCGCCATGGTGTAGCGCAACGTGTCAGCGGCGGCGGGGTCCTGGGATAGACGCAGGCACGCTGACAGCTGTTCGAGGCCAAGCCGTATGCCTTGTGGCGTGCCGAACACACTGTCTACCTCTTCCGGGTCGAAGCAAAACAGAGAGTGGATCGAGGCCTCAACGAACGGTGTGGGCCAGCTTCCTGTTTTGGCTGCGAGGTCCACGATACGAGCCGCTTGAGCGACGCCTGCCAGCGCCAAGGTTCGTTGCTCCAGTGGCGAGCGGTCCTTCACAGCGCGCGCTCGATGACGCCGCCGCCCAGACAGACCTCGTCTTGATAAAAAGCAACGGATTGGCCTGGCGTCACAGCCCGCTGCGGGGTCTCAAAAGTGACCGCTATACGGTCTCCCTCGGTTTTGATTGAGCAGGCTTGATCGGCCTGCCGGTAGCGTATCTTCGCGCTGCACTCGAAGGGCATGTCCGGGGCTTCTCCACTCACCCACAGAACATCAGCAGCGTGGAGTTGGGTGCGGAATAGGGCGGGATGATCATTTCCCTGCGCGACGATCAAAGTGTTTTCCGCAACATCCTTATCGACAACGTACCAAGGCGCCTCGGGGTGGTTGGCTTTGCCTCCAATACCCAGGCCCTGACGTTGACCAATGGTGTGGTACATCAACCCCTCGTGCTCGCCCAAAGCTTCCCCGTCCACCGACCGGATCGGGCCTGGCTGAGCGGCCAGATACTGCTTCAGAAAATCTCGAAATCGCCGCTCGCCAATAAAGCAGATACCGGTGCTGTCTTTTTTTCGCGCATTAATAAA
>JAYOUT010000007.1:41119-48552 GCA_038151055.1 Luminiphilus sp.
GCCGCTCGCCAATAAAGCAGATACCGGTGCTGTCTTTTTTTCGCGCATTAATAAAGCCGGCGCTGGCAGCTTTCTCACGCACGGTCGTTTTGTCGACGGATCCGACGGGGAACAGCGTCTTCCTCAGCGCCTCATGATTCACTTGATGCAGGAAATAGCTTTGATCTTTGTTGTTATCAAGGCCTTTCAGCAAGCGGGTGGCTCCGTTCCACTGATCAGTGCGCACATAGTGTCCCGTGGCGATCAGATCTGCACCCAGTTCAGAGGCATAATCCAGAAACGCACGGAACTTAATTTCCCGATTACAGAGAATATCCGGATTGGGGGTTCTGCCGGCGCTGTACTCAGTCAAAAAATGATCAAAGACATCGTCCCAGTACTCGGCCGCGAAGTTCGCGCTGTGCAAATGAATGCCCAGCTGGTCGGCAACGGCCTGCGCATCAGCCAGGTCCTCTTTAGCGGTGCAGTATTCAGTGCCGTCGTCTTCCTCCCAGTTCTTCATGAACAGGCCTTCGACACGATAACCCTGCTCCAATAAGAGCATGGCGGCGACTGATGAATCGACGCCACCTGACATGCCGACGATGACAGTTTGCGACTGGTTGTCACTGAGGTTCACGGCCGTTTACGGTCCATTGAGAACGAATTGGCTGGCAAGCATGAGGGCATGCCTCACCCGGGTCAACGCGCTAGCGCGAGTGCACAACCCGGCGGTGCGCGCCAGATGGCAGTTGGTCCAGATGCCATGGCCCGACCGCGACGCGGATCAGGCGGAGAGTCGGAAAGCCTACTGCGGCCGTCATGCGCCGAACCTGGCGGTTTTTGCCTTCTCGTATCGCCAGCTCAAGCCATGAGTCTGCAACCGTTTGGCGAACCCGAATGGGTGGATTTCGGGGCCATACCGACGGTGGTGTGATGGGCTTCGCTCGCGCGGGTCGGGTCAGGCCGTCTTTTAACGCTACCCCTTTGCTAAGGGCCTCGCAGGCGAGCATATCGATTTCACCCTCGACCTGAACCCAATACGTTTTCCATTGTTTGTGTCGGGGGTTCGCGATTTGCTGCTGCAGTGTGCCGTCATCCGTCAGCAGCAATAGGCCCTCCGAATCGTAGTCGAGCCTGCCTGCGGCCCGGTATCCCGGTGCGTCGAGATAGTCGCTCAGCGTGGCTCGCGGGTTCTCAAGGTTGTCGCGATCGGTAAATTGGCTCAGCACTCGGAAGGGCTTATTAAACAGAATCAGCTCGGACATTCGCCTAGTGTGCCGCATTTGATGTTAAAATAGGCGGATCACACGCCACCATAAACGTGCTCTTGTTGAGAAAAGCGGCGGACTGGCGTGGGCGTTGCATCAAGCGATGTAGCGGTGGTTTTATCTGGGGGAGTTTCTCTATGTCATACAAGCACATCACCGTTCCTGAAACCGGCGACATGATTGTCGTTAACGACGACAACAGCATCACGGTTCCCGACAATCCCATCATTCCTTACATCGAGGGGGACGGAATCGGAGTTGATATTTCTCCGGTCATGATCTCGGTGGTGGATGCTGCCGTTGCCAAGGCCTACGACGGCGCAAAGAAGATCTCGTGGATGGAGATCTACACCGGCGAAAAAGCCGCAGAGCTTTACGATGGCGACTGGTTTCCGGAGGAGACCCTCGACGCTATTAAAACCTATAGCGTTGCGATCAAAGGTCCTCTGACGACGCCGGTAGGCGGCGGATTCCGGTCATTGAATGTGGCGCTGCGCCAGGAACTTGATCTTTACACCTGCCTTCGTCCCGTGCGCTGGTTCGAGGGTGTGCCCTCGCCAGTCAAAAAGCCGGGTGACTGCAACATGGTCATCTTCCGAGAGAACTCAGAAGACATCTATGCCGGCATCGAATATCAGGCGGGCACCGACGAGGCGCAAAAAGTTGTCGATTTCATCATCAAGGAAATGGGCGCAACAAAAATCCGCTTCCCACAAAACGTGGGCATCGGCATCAAGCCAGTCTCGGTAGAGGGTACTCAGCGTCTAGTGCGCAAGGCCATACAGTATGCAATTGATCAGGATCTGCCCTCGGTGACGCTGGTGCACAAGGGCAACATCATGAAGTTCACGGAGGGGGCCTTCCGGGATTGGGGCTATGAGTTGGCGCAGCAGGAGTTCGGTGGTGAGCTACTGGACGGCGGCCCCTGGGTCAGCATCAAGAATCCGAGAACCGGCAACGACATCGTCATCAAAGACGTGATCGCTGATGCCATGTTGCAGCAGGTCTTGACCCGCCCACGTGACTACAGCGTGGTGGCGACGCTGAATCTAAACGGCGACTATTTGTCTGACGCGCTCGCGGCTCAGGTTGGCGGGATCGGTATTGCGCCTGGCGCAAATTTGTCAGACACCGTGGCACTGTTTGAGGCCACGCACGGCACGGCACCCAAGTATGCCGGGCAGGACAAGGTCAACCCCGGTTCGCTGATTCTGTCTGCTGAAATGATGTTGCGGCATCTCGGCTGGAACGAGGCCGCCGATCTCATCATCGACGGCATGAACGGTGCGATCCAAGCCAAAACCGTGACCTATGACTTTGAGCGGTTAATGGAGGGGGCGACACTGGTATCGTGCTCCGCCTTTGGCGAGGCTGTGGTCGCTCATATGTGATCCCAGCAGAGACTTTGAAAGCCCGCCCTGTGCGGGCTTTTTTGTTGCTGTTCTTCGGTGATTTACGGAGTGGACCTGACTCGGGGCGCACCCGCCTGGGTCGCCGCCCAGACCACCGCCGAGGCCGCCGAAAACAGCGATAAACCGGCCGGGAGAGGCTCCAAAAGCAGATGGTTGGACTATACTGTCGGCATGTTCGAGGTAGATTTAGTCTCAGCCATTGAGGTGTATTGCGGCCCTGAGTCCGATGGAGATGACCGGGACGACGGCGGCCTTGCAGTTGCCCCGGCCAAGCCGCAACTCAAACGACCCCCTCTGTATCGTGTGATTCTGCTCAACGACGACTACACCCCTATGGAATTTGTAGTGCAAGTGTTGGAGCAGTTCTTTGGTATGAACCGCGAAAAGGCAACCCAGGTCATGTTGGCGGTCCACACGCAGGGCAAAGGCGTATGTGGAATATACCCACAGGATATTGCCGAGACGAAGGCATCGCAGGTGAATCAGTGTGCCCGTGACAGCGGACATCCGCTACTGTGTGAGGTAGAGCCATCTCGAGACGACGACGAGGACTGACTGAATGCTGAGTAAAGAGCTTGAAAACACCCTCAATGAAACATTCCGGACGGCACGTGCCCGCCGACATGAGTTCATTACGGTGGAACACCTCTTGCTCGCTCTACTTGATGACTCGGCGGCCGTGGCTGTTTTGGAGGCCTGTCAGGTTGATCTGGACGACTTGCGAGGTGAGCTCACAGAATTTATCGACTCGACGACGCCGCTTTTGTCTGACTCCGAGGATGGTCGGGATACGCAACCTACGCTCGGTTTCCAGCGTGTGCTGCAGCGCGCTGTGTTTCACGTTCAGAGTTCCGGGCAGCAAGAAGTCACCGGCGCCAACCTGTTGGTGGCGATTTTCTCCGAGCAAGAGTCCCAGGCGGTGTATTTCCTGAAATCGCAGAATGTGTCGCGTCTGGATGTCGTCAATTTCATCACCCACGGCATTGGTAAAGATGGTGAAGAGGCCGCTGACTCGGCCGACTCCCTCAGCGATTTGGAGGAAGAGCAGGGCGCTGCAGAGAAACGTCCGCTGGATGCTTACGCGACAAACCTCAATGCCGAGGCAGAGGCCGGCAATATCGATCCGCTGATTGGCAGGCTGACCGAGGTAGAGCGGGTGGCGCAGATTTTGGCTCGCCGACGCAAGAACAACCCCCTCTTAGTTGGGGAATCCGGGGTGGGCAAGACGGCCATTGCCGAAGGTCTGGCAAAGATGATTGTCGACGGTGAAGTGCCCGAAACGCTGAAGGAGGCGGTCGTCTACTCGCTCGACCTTGGAGCATTGCTAGCGGGTACCAAGTACCGCGGCGACTTCGAAAAGCGGCTCAAAGGTTTGCTCGCCAACCTCAGCGAAAATGACCAGGCCATTCTCTTTATCGACGAGATTCACACCATCATCGGCGCAGGCGCGGCGTCAGGCGGCGTGATGGACGCCAGCAATCTCCTGAAGCCACTATTGGCCTCAGGCAAGATGCGTTGCGTCGGATCAACCACTTACGCTGAGTACCGTGGGATTTTTGATAAGGACAAAGCACTCAGTCGGCGCTTCCAGAAGGTCGATGTATTGGAGCCTTCAGTAGAAGACGCTTACAAAATCTTGAAGGGCCTCAAGTCCCGCTTCGAGGCGCACCACAAACTCCGCTACACCGATAAAGCGCTGCGCGTCGCCTCAGAAATGGCGGCACGCTATATCACCGATCGTTTTCTGCCGGACAAGGCCATCGACGTGATCGATGAAGCCGGTGCTTTCCAGCAATTGCAGTCGCCCAGCAAACGCAAGAAAGTGTTGGGCCCCAGCGATATTGAGGCCGTGGTGGCCAAAATCGCTCGGATTCCGCCAAAGACTGTCAGTAGCGACGACAAGGAATTGCTCGGCAAGCTCGAGGGCAACCTCAAAATGACAGTGTTTGGTCAGGATGATGCGGTTTCCCAGATGGTCGGCGCAATCAAGCTCGCCCGTGCGGGCCTGCGCGGCGGGCAAAAGCCCATTGGTTCCTTCTTACTCGCGGGCCCGACCGGTGTCGGTAAAACCGAACTCACGCGGCAATTGGCGTTACAGATGGGCCTCGAATTACTCCGGTTTGATATGTCTGAGTACATGGAGCGCCATACGGTGTCGCGGTTGATTGGCGCGCCCCCCGGCTACGTCGGTTTCGACCAAGGCGGTTTACTGACCGATGCGGTGACCAAGCACCCGCATTCAGTGGTGCTGCTGGACGAAATCGAAAAAGCGCATCCCGAGGTCTTCAATCTGTTACTGCAGGTGATGGATCACGGCACGCTCACCGACAACAACGGCCGCAAAACCGACTTCCGTAATGTGATTTTGGTGATGACGACCAATGCGGGCGCTGAAAATGTTAGCCGTCGTTCGATTGGTTTCTCGATGCAGGATCACTCCACGGATTCAATCGAAGCAATCAACCGCACATTCACGCCGGAGTTCCGCAATCGTCTCGACGCGATCGTGCCGTTCGGGCCACTGGGCGAGGACGTCATCCTCACCGTTGCCGACAAATTCCTCACGGAGCTGCAGACCCAGCTTGACGAGCGGCAGGTGGTCATCGATGTCGATGAAGAGGCGCGTCTATGGCTGGTCGAGAAGGGCTACGACGCCACGATGGGTGCTCGGCCCATGGAGCGTGTCATCCAGGAGCACATCAAGAAGCCATTGGCGGACATGGTGCTGTTCGGGGAGCTCGCCAAAGGTGGGTCGGCGCTGGTCACTCTGAATGCGGACCGCACGGGTCTGACCATCGAGGCGCAGGTCGAAGCCGAGGAGCCGGTCGAAGCCTAGCCCGCTATCGGTCACGACAGATAGCGCTCGACCTGCTTGTTGAAGATTTCCAGAGCGCTTTCAAATCGGCCGAAGTAGAGCTGTTGTGAAAAGTCGGTGTGAAACCCCTGCTGGATGCCTTCAGCAATCTCAAAATCTTCGCGCAGCGTTCGTTCGGTAATGTCGTGATTTCTTTGCCAGTGTGTGGCGTCCCGCTCTGTTGTTGGAGCGAGAGTAACCATCCGCAGCACAGTGCGGGTCGCACTAATCGGGGTTGAGGAGATCCATACCACATGGTCTTGCTGAACGAGCAATTGGCTGGTGGGGATGAGGGTGTAAAGAATATTCGCGTGATCGCGCAGTCTACGAGAGTCACCTTCTGTCTTCGCTAATTCTGCAAAGGATGCCCTCAGCAAAATAGAGCGTATGTGGGGCCCAACGGCTCTATAGGTCGACTGGTTGTCATTGAAATAAGGCCCAATCGTGTCACGGTGGGCTACTTTAAAGTGGTACGCCTCCAATCCTCCCTCGACGAGGAGTTTCCAATTAGCCTGAATATCGAGCTGGCTTTCCGCCGCCACCGACATCGTGGCGAGCTTGAGCCAGTCCAAGTCATCGACTACGTCCTCGAGATGTGCAGCGATACTGTTTGGCGTGGATGATTTCTCAGTGCAAAGCCAAATAAAGCCCCCGACCTCTTTCACCGCAACGGGATGCAGACCCAGAGTCGACTTTTCTAGCTCAGGAAAGCCCTCCTCAAAATGAGGTGCCGCGACCAACGCGCCCGTCAGGTCGTATGTCCAAGCGTGGTAGGGGCAACTCAAGCGGTTTTTGCAGCCTGTGTCAGAGGCGACGAGTCGCATGCCGCGGTGTCGGCAGATGTTGTGGAACGCCCTGACGTTTCCTTTCTGATCTCGTGTGACGAGGAGCGATTGCCCATTCACAGTCCTCGTTATGTAGGTGTTGGGGTGGGTCAGTTCGCTTGAGTGAGCCACGGCGTGGGGGAGGGTGCGGAAGATTTTTCGATCTTCAGCAGCGAATCGATCAGGCTGCCAGTAAATAACGCTAGGACGGCTGGACATTCCGCCCGCCAAATAACGCTTCTGCTGTCTTACAAGGTCCAGACCCTCGTTTATTAGCGCCATTTCCACTTTATGCTGCATGTTTGTGTCTCCTCTCCAGCCGGTGAGCGCGTTCTCTGCGGGTAATTTGACCGATCGGTCAGGATTGTATTGACCGATCGGTCAGTGTCAATATCCTTTATTGATGAGTGGGAGAGAAACCTTGACGAAGAAACCGCTGGGAACAGCCGATCAGATCCTGGCTGCTGCAAGAGCCTGCTTTGCGGCAGACGGTTATGGTGCAACGAGTTTATCCGCCGTTGCTCGGGCCGCAGGAACGAGTAAGCAAGTGGTTTTGCATCATTTTCGCTCTAAAGACCGCCTGTATCTGACTGTGCTCGCATCAGTGCAAGACGAGTTAACAAACTGGATCGAAGCGGTAGAGGCAGTGGTGAGCGATCCGACGGACCAGCTCTGGGGTCTCATTGGCAGGTTGCTAGAGGCTGAAAATCAGCAGCTGGTGCAGCTGACACTTAGGGCACTGCTTGAAGTTGAAGCTTCCAGTCCTGTTACGAGTAGCTGGCCTCTCAAGCCTTTTGTTGAAAAGCTTCGGGCGCTTGCATCAGCGGCATCACCTGGAAGTAACGCGTCGGAGGCGCGGGCGTTCGCAATAGTCTACGGATTGCTAGGTAGCGTCAGCTATTACCTGATATCCAGGGAGACCTTGACTGGAATGTACGGGGCGACTGCGCACCAAAAGATGGAGCGTTGCTTCAGGCAGGAGGTGCGCAGCCAACTGGAGAATTTGAAGCGCTAGATTAGCGCTCTCGGTAAGTGATGCGACCCTTGGTCAGGTCATAGGGCGTGAGTTCGACTCGCACTTTGTCTCCGGTCA
>JAYOUT010000008.1:0-3899 GCA_038151055.1 Luminiphilus sp.
GATCCACATCTTGGTCCCAGTCAGCTTGTAACTGCCATCACCAACGGGCTCGGCCGTGCAGCGGATATCCGATAGTGACGACCCGGCATGGGGTTCAGACAGGCACATGGTGCCAAACCAACGACCCTCGACAAGCGGCGGCAGATAACGCTCGCGCAACGCTTCGCTGCCGCAGGCCTGCAACATGTGCGCATTAGAGGAGGTCAGGAATATGTAGCCGGTCGCCGGCGCATTGGCCGCTTGAAAGATACCTTGCATGAAGTTGGCAACCATCACCGGCAACTGCATGCCGCCTAGATCATGATCAAAGGTCGCCGTGGGCAGCCCGGCTTCGATAAAGGTCTTCAAACAAGCTTTTAATGAGTCAGGAGTGATCGCCTGTCCATCTTTAAAGACGGGCTCGTTTTCGTCGTGCTCCGCCGCAAGGGGTAAAAACTCTTCCTCCGCCATGTTTTGACAAAGATCGAGTATGGCCGTGACGCTCTCGCGGTCGTGCTCGCTGTAGCGGTCACTGGCGAGCAGCGACCCCAAATCAAACATTTCATCGAGATAAAAATCGACGTCGCGTCGATTGACGATCATAGACATAGGGTGCCCCGGCGCTACCTGACATTAAGGTGAAAGCGGACCCTATCAAGAGCCCCGTGTTGGGAGCAACGAGCAATGCTGATACACGGCATTCGTCACTTGGATATCTTTCGGGAGAACCCTGTGCAAGGCGCCGCAACAAAGGCATGACGCATTAGGTGTAAGCGCCTGAGGCGAGACTGATTCAGCTCACGTCTAGCGGCACTAGAGGAATAAGATTAGTCGGCAGGTCGACCCGTGCTCTGCCTGGGGCCCACCAGTTCCGGACGAATCGGCGTGACATTCTCCGCTTCCACCGCTTTACGGACCCGCTTGCCGACGCGACCCTGCTTGACCCAGACGTAATCGTGGCGCGGCTCGTGTCCCGAGAAGCCCATGACGTGCTCGGTCAAGATCGCCGTGACGTCATTCAGATCCATTTCGGCACAGGCCCGCAACAGCCGATGTGCAGCATCTTCAATGAAGTCGAAGTCAAAGGACTCTTCCTCAGCCCGCATGATCATCGGGTGACCGGTACCCGTCACGGAGGTGCCGAGCAATAGCTCCTCATGAAGCTTTTCTCCGGGTCTCAGACCAATATATTCAAGGTCGATGTGCTCGCCAAACAAGTTGTCGCGTTCAATGTCATAGCCGCTGAGACGCACCATACGCTCGGCCAACTCGACAATACGCACCGGCTCGCCCATATCCAACACAAACACGTCGCCACCGGTGCCCAGCGCGCCTGCCTGCAGCACTAACTGAGCTGCCTCACGGATGCTCATAAAGTAACGAGACACTTCCGGGTGGGTCACCGTTACCGGCCCGCCACTGCTGATCTGCTCGCGGAACAACGGTACGACCGAGCCTGAAGAGCCCAACACATTGCCGAATCGCACGATACAGAACCGGGTTTGGGTCTCGATCTGGGACAGGCCCTGTAGAATTAATTCGGCAAAACGCTTGGAGGCACCCATGACGTTGGTTGGCCGAACCGCCTTGTCCGTCGAGACCAGCACAAAGGTATCAACACCGGCACGATGTGCGGCCCAAGCGGCACTCCAAGTGCCATGTACGTTATTGGCGACGCCTTCCGCCACATTGTATTCAACCATCGGCACGTGCTTGTATGCAGCCGCGTGGTAGACCGTATCAACCGAAAACGTGCGGAAAATAGACTCGAGTCGCTGTTCGTCGCGGACACTGCCCAGCAACGTCACAACGGGGAAACGGAGTCCCTGCCGCTGACACAGGCTCTTGATCTCTCTATCAATGCTGTAGAGGGCAAACTCGGAGATATCCAAAAGAATCAATTCTCTCGGCGACGACGATAAAATCTGTCGGCAAAGCTCTGAACCAATACTGCCTCCGGCGCCCGTCACCATCACGACCTTATCCGTAATGCATCGATCGATCAGTTCAGGGTGCGGAGGCACGGGCTCGCGCCCGAGAAGATCATCCAGATCCACATCCTGAATCTGATTCACAATCGCATTCCCCGAGATCAGCTCACTGATCTTGGGGATAGTTCGGACGCGAACCGGCAAACCCACCAAAGAATTAATAATGGCGCGGCGGCGCTCTTGGGACGCTGACGGGATCGCAAGCAGTACCTGACGCACGGCATGCTCCTCGACCAGGCTTGTGAGCTCTTCCGCACCTAACACGGGCCGGCCGTTAATCACCGTCTCATGCAGTCGAGGGTTATCGTCAATAAACGCAACAACACGGTAGTCCGTACCGTGGTTCAACGCATTCAGCAGCTGCCGCCCCGATTCGCCAGCACCGTAAATAATGACGCGGCGCGCATCGGCATGGGTGTTGAGTTGATGCCAGGCACGCGTGATCAGGCGCAAACCGCCAGTCCCCACGAACATCAGCAACCAGAAGACAAGAGTTGCCGTGGCGGGCATCTTGGCCTCAGTGACAAAAATCGCCGCGCCCAGCGCCAGCGTTGAGAAGCTGACAGCTTTAACCAGGTCCCAGACGGCCTGTTGCCCCATATACCGGATGACGGAACGGTATAGACCTTGAAGCGTGAAAATCAGGGCAGTACCAACCAGCAGCGAGACGACCGTCGCGGGCGCCAAACCACCAAAGAGCAAACCGCCCTCATCACCGCCAATAAAGGCCGCGCCATACAGCGCGCCAATCATCACAATGAGATCAAGCAACAGCCAGCCGGATAGACGAAACGTTGGTAATAAAGACCGGCGAGCAAACATCCAGATGACTGCGGAGACCGACTGGGCACCGACTTCGCGCACCCGTGACGCCATCTTCTTGACCATACTCACCTTGACCACACAGCCCGAACCCGAAGGATTGCCAGCTGGTTAAAAAGAAAGGACTTAGTTTACGCGCTGAGGCGGGCGTAAACCACCACGATCAGAGCAGGAATGGCCGATAAAAGTACCAGAAGCGGGGGGAATACCTGAGCCGTGACAATCGTCACCGACAGCGGGAACTGCCACGCCACCTGCATGGCAAGTAACCCCAGTATCACGGGTAAAGAACTCCCCGCACGAAGTGTCAGGCGCTGATAGGCATGATCTCGGTGGGCGATATGCGGCGCATGCCCCTTAAGCAGACGGATGCACAGCGTGAATCCACTGTCGATCAAAAAGGGCATCATGAGTACCAGCCAAACCCATCCTAAAGCGGGATCAATATACAGCGCGACCAACCCAAGCAGTGCCAGATAAAACCCCAGCGGCACGGCGCCCGCATCCCCCATGAACAGTCTCGCTGGAGGCCAATTGAAGAACAGTAGCGGCGCAAAACAGGCGAAGAGTGCTGCACACAGCCCGCTGAGTAAGCCTGAGCTGAGCACCCCGCGGCTTCCGCCCATTTCGGGCGCAAAGGTCGCAATAAGGCCCAAGCCAACAGCAACACTCAGGCTTTGCAACACAACCAGGCCGTCGGCCCCGTCCATAAAATTCACCAGATTAATGCACCAGGCAACACCCACTCCGACCATGAGCAAGACAGCGAGTGGCATTGTCTCTGGTGGCACCACCATCGTGGGGAGCGCCAACCCGGCACCGAGGTAACAGACCAATCTGATCAGCGTCGGGATCGACCACCGATCATCTAGCAGGCCCACCACGGCCAACCCGACCATCATCGCCGCAATGGTCGTGGCGAATGGCAAGGGACCCGATAGGGCTAAAAATGCGGCCATGATCGCGATGGGGACGATTCCGCCACCCACGATGGTGGGCGCTTCATGCAGACCTCGGGCAGTCGGCGCATCAATCAGTTTCATGGCTGGCGCCAGGCGAAGAAAAAGCATTAGCCCAATCGAGCTGGAGATCAGTAAGAGCAGAAAA
>JAYOUT010000008.1:3999-14769 GCA_038151055.1 Luminiphilus sp.
CCAATCGAGCTGGAGATCAGTAAGAGCAGAAAACTCAGCATTAAGACCCCGCGCTACTCTCATGACGGGGATGGCGGGACTCGAGCTTCACCTTGGGTTGCCAGCCCGCAACCGCAGGTGGGACGCCGCACCAATGTGCCTCGGAAATCCCGCGCCATGCGCTACCCCGCGGATCGCCGCGCAGCCAGTCCAAGAGGTGTCCACCGAGTCGCGAGGCAAAGCGCGGCAAAGCAATGGTTCGCCGCCTCCCCGACAGCCCGCATGTCACTCTGGCCGCGTCGTAACACTCGCCGTCGGTGGCAATGAGAACAGATTGACCCGCCGGCGCACCACTCTGGTTGAGCGCACAGGCCAACAGCAACCGCACCAGATCTTGACGGCTCACCATCGAGCGGGCACCGACCGCTGGCAATGAGACCGGACACCAGCGTGTCAGTCGCTCCAGCGTCGCTAAATTGGCCGTGAGCTCGGTGTCGTAAACCAGTCCCGGCCTGACGATGGTCAACGCCATCTGCCGCGCCGCGCAAATTTGCTGGAGCGCCTTTTCAGCCTGCCACTTCGAAGCGGCATAAGGTTCTGAGGGTTCCGGCAAACGGTCGGCCGGCTCATCGGCCGATAGGGTGCCCGCGGGGACAACATTGAGCGAGCTCAAGTAAATAAAGTGCGACACACCGGATGCTGCGGCGGCTTCGGCAAGGCGGCCAGCCGCTTCAATATTGATGGCACGATAGGCCGCTTCAGAAGCCTGCCGATGAGCAAGCCCAGCGCAATGAATCACACAAGAGACATTGTCAAACAGGCCGTGCGGCGGGGCATGGGGCTGACTCATATCGTAATGCACACCGGCACCACCGTGAGCGTCGGACCCTGAGCGTGTCACTAACCGCACCGGCAGTCGCTGCTGCTCGAGTACGGCCCTTACCGCCCGGCCGATATAGCCGGTTGCCCCTGTTAACAAAAACATGGCAACCGGCAGATCATCATCTTACTGCAGGCGAATAACACCGCGGTTTTTCTCTACGGTCGCCATGCCGATGCCTTGCACTGCAGCCAGCTCTTCGACGTGCTCGAAGGGCCCGTGTGCTTCTCTGTACTCAATAATGCGATAAGCCTTGGCCAGCCCGACTCCGTCGAGGGTATCAGCAAGCACCTCGGCGCTGGCAAGATTGATATTAATCGGCTCGTCCGCCCAGCTGTTGAGTGGGTTTAAACCCAGTAAAACAAACAGCGCGGCAACTAGGGAAGTCGTTACGCCGTTGCGAAAACGCGTATTGCGATCAGCGTTAGCCGACTGATTGGAAGGTGTAGGTATCACTGTCATAGTCGTTTCTCCGTCACATTGTCGTGGTAGTCCATCGATTGGGACTCGCACAGACTCTGCAACGGGTCATGAAAAACAGGCAGATCAGTAGTCACCCAGCACCTGTAACGGTCATTTTTGAACACTGGGTTTGGCTCTAACCCGCAGCCAGCGAGGCTCTGATCTCTGCCACCGTTGCAGCAGGATTCTGAGACGCAGTGATCGAGCGCCCCACTACCAGGTGGGTAGCGCCTGCAGCCACTGCATCGAGCGGCGTGACGATGCGGCGCTGATCACCTGCCGCATCCCCCTGTTGCCGGATACCCGGTGTCACCAGCAAGAAGTCTGGTGAATGTTCTCTGGAAAGCACGCTGGCTTCAGCGGCGGAGCACACCACACCATCGAGGCCCGCTGATGCGGCTAGCGAGGCCAACTCGCAGACACGATCGATGGGTTCGGCGTCCCAATGTAATTCCGCAAGGTCTTCACGTGCCATGCTTGTTAACACCGTCACACCAATCAAGAGAGGTGGTCGTGCCGCCGAGGTCGCCGCCTCGCGCGCTGCCTGCATCATGCGCGACCCCCCCGAGGCGTGCACGTTGACCATCCAAACGCCCAAATCAGCTGCCGCCCTGACCGCTTCAGCCACGGTGTTTGGAATATCGTGGAACTTCAGGTCAAGAAAGATATCGAACCCCAAATCTTGCAGAGCCCGCACCACATCAGGACCGGCCGCAGTGAACAGTTGTTTGCCCACTTTGAGGCGCACGTCCACAGGGTTCAACTGCCGTGCTAACTCAAGCGCTGTATCGGCTGTCGGAAAATCCAGCGCAACAATCAAATTGGCGTCGCGATCAGCCATGTGCCTCGCCCTGAGCGCTACCTTGATAATGGATCGAATCCCAGTGCCGGCAACCCGGGCAACGCCAGTGTCTTGTCTGACCACTGAAGCCGCAGTGATCGCACTGATAACCGGCCTGGTTACTGATCAACTGATCGAGCACACGTCTCTCCGGGAGCGACGCGTCGGACTGCAAGGCTTTCAAGACCAACGCTGCGGCGACAGATACCGACGGCCGTCCCGCTAGCGTCCGGCGCAGAAACGCTTCGGCAGACTCATCGCCATCACGCTGACCCAGCTCGTTTGCCAGTGCGAGCGCCAACAACGATGAATCCTGCTGCTCGTAGTATCGCCTTAGCGAGGTCAAATAAAGATCCTTATCACTCTGCGCGTCACAAATCGCACTCAATAGCTGAAGCAATTCGGGGGTGCAGGTTCTGCCACTGTCCATCACCGCATTGAAGTGTTCCATTGCCGCCACCGTATCGCCCTCGGTGAGCTTGCCTTGCGCCAACCCCATTCTCGCTCTCAAATCCTGAGGTTGGTCGCGCAACGCCTGCTCATAAAGGTTTTGTGCAGCTTCAGCATCGCCATCAGCCACTGCGGCCTCTGCTTGCTCGCACAGATAATGGCCTCGCAACAGGTGCGCCGGCTGTCCGTGTCCCGCCGCCGATGGCTCGCCAGCTGCCGCCAGCGTGACAAGTTGCTCAGCAATAGTGACGGCGGCACTCCAGTCTCGCTGGGCTTCATAGACCTCCAGCAAGTGTCGTTGCGCGGTGGCGCTGAAGTCTGTGGATTGGGCCGCTAGATCGAGTAGCAGCTGTTCTGCCCGATCGTAAAGGCCAGCAGCAATGAAGTCCCGGGCCAGCTCCAGATGAGATTGATGTAACTGGACTGCCGTCAACTGTGGTCGCTTCAGCAAGTTCTGATGAATCCGGATCGCCCGGTCAACCTCACCTCGCTTGCGTAGCACGCTGCCCAGTGCAATGTGGGTATCCAGCGTCTCCTCGTTGATGGCCAGTGCCTCGGTGAACGCGTCAACCGCATCCTCCTCTTCACCGTCCAACAGAAAATTGAATCCTCGATAGTACTGGGAGGGTAATTGCGAGCGATCAGTACCATCCATCCTGAGTCCGCCACGACCCAGCGTCCACCCTGCCGCAACCGCCAGAACCAGCAGGGTCAGCAGCAACGCGTTATTGAGAACCACGGGCGGTTTCCTGATCTGATGACGCCAGCAGACGGTCGCGCTGCTTGCGCAATTGACGAATAGTGGCGGCACGGCGCAGTGCCAAAATCGACCCCGTCGTCAGTCCCATCGCTACCCCGATGGCCAGCGATAACAAGATCCAGATCGCCACGGGTTGGGGCGCCAGCTGAATCACCATCAGATCCAGGGGCACTTCAAGGGTATTTTGCAGTGAGAACAGTCCGCCTACTGCGACAGCGCCCAGCGCCAGAAGCAGCGTCAGCACCTTCCTGAACCACTGCATACTCAGAAACCGGACTTGACCGCCCGATTAACGCGATCCCGCAGCTCCTTACCGGGCTTGAAGTGGGGCACGTGCTTGCCCTTCAACGACACTGCGTCTCCGGTGCGGGGGTTGCGGCCCTGACGAGGTTCTCGATAGTGCAAAGAAAAACTGCCAAAACCCCTGATCTCAATACGCTGCCCCGACGAGAGCGTTTCGGCCATGTGATCGATCAGGAGCTTGACCGCCAATTCCACGTCCTTGGCGCTTAACTGGCTCTGACCATCGGCCATCAAGTCAATCAGCTCGCTACGGGTCATGGCCCCACTCCTCCTACGTGAATCGCTATTGTGGCCGACCCACTATCGGTTGGCAAGTTGTTCATTTTAATGAGATTTATGCGGCTTTCGCCAAAAAGGCTCGCGGGCAAAAAAAGGCCGGCATTAGCCGGCCTGGACGATATTGTCAGGGTTTCACTGATCTTCCATTTTTGCCTTGATCAGATCACCGATGGTGCCGGGGGATGAGGCAGAGTCCTGCTCTTTCAGTGAAGCAACCGCTTCTTTCTCATCGTCCTGATCCTTGGCTTTGATGGACAGACCCAAGGCGCGGCTCTTGCGGTCTACATTGACCACCTTCGCCTCTACCGAGTCGCCGACGCTCAACACGGAACGCGCGTCTTCAACTCGATCAACGCTGATGTCAGCAGCCTTCAGATAGCCATCCACTTCATCAGATAGCTTGATCGTCGCGCCCTTGGCATCGACTTCGGTCACGGTACCCGTGACGAGGCTGCCGCGGTCATTGTCGCTGACATAGAGGGAGAACGCGTCCTCTTCGAGCTGCTTGATACCCAGTGAGATGCGCTCTCGCTCGGGATCAATTGACAGGATCACTGTCTCGATCTCATCGCCTTTCTTGTAGTTGCGCACCGCTTCTTCGCCGGTTTCATTCCAGCTGATATCGCTCAGGTGAACGAGACCATCAATATTGCCCTCAAGACCAATGAAAATCCCGAAGTCGGTAATGGACTTGATGCTACCGGAGATCTTGTCGCCCTTCGCATGGTCTGCGGCAAACGCATCCCAGGGATTCTGTGTGCACTGCTTGATGCCCAAGGAGATGCGACGACGCTCCTCGTCGATATCCAGCACCATCACCTCGACCTCATCACCCAGTTGAACGATCTTGGACGGGTGCACGTTTTTGTTGGTCCAGTCCATTTCAGAGACGTGTACCAGACCTTCGACTCCCTCTTCGATCTCGGCAAAACAGCCGTAGTCGGTGAGGTTGGTCACCGTGGCGACCACGCGGCTACCCTCAGGATAGCGGCCGGTAATCTGCACCCATGGATCCTCACCCAACTGCTTGAGGCCCAGCGATACGCGATTGCGCTCACGGTCAAACTTAAGGATTTTCACATCCATTTCTTGACCAACTTCCACAATCTCGCTCGGGTGCTTGATACGCTTCCAGGCCATATCAGTGATGTGCAACAGTCCATCGACACCACCAAGATCGACAAATGCGCCGTAGTCGGTCAGGTTCTTCACTACGCCCTTCACAGACTGGCCTTCCTGCAGGTTCTGCAGCAATTCCTCACGTTCTGCACTGTTGGCAGACTCCATAACGGCGCGGCGCGACACCACCACGTTGTTGCGCTTCTGATCCAGCTTGATGACTTTAAATTCGAGTTCTTTGCCCTCAAGGTGCGTGGTCTCGCGAATGGGGCGAACATCGATCAGTGAACCGGGCAGGAACGCGCGAATGGACTCGATGTCCACAGTGAAGCCACCCTTCACCTTGCCGTTGATGACGCCCATGACCACTTCGTCTGCCACATGCGCAGCCTCGAGGCCCTTCCAGGCTTCGGCCCGCTTGGCTTTTTCACGAGAGAGCTTGGTCTCACCAAAACCGTCTTCAACGGTTTCCAGCGCGACCTGCACTTCGTCCCCAACGCTGAGACTGCACTCACCGTTGGCATTGGTAAATTGATCCAGGGGAATAACCCCTTCTGACTTCAAACCGGCGTGGACCGTAACCCACTCATTATCGATATCGATGACAACGCCCGTAACGATTGATCCGGGCTCCATGTCGACGGTTTGGAGGCTTTCTTCAAAGAGTTCAGCGAAGGATTCGCTCATGATGACTTTCCTGAATTGCGGAGTGTTGCCACTCCTGCCGGCTTCAAGACCCAGCCGGGTTTGTTATCTAAACGCATCGGCGGGGTCCTGCCGTTCTTCCGATGCGTCACTTAGCTCATTAGCTTGCGGGACTTCGCCAATTCGCTGGCGGCCTGCAATACTTCGTCAGCGGTCAGCGCTGTGCTGTCGATGACGATAGCGTCCTCTGCTGGCACCAACGGGGAGACGGATCGGGACTGATCCCGGGCGTCTCGCTGCTCTATGTCAGTCAGAAGGCGCGCGAGACTAACACTCTCCCCCATACCCTGCAACTGATGGAAACGGCGCTCGGCGCGTGCCTCAGCGCTGGCTGTGAGGAAGATTTTCAGTGGCGCTTCGGGAAAGACGACGGTCCCCATGTCACGCCCGTCGGCAATCAGCCCCGGCGGGCGGGCGAGCTCTTGCTGCCTGAGCAGCAAGGCCGCGCGCACAGGCTCCAGCGCCGCAACCTGTGAAGCGTCTGCGCCGCCCTCTTCCGAACGGATCGCCGACGTGACATCTTCGCCAGACAACCACACTGTGACGCCGGCGTCAGTCGGTCTGAAGTCAACATCCAGTGCGCGCGCAACCTCTGCCACAGCGTCACTGTTATCGAGCGATACACCGGCTTGCCGGCAGGCAAATCCCACCACCCGGTAAAGTGCGCCGCTGTCCAGCAGGTGCCAATCCAGTGCGGCGGCCAGTCGCAGACTCAGCGTGCCTTTGCCGGCACCGCTGGGTCCGTCCACACAGATGACCGGAGCGGCTGACATTATTCGGCCGCCACCTCCAAATGAAGACCGGTTTCAACCGCCAACTCGGCAAAGCCCGGGAAAGAGGTCGCCACGTGGGCGCAATCGCTGACCTTGATGCGATCGGTCGCCCTCAACGCCGCCATTGCAAAACTCATGGCGATGCGATGGTCATAGTGGGTTGCGATCACGCCGCCAGACATTTCTCCGCCGGTGACGGCAATGCCATCAGGGTAAACCGTGTTCCGAATGCCCAGTTGAGTGAGCCCCTCTGCCATGCTGGCAATGCGATCGCTCTCCTTCACCCGCAGTTCCTCCGCCCCACTCAGTACGGTGACTCCCTCGGCACAGGCTGCGGCGATCAGCACCGCAGGCATTTCGTCGATGGCAAGGGGAACCTCCTCCACCGGAATATCGATGCCTTTCAGTGGCGCATACCTGACTCTGAGATCTGCGACGGGCTCACCCCCAACCTCACGTGGGTTAATGATGTCGATGTCCGCGCCCATGGCGCGCAGTATTCGGATGATGCCATCCCGGGTCGGGTTCACTCCCACATGCTCAAGCGTCAGATCAGAGCCCGGCGCAATCGATGCGCCGACGAGGAAAAACGCGGCAGAGGAGATGTCCGCGGGAATGTCAATATCGGTGCCGGTCAGGGTGCCTCCACCCTCAAGGCCGATAACGCCATCCCGTCTCTCTACGGGGTACCCAAAACCCGCCAACATGCGCTCGGTGTGGTCCCGCGTCGGCGCGGGTTCGGTCACGCTGGTTTGACCGGAAGCATAGAGCCCGGCCAACAGCACGCTGGATTTGACCTGCGCGCTGGCCACCGGCAGGTCATAGTGCAGGCCCGTCAATGCGCGCCCTCCCTTCACTTCGAGTGGGGGGCAACCCTCGCGAGAGCTGATCAACGCGCCCATTTGTGACAGGGGGGTAATGACGCGGGCCATGGGCCGGCGGAGTAAGGAGGGGTCTCCGGTGATGATGCTGTCGAAGGACTGACCCGAAAGCAGACCAACCATCAGGCGAATGCTGGTACCGGAATTACCCACATCCATGACCTGATCTGGCGCGCTCAACCCCCTCAATCCGACCCCATCGATGGTTAACCGCCCCCCCTCGGGGTCAGTGATGTTCACACCCATCGCACGAAACGCGGCGAGCGTCGCCAGCGCATCCTCTCCCTCGAGAAAGCCGCTCACGGTGGTCGTGCCGTCAGCAATGGAACCCAGCATGATGGACCGATGAGACATGGACTTGTCTCCGGGCACACGAATTGAGCCGGTCAGTTTTCCGCCGGGTTCCAGATAAAAGTGCATCAGTCAGCACCCTCCGCCGCCCGGGGGAGAGGATTCAGGATGGCGTCGTGCTCGCGACGAATGTGTCGACAACGCGCAAAAAAAGCTTCCAGCGCAGCATCGTCCGCGCTCTCAATCATCGCTCTCAGCGCGCTGTGCTCTGTTGCAACCGCATCCATCGCTTCAAGAATGGCATCACGGTTAGTCAGCGCGATATCTCGCCACATGATGGGGTCCGAGGCGGCGATTCTCGTCATATCCCGCAGCGCACCGCCACCGTGTTTCATGGGTGTCAGTTCGTGATCACCCAGCATGGCGGTCAGCGCATACGCCAGCATATGGGGCATATGGCTACTGGCAGCGAGTGCGGCGTCGTGATCTGCCACTGACATATGCGTGACGCGCGCGCCTGCCACCGCCCAAATGCGCTCGACGACACTCACTGCCGCGCTGTCTGTCATGTCCGTGGGTGTCAGGATCACTTCCCTGCCTTCGAAAAGCTGGGGCGTCGCCGCATCCACGCCGCTGTGCTCGCTGCCGGCAATGGGGTGACCGGGAACAAACCGCGCGTAGGCAGGTACCGCAGCCTCCACGATGAACCCTTTGATACTGGCCATATCGGTAACGACCGGTTGGCCATTTTGCTCGGCCAATGCCAAAACCTGTGGCAATAACGTGGCGGTCGCTTCGGGGGGCGCACCAATAACCACCACGTCGGCATCGCTGATCGCAGCAGCCAGATCTAGCGTAAAGCGATCAATCAGACCGAGCTCAACGCCGCGTTCCAACGACGGCGCCCGCGGGCCCCACGCGATCAAGTCACCTTGCCAGCCCGCGTCACGCAGTGCGCCAGCGAGCGACCCGGAGATCAACCCCAACCCCAGAAAGGCAATGACTTCATCCATCTCGCGGGACACGGTCAGATGGGTGCTCTGGGGTAGGACCCCAACCGCTTGAGCATGATGGAATGCTCCTCGATTTGACCCATCACCTCTGTCATCACCTCATCCGCCAGATGCCCCTCACACTCGATGTAGAAGACATAGGTCCACTTCTCAGTTTTGGAGGGCCGGGAATCAATGCGGGTCAAACTGATGCCATTTTCTTCAAAGGGTCGCAGTAAACCCAACAGTGCGCCAGGACGGTTACGCGCCGACACAAGCAATGAGGTTTTGTCGTGACCACTGGGCGGTACGGACTCTCTCCCCAACACCAGAAAGCGGGTGGTATTGGTCGAGCTGTCCTGAATGGCACTGGCCAAAATGTGTAAGTCATGCAGTTGCGCTGCGAGGGCTCCCGCGATGGCTGCGACCCCCGCCTCTCCAACGGCGCGTCGTGCCGCTTCTCCATTGCTGGCAACAGCCTCCCGCGGCACGTCGGGGAGATGACTATCCAGCCACTGACGGCACTGACCCAACGCCTGTTCATGCCCCAACACCAATTGAATGGCGTCTAGGTCGGTTTGCTGGGCCGCGAGCAGGTGATGCACCACGGGCAGCTCAATCTCACCCGAGATTTGTAGCGGCGACTCCAGAAAGCAATCCAGCGTCTGGCCGACCATGCCTTCTGTTGAATTTTCTACCGGCACCACGCCGTAATCACACTGTCTTTCCTCAACCTGGCGAAAAACTTTGTAAATGCTGGCCTGTCCCATAGGAATGGCCGACTGGCCAAAGTGCTTCAGCGCCGCCGCTTGAGAATAAGTCCCTTCAGGCCCCAGGTAAGCCACTGACAACGGCTGCTCAAGAGCAAGACAGCTGGACATGATTTCGCGAAAGATCGAGGCCACATAATCCGAGGCTAACGGCCCGGGATTACGCTCCTGTATGGCGCGCAGCACCTGAGCCTCGCGCTCCGGACGATAAAAAATCGGGCTGGCATCCTCAGACTGAGAGGCCTCCAGCTTGACCTCGGCGACTTCTTGGGCGCAGCGAGCCCGCTCGCTGATCAAGTCCAGCAGCTGACTGTCGATCGCATCAATGCGCTCTCGAATCGCTTTCAATTTGTCATCAGGATCCATCGGGTATCCCCAGGCCACATTGCCTAGCCGTGACGTTGTTCAAATTCCTGCATAAATTGGCAGAGCGCATCCACCGATGCCTCTTCGACAGCATTGTATAGGCTCGCACGCATTCCGCCGACGGAACGATGTCCCTTTAAGTTCAGCAGGCTGGCAGCCTCCGCTTCCTGCAAAAAGAGCGAATCCAGCGCCGCATCTGCCAACGTGAAAGGCACGTTCATCAATGACCGGCTGACTGGCTCGACCGGATTGGCGTAAAAACTGCTGGCGTCGATCGCGCTGTAGAGCTTGTGTGCCTTACGACGATTGATCTCCGCCATTTTTTCCAGTCCGCCGAGAGCTTCCAGCCATTCAAACACGAGACCCGCCAAATAAAGCGCGAAAGTCGGCGGCGTGTTGTACATCGAGTCGCTGTCTGCGGCGACCTGCCAATTCAACATGGCCGGAGTCTCGCTTCTGGCCAAACCCAGGAGGTCGCGGCGCACAATGACAAGGCACAGGCCGGCAGGACCAATATTCTTTTGCGCCCCGGCGTAAATGACCCCGAAATGATCGACATCAACAGGACGCGACAGGATGGTGGAGGACATATCCGCCACCAACGGCACCTCCACGTCGGGCACAAAGGCAAATTCGAGACCGCCAATCGTCTCGTTGGGACAATAATGCAGATAGGCGGCATCGGCCTCGCACTGCCAGGACGATTGCTCAGGGACCGCGGTGAAGGCGGATTCCTCCGAGCTGGCCACCACGTTAACCGCGCCAAATCGCCGGCCTTCGGCTAGTGCTTTTTTTGACCACTGGCCCGTCACTACTTGATCGACAGTCTGCCCGATCGCGCTGAGGTTCAGCGGGACCGCGGCGAATTGCATCGAGGCACCGCCCTGCAAAAAAAGGACTGCGTAATCGTCAGAAATCG
>JAYOUT010000008.1:14869-45077 GCA_038151055.1 Luminiphilus sp.
AATTGCATCGAGGCACCGCCCTGCAAAAAAAGGACTGCGTAATCGTCAGAAATCGATAACAACCTGCGCAGTGACGCTTCGGCCCGCTCAGCAACTGCCACAAACTCAGGACTGCGGTGACTGACCTCCATCACCGAGGTCCCACCGCCACACCAATCGACTAACTCCCGCTGGGCGCGCTCAAGGACGGGCAAGGGCAGTGCGGCGGGCCCGGCGCAAAAATTGTGCGCCCGACTCACTCTGCCGAATCCTCGTCTCCCTCATTGCCAAGATCTGCTGGCGCGCTATCAGCGCCGCTCGCATCGCCGGCTTCAACTGGTTCGGCTTGCGCTCCGTCGCCTGCAGCTTGCGAGACGACCTCGGTGGTATCAGGCGCGTCTATGTCGTCCTCTGCAATGCGGCTGACGCTCACCAGCGCCTCACCGTCGCGCGTTCGGATCACACGCACACCCTGAGTGTTACGGCCCTGAACGCTGACTTCTTCAACACGGGTCCTCACCGCCGTTCCCTGATTGGAAATCAGCATCATCTCGTCGCCGTCCCAAACCTGTTCGGCGCCGACCAAAGAACCGTTGCGCTCAGAGGTCGTCATCCCAATCACGCCCTTGGTGCCCCGGCCTTTAACTGGGAACTCGCTGGTCTCCGAACGCTTGCCGTAGCCGTTTTCACTGACGGTGAGTATCTTGCTGCCTTCCTGCGGCACCACCAAAGAAATCAGTCGGTGCCCCTCGGCAAGGCGAATACCCCGCACGCCGCGCGCGGTCCGCCCCATCGCGCGCACAGAAGACTCCGCAAAACGCACCACTTTGCCTTCGCTGGAGAACAGCATGATGTCCTGACTGCCATCCGTCACCGCGGTACCCACCAACACATCGTCCTCGTCCAACTCTATAGCGCGCAGACCGACACTGCGTTGCCGGGAGAAGAGACTCATATCGGTCTTTTTGACCGTGCCGTTAGCGGTTGCCATGAAGATAAAGTGGTCTGTTTCATAGCCTTCGATAGGCAAGATCGACGTAATCCGCTCGCCCTCATCCAGCGGCAATAGATTCACCATCGGTCTGCCACGCGCCGTTCGGCTAGCCAGAGGAATATGGAACACCTTTAACCAGTAGACCTTACCCAGATTCGAGAAACACAAAATCGTGGCGTGGGTGCTGGCGATTAGTAGGTGCTCGACAAAGTCTTCGTCCTTGACCGCAGTCGCACTGCGGCCTGTGCCGCCGCGACGCTGGGCCTGATAGTCGGTCAAGGACTGGGTCTTCGCATAACCCCCGTGCGAGATTGTCACCACACGGTCTTCCTCGGTGATCAGGTCCTCGACGGTCAGATCATGGGCCGAATCAGAGATTTGGGTTTTTCGGTCGTCGCCGAACTCTTCAACCAGCTCTTCGAGTTCCTCTCGGATCACCCGCTTAAGCCGGTCGGGGTCACTCAGAATTTCCAGGTAGTCGGCGATCTCGGCGATTTTATCGGCGTATTCTTGCAGCAGTTTTTCGTGCTCCAAACCGGTCAGGCGGTGCAACCTGAGGTCAAGAATCGCCTGTGCCTGAGCTGGCGAGAGATGATACTGGCCCTCACGAAGCCCGAACGCCTCAGGGAGATCGTCGGGCCGGCAGGCGTCTGCTCCGGCTCGCTCGAGCATGGCCGTCACGTCCCCGGGCGACCATGATCGGGCCATAAGCCCTTCGCGGGCATCTGCCGCAGTCGGCGAGGCTTTGATCAGCTCGATCACCTCGTCGATGTTGGCCAGTGCAATGGCAAGACCTTCCAGCACGTGGCCGCGCTCGCGGGCCTTACGCAGCAGATAAACCGTCCGACGCGTGACGATCTCGCGTCGGTGACGGACGAAGGCCTCAATCATTTGCTTGAGATTGAGAATTTTGGGTTCGCCATCGACCAGCGCGACCATATTCATGCCGACCACAGACTGCAGTTGGGTCTGGGCGTAGAGATTGTTGAGCACCACGTCGCCGACTTCGCCGCGCCGCAGCTCGATCACCACACGGAGGCCGTCTTTATCCGACTCATCGCGGAGCTCGGTGATGCCCTCCAGCTTTTTCTCTTTGACGAGCTCGGCAATGCGCTCTATCAAACGAGACTTGTTCAGCTGGTAAGGAATCTCGTGAATGATGATGGTGTCCTTGCCCTTGGACTCATCCGTAACGACCTCAGCTTTGGCCCGCACATAGATTCGTCCGCGCCCGGTACGGTAGGCCTGAACGATGCCAGCTCGCCCGTTAATTTGTGCTCCCGTCGGGAAATCTGGGCCGGGTATAAATTGCATCAGCTCGTCAACGCTGATGTCAGGGTCCTCAAGCGTGGCCAGGCACCCCGCTACCACCTCGCGAAGATTGTGAGGCGGAATGTTCGTGGCCATACCCACTGCAATCCCGGAGGATCCATTCACCAGCAGGTTCGGAACGCGGGTCGGCAGGACCGCGGGAATCCGCTCCGTGCCGTCGTAGTTATCGACGAAATCAACCGTTTCTTTGTCGAGATCGGCGAGCAAGGCATGCGCAATCTTGGACATGCGGATTTCTGTATACCGCATGGCCGCGGCGGAATCGCCGTCGATTGACCCGAAGTTACCCTGACCATCCACCAGCGTGTAACGCAGTGAGAAATCCTGCGCCATGCGCACAATCGTGTCGTAAACCGCCGAGTCACCGTGGGGATGGTATTTACCAATCACGTCCCCGACGACGCGCGCCGATTTTTTATAGGGTTTGTTCCAATCGTTGTTCAGCTCGTTCATGGCGAACAACACCCGTCGGTGCACCGGCTTTAGACCATCCCGCACATCGGGAAGTGCCCTGCCAACGATCACGCTCATGGCGTAATCCATGTAGGACTGTTTCAGCTCGTCTTCGATATTGACGGGGAGGATTTCCCGCGCCATTTCCTGCGGATTTTCTGCCATTAGGACTACTTTTATGGGCCTTGTAATGGGGCCAGTGAGCGGCCCGGAACGACGCCCAAGATTGTATCAAATCACGCCCCTCCGGGCGAGCATTTCTCGACGCCAAGCGGCGCTTCGACGGCCTCTCACGCGTTATACTGCCGCGCGCGAAGCAGGAGTCTCCATGCCCGATTTTGATTCAGTATTGCACCCCGATTTTTTGATCCCGATGGTGCCTGAACGCCAGATTTTAGAAGCGCACAGCGTTGCGCTGCGCGATGGACGGATCGCAGCAATCTTGCCGCGCGAGGACGCCCGCCTGTCAGCGGCATCAGAGCACATCGATCTGCCCGATTGCGTGCTGATGCCGGGATTGATCAACGCCCATTGCCATGCCTCGATGTCGCTGTTTCGCGGGTATGCTGACGATTTGCCGCTGATGACCTGGCTTCAGCAATACATCTGGCCATCGGAGACCCATTTCATCAGCCCAGATTTCATTCGGGACGGCTCAGAGCTCGCCATCGCGGACCTGCTACTGGGTGGCACCACTACCCTTGTAGATCAGTATTTCTTTCCTGAAATGACGGCGGAGGCTGTTGATCGCAGCGGGTTAAGGGCACTGCTGACATTCCCGGTGATCGATGTCGAGACCGCTTGGGCACGTGATGCGGAATCCTGCATCAACAACGGTCTGGCACTGCGCGATCGCTATCGCGACCACGATCGCATCGACGTGGGATTTGGTCCCCACTCAACCTACATGGTGAGCGAACAGACGCTGTCGCGGGTTGCCGTTCTTGCAGACGAGCTCGATGCCCCCATTCAAATCCATCTGCACGAGACACGTGAAGAGGTGCTCGGGTCAGTCGAACGCACCGGCATGCGCCCGATCGATTACCTCGAGCAACTCGGACTGCTGGGTCCGAGAACACAATGTGTCCATATGACCGCGCTGGGAGAGCAGGATATCGAGACCATAGCCACCCAAGGCGCCCATGTCGTGCACTGCCCAAAGTCCAACCTCAAGCTCGGCAGCGGCATCTGCCCCGCACAGAGATTGCTCGACCAAGGCATCAACGTGGCGCTCGGCACCGATGGCGCCGCGAGCAATAACCGACTCAATATGCTGAACGAACTGCAAACGGCGTCCCTGCTGGGCAAAACCGCCCATGGTGATCCGAGAGCGCTGGACGCTTGGACCGCCTTGGAGATGGCCACGCTCGGTGGCGCACGAGCCATGGGTCAACAGGACCGCTTGGGCAGTATTGAAGTCGGCAAAGACGCCGACATGATCGCCTTGGACTTGAGCGGCGTACACCACCAACCGCATTACAACCTCGCCTCATCCATCGTCTACGCCAACAGCGGCAGTGAGGTGGCGTGGAGCTGGGTTGCTGGCGAGGCGGTAGTTCGGTCGGGTCAGTTGTGCACTCTGGATCAAGCAGAACTGAGGGAGAGGACCACAGCTTGGTCTGCAAAAATCAGGGATTTTCGAGCGACTCTGGAGTAACCAAAGCATGTCAACTGACACGAATGTCGACCTCGGCGAGATCGCAAAATTCGAGAAGCTCGCCTCACGCTGGTGGGACCCCAACAGCGAGTTCAAACCGCTGCACGATATCAATCCACTGCGCGCGGGATGGATCGATGAACACGCCGGTGTGATGGGAAAGTCAGTGCTCGATGTCGGATGCGGCGGGGGCCTGCTGTGCGAGGCGCTGGCTCATCGTGGCGCGTCAGTGACTGGCATTGACATGGGAGAGGCGCCGCTGGCGGTGGCTCGACTGCATCAGCTCGAAAGTGGCGTTGAGGTGGACTATCTGCAAAGCACAGCAGAGTCTTTGGCCGCAGAACGCCCCGGCGCGTTCTCTGTCGTCACCTGCCTTGAAATGCTGGAGCACGTGCCCGACCCCTCGGCCGTCATTCAGGCTTGCGCCGATCTTTGCGAGCCCGGTGGCGACGTATTTTTCTCGACGATCAATCGCAACCCCAAATCTTTCCTGTTTGCTATCGTCGGCGCAGAGTACGTGCTCAATATGCTACCCCGTGGCACACACGAATATGAAAAGCTCATCAAGCCCTCAGAGCTTGCGCGGTGGATTCGGGAAGCCGGTCTGCAGATGCAGGAGATGATGGGCATGACCTACAACCCCCTCACCAAACGCTATCGGCTCACCCCGAGGGACGTGTCGGTGAACTATCTCATCAGGGCGACAAAGCCGTGACTCGGGCGACGCCCGGGCCGCATACCCGGGCGGTGTTGTTCGATCTGGACGGCACATTGATCGACACTGCACCGGAGTTCATTCACATCGGGCATCGGCTGCGAGCAGCAGCCGGGTTGGCGCCGATGAACGGCGATATCATCCGCCAAAGCATCTCGGGCGGTGCGATCAGCATGGTACAAACTGCACTGGAGGTGTCTGCTTCCGATTCTCAATTCGAGACATGGCGCCAGCAGTTTCTCACGCTGTACGAGGCTGAATTGGGCCAACACAGCGCACCCTACCCCGGACTTGTTGAGCTGATTACCGAGTTGCACGGAGCGGGCGTGAGCTGGGGCGTCGTGACCAACAAACTGGAGCGCTTCGCGGCACCCTTGATGAAGAGTATGCCTTTCGACCCTCCGGCAGGCGCCCTCATCACACCCGACCACGTCGCCCAGCCGAAGCCCGACCCCGAGGCCATTCTGTTGGCCTGCGAGCAATTGGGTGCTTCCCCCAAACACTCGCTGTTTATCGGTGACCACCTTCGCGACATCGAGGCGGGGAACTCGGCCGGATGCTTCACGATCGCAGCAGCCTATGGCTATCTGACGGCTGATGAGTCAGCCGAAATGTGGGGTGCTGATGCGGTTGCCCTCAGTAGTGAGCACTTAGCCGACTTGATTAGAGGTCAACTGTTTTGAAAATCACCCCTGACAATTGGGTGCCCAGCCCGGATGAATTTGCCGGCAAAACGATTATGGTGACGGGTGCAGCTGGCGGCATTGGTCGCGCTGTGGCGGTCGCTTGTGCCGCTCACGGGGCGGAGGTGTTGCTTCTCGGGCGGGATGAAGCCTCACTGGAGCCGATCTACGACGAGATCGTCACGGCACAGGGACCTACCCCGGGGCTGATTCCACTGGACCTTCAGAGTCATGACGCAACGGTGTATGACAGCCTGGCCGAAGAGTTGACCGCGGCCGATGTCACGCTGGCGGGACTTCTGCACAACGCCAGTGTGCTGGGGGAGCGACGCGCGCTCGCGCAGACGTCGCCGCAGAGCTGGCACGAGGTACTGCAGGTCAATATCACCTCGGTTTTCTTGCTTACCCGGGCCCTGATGCCACTGTTGGAGGCTGCGCCGGCCGCCTCCGTCGTATTGACCAGCTCGGGCGTGGGGCGCCGCGGCAAAGCCTATTGGGGGGCGTATGCCGTCTCAAAATTTGCCACCGAGGGCTACATGCAAGTGCTGGCAGACGAGCTGGGGAACACCAGCAATATCAGAGTGAACAGTTTGAACCCCGGTGCCGTTAACACGCGCATGCGTCGCGCGGCCTATCCTGGCGAACCGCCAGACACGAACCCCTCAGCAGAGGCGCTCACCCGCCATTGGCTGTACCTGCTTAGCGATGCCAGTCAGGGCGTCAACGGTGAGGCGTTGAGCGCTCAAGCTTGATCAGTGCTGCCGGCGGTTGCGGCGACCTGCTGCGCGCTGGCCTTTCTTGGCGAACCGGTCTCTGCGCTCCTGCTCCTTCCTGGACAAGCCCGCAGCGTCTCTGGCCGGCAACCCGGCCATGTCATAGATCACATCGACATCGCGCTGCGGCAACTCCAGCCACTGACCCTTTTTCAGTTTGGAGGGCAGAAACACCTCGCCGTAACGCACGCGCTTCAGCCGAGACACGGTCAGACCCTGCGATTCCCAAAGACGCCTGACCTCACGGTTGCGTCCTTCCATCAGCACCACGTAGAAGAAACGATTAATCCCTTCACCGCCGCCTTCCTGAATATCGGAGAATCTCGCCGGGCCGTCGTCTAACTCCACGCCCGATTTCAGCCGCTCCAACATGGGATCGTCCACACGGCCCATCACGCGGACCAAATACTCTCGCTCAATCGCGTTAGAGGGATGCATCAGTGCATTTGCCAATGCACCGTCTGTGGTAAACAGCAACACCCCGGAGGTATTGAAATCGAGGCGGCCAACGGAGATCCAGCGGCCGCTCTTTAACTTCGGTAGCCGCTCAAAGACGGTCTTGCGGCCCTCGGGATCATGCCGCGAGCAAACCTCTCTGACAGGCTTGTGATAAAGCAGCACTCTGACTTCGCGCGCTTCCTCCAGATCAACCGGTTTGCCGTCCAAGCGGACGCTCTGCCCTGCGCGAACCCGATCGCCGAGGCGCGCCACTGCCCCGTCGATTGTGACCCGGCCCTCGCTGATCCACTGCTCCATTTTTCGCCGCGATCCCCAGCCAAGATTGGCGAGGGCTTTATGGAGTTTTTCGCCCTTCTCCTCGGGCTCGGGCGCCGGCGTGTCAGTGCTGGCGGGGCTGTTCTTCGCCATCTTCCGTCGTCTCGTCGTGAGTCGCGTCTTCGACGAGCGCTTCCCCTTGCATCACTCCAGCGTCGTCTGCTTCGGCGTTGTGCTGCTCTGCGCCCGCATCGAGCTCGCCATCCTGCTGAGCCTCTCCCTCATCGCCCTCGGGCGTCTCTAACGCCAACTCACCTGAGAGATTATCCAGCTCCTTGATTTCTGCCAGAGGAGGTAACTGGTCCAGAGACTTCAGATTGAAATAATCCAGGAACTGTCGCGTCGTCGCATACATTGCCGGCCTGCCCGGCACGTCACGGTGTCCCACCACGCGCACCCACTCTCTCTCCAGAAGCGTCTTGATGATGTTGGTGCTCACGGCAACGCCGCGGATCTCTTCAATCTCACCGCGCGTAATCGGCTGACGATAGGCAATCAACGACAGCGTCTCCATTAATGCACGCGAGTAACGAGCCGGACGCTCCTGCCACAATCGCCCCACCCAAGTCGCGAGATCTTGTCGCACCTGAAACCGGTAACCCGATGCGACCTGCACCAGCTCGTAACCTCTGTCTTCGCAGCGCTCCTCAACGGATTTGATCGCCGCGCGAATATCTTCATTGGAGGGTCGCTCATTCTCCTCAAATAAAAGCGCCATGCGCTGCACAGACAAAGGTTCGCCGGCTGCCAGCAGCGCTCCTTCCAAAATCTGCACCAATCCCGCTTCCATGATTACTCCGATTTCGCTTTGACGTGTATGGGGCCAAACCCTTCTGTTTGGACAATCTCAATCAGGGATTCCTTCATGAGCTCCATCAGCGCAAGAAACGTCACCACGACGCCCAGGCGGCCTTCCTCCGGTTTGAAGAGTGTGACAAATGGTACGAAGCTGCCGCTCCTCAGCGTTTCAAGCACCTGCGACATCCGCTCGCGGGTCGACAGCGACTCCATTTGAATCTGATGACTGGCGTACATCTCAGCTCTGCGCAGCACCTCACCCAAGGCGAGCAGGACCTCTCGCATATCGACATCGGGTAACGGTCTTTCGAGATGCAAATCAGGCGGTGCCGCAGAGGCTTGCCAGAGCTCACGCTCGAGGCGGGGCATTGCCTCCAAATCTTCGGCCGCTTTTTTGAATCGCTCGTATTCTTGCAACCGGCGTACGAGGTTCGCCCGCGGGTCTTCCTCCTCGTCGTCTTGCTCACTGGAGCGCGGCAACAACATGCGCGACTTGATCTCCGCCAGCATTGCTGCCATCAACAGATATTCCGCTGCCAGCTCGAACTGCATGGCATCCATCAGCTCGACATAGCGCATGTATTGCTCGGTAATTTGCGCGACATCAATGTCCAGAATATCGAGGTTCTGGCGACGGATAAGGTACAGCAATAAATCCAGTGGGCCCTCAAACGCATCGAGGAAAACTTCGAGCGCCTGAGGCGGGATATAAAGATCCTTGGGCAGCTCAGTGACAGCTTCGCCGCGCACCATGGCAAAGGGCATTTCACCCTGCTCCGGCCGCAAAGCGGGGGGCGGTGTCACGCCTTCTTCGCTGATCGGGGTGCCTTGCGGTTGGGTGTTTTCTTCGGGGCTGTTCACGAGAGCACTATACCTTCAGGCGGCTTCAAAGTCGCTGATATCGCCCACGCCACGGCGCAAAATCACGGGCACGGTATCGGTGAGATCAATCACGCTGGTGGCCTCCAAGCCGCAGAACCCGCCATCAATGACGAGGTCCACTTCATGTTCCAGTCGGTCCCGGATATCGTAGGGATCGGTCATTGGGTAATCGTCACCGGGCAGGATCAGTGTGGCACTCATCAAGGGCTCATCGAGCGCCTCAAGTAGCGCCTGCGGGATGGGGTGATCCGGTACGCGCAGACCGATGGTTTTGCGCTTGGGTTGTACCAAGCGTCTCGGCACCTCGCGGGTCGCCTCAAGCACGAACGTGTAGGCCCCGGGTGTTGCGTGGCGCAGCAATCGATAGACCGCGTTGTCGACTCGAGCATAGGTTCCCAGCTCCGACAGATCTCGGCAAACCAAGGTGAAGTTGTGATCCTCCCGCAGCGACCGAATCCGGCGAATCCGCTCCATCGCCTTTTTGTCCCCGAGCTGACAACCCAGCGCATAGGCAGAGTCGGTCGGATACACCACCACGCCGCCACGCTGGATGATGCTCACCGCCTGCTGAATCAAACGACTTTGTGGTGTTTCGGGATGGATCGCGAAAAACTGGCTCACACTACCTCCCAGATACCACAGCCACTGGGCAGGTTCGTGACGTCTACGCCCAGACCGGCACCATAAGTCGAGTCGCGATGAAAATCTGAGCCGACGGACACTCGCAGACTGCGCTCGTTGGCTAACCGCCATAGCAGTTCTTGCTCGCCGGGCTTGGGCCGACCGTTAATGATTTCGATGGCAGCGCCACCCGCGCTGGTGAAGGCATCTACCAGCACCCGCAGACGTGTCGCCGTCAGTCCATAATGCGCAGGGTGAGCGAGCACTGGCATGCCTTGGGCATCGAGAATGGCTTCCACGGTCTCAAGCAAAGAAGGCCACAACACCGATATGTCGCCTGCTTTGCCTCGACCCAAGAATCGCTTGAAAGCCTCCTCTTCGCTCGCAACGTGACCGGCTGCCACCATCCATCTCGCAAAATGCGGACGTCCGATCTGAGCACCGGCCGCTTCCTCAAGTGCACCTGCCATCGCGCCCGGCATGCCGGCCCGCTCCAACTTCTGATCGATTCGCTCGGCACGCTCCCGCCTCGCAGCATCGAGCCGCATCAGATGCGCCTGAAAGCCGGGTGCCTCCGGATCGAAGCCCAGACCGAGGACATGGATGCCCAGGCGCCCCCATTCACAGGAAAGCTCCACACCACTGATGACATCAATGCCTGCTGGCAGGTCATGACAAACCCTCAGGTAACCCGCAATCGTATCGTGATCGGTAATCGCAAGGCGCTTCACCCCCTCTCGCAGAGCGCGATCAACCAGCGCTGCGGGGGCCAGCGCACCATCAGAAGCGGCACTATGTGTGTGGAAGTCGATCAAGGCTATCTCTACACTGCGACCCGGACGGGGTGGTTCGCCACCACAATGGCAGGAGTTGGAGGCGACGGCGTGGCGAGATTGTCTACCATTGCCACCTCAATAGCGAGCCCAGAGGCCTTTTACCCAACGAGACAATGAAGCAGCTACTCGAATTCATACCGGTGGTACTGTTCATCGGCGTCTATTTCTTGCTGGACGGCGAGACGGTCAGCGTGGCCGGTTGGTTTCACACGTTTGACGGGATCTACAGTGCGACTGCCGTGCTGATGATCAGCACCACTGCTTGTTGGATCTTCGCCTCAGTGATGCAGAGAAAAAACGACCGGCGCCTGATGTGGATGACGGCGCTGATTATCCCCATGGGTGCGGCGACGCTGGTCCTGAAAGACCCCATCTTCATCCAGTGGAAGCCCACCGTATTCAACTGGGGGCTGGCCGTTGTCGTGCTCGGTTTTCAAATGGTCGGGAAGCAGACATTGATTGAGCGAATGATGGGCAATCAACTCACACTGCCACGCACAATATGGATTCGCATAAACATGGTGTGGTTCGCCAACTTTACGATTGTGGGCGCGGCCAATCTTTACGTTGCCTTCAATTACAGCGAGGCTTTCTGGATGCTCTACAAACTCTACTCTGGCCTGGGCTTCGCTGTGATCGCGAGCGTACTCACCATCTTGGTTGCACTGCCGTATTTGAAGGCCGATGAGCTGGATGGAAACTCCCAGCCAGCGGAAGGGTCGCAATGAAATCTCACACTTGCCCGATGATTCGCAGCACTTCCCGCGCGGTGTTGCTCTTGCTAGTGCTACCCGGCGCCGGGTCGTTTGCTCAAGAGACCCAATACATCAGCGATATGGTGCTGGTACCTGTTCGGAGCGGCGCCGGCGCCAACTATCGCATCGTCAACCGTGGACTCCCATCGGGCACCGCCCTGCTGGTGTTCGATCAAAGTGAAGACGGCGAATGGGCAGAGATCGAGACCCGCGGTGGAACCCGCGGTTGGATTCCGACGCAGTACCTGCAGAAAGATCCGCCGGCCGGCCTGTTAATCAATGATTTGCGCTTGGAACTGGAGCAAGTCAGGGGCGAGCGAGACCGGGTCGTCAGCCAGCTCAATCAGAGCTCCTCGCAGGCCAGCGAAGCCGATGAGACGATCATTGAGCTCCAGTCGGCCTTGGATAGTACGCAAGCCGAACTGACCGAGGTGAAGCGCGTCTCAGCGGCAGCGTTGGATTTGGACCTGCTCAATCAACAGCTGGTGGCAGAGCTCGAATCAGAACGCTCTGACGCTGATCTTCTGCGACTGGAAAATGTCCGGCTGCGGGAACGCATTGCCAATAATCAGATTCTGGACGGCGCGCTGGCGGTTCTGCTGGGCGTGATTTTGGCCGTCGTGGCACCCCGGCTTTGGCCCAAGAAAAAACGGCAGGATGGCTGGTCATGAGACAGGAGAAGGTCATGAAGAACGATCACAGAAATGTTTGCGGGCGACTGTTGATCGCCATCACGATGATGGCCATGACGCTCATGGTCAGCATCAGCGCACGCACTGAAGACGCGCAAAACCCCAGAGTGCTGATTCAAACTACTGACGGTGACATCACCATCGAATTATTTGCCGACAAGTCGCCGGTCACGGTGGAGAATTTTCTGCGTTACGTGGATGAAGGTCATTACGACGGCACGGTTTTTCACCGAGTGATTCCCAATTTTATGATTCAGGGGGGCGGCTTCACCGCAGCGCTGGAAGAAAAAGCGACCCACGAACCGATCGTCAACGAGTCGCGCAATAAACTTCACAACACGCGCGGCACGCTGGCAATGGCACGCACCAGCGACCCCGACTCCGCAACAGCACAATTTTTTATCAATCAACGCAGCAACCTGCGCCTTGATTGGTCACCCGGCAACGATGGTTATACGGTGTTTGGCGAGGTGCTGGAGGGGATGCAAGTGGTCGATATCATCGCCTTGTCAGACACCGGCCCGGCGCAGGCGATGACGACGCGGGGCCCCAGCGTATTCCAGGATGTGCCGGTGAAACCGGTCGTGATTACGTCGATGAGTCGTATCACGCCGTGACCCAACTGAGCATCAATCTGAACAAGATTGCGCTGATCAGAAACTCACGGGATACGCGACACCCTGACCCCTGCGAGTTTGCGGCGGCGGTCATTAAAGCCGGCGCGCACGGAATCACCGTTCACCCGCGACCCGATCAGCGGCACATCCGCGCCGAGGACTGCCTGCGACTTGGGCAGCTGAACCTGGCGACGCTGAGCGGCAGTGGAGACATTGAGCTCAACATCGAGGGCAATCCTTTTGCCGACGCGCAGGCCGCGCCGCGGGCAGGTATCAGCGACTATCCTGGCTTTATGGCGCTGATCGAATCCGTCCGCCCCGCTCAGGTGACGCTGGTACCCGATACCAATGATCAACTGACTTCTGACCACGGTTTCGATGTGCACAAAGACGGAGACCGGCTGGCACCAGTGATTGCGCAGCTGAAAAACTGGGGGTGCCGGGTCAGTCTGTTCATGGACCCTTCGCCCGCGCAAATCGAACTGGTTGCCGCCCTTGGCGCTGATCGTATCGAGCTGTATACCGAAACCTACGCCCGCGCCCACGAGACCGGGGATCACAACGCGGTGCTCCGTCAGTTTCAGGAAGCCGCGGCAGCCGCGTCGGCGGCAGGCCTCGGAATTAACGCCGGCCATGATCTCAATCTTGATAACCTCGCCGACTTTCAGATCATAGACTTGCTGGAGGTCTCGATTGGGCATGCCTTTACCATTGACGCACTGCGATGCGGCATCCCTGAGGCCATCAAGCAGTATCTGGCGGTGTTGAATCGCAGCTAATGCCCCCTACCCACAATCCCGTGACAGCCACTCAAAACGATTCGCCCCCCTACCTCGTCCCCCACTCCCGGGAACCAATTCGGCTGCTTTACCAGGACGGCGACGTATTGATCGTCGATAAACCCACCTTGTTACTGAGTGTGCCCGGGCGTCATCCACTGAATCGCGATTGCCTGTTGCATCGTCTGGCGCATCGCTACACCGAGGTGCACGCGGTTCACCGACTCGATCTGGATACCTCAGGGGTCATGGTGATACCCCGACATCGAGTGGCGCTGTCGGGCCTTGCGCGCCAATTTCAGGAGCGACGCATCGACAAAACCTATGTGGCGCGGGTTGCAGGAGCGGTCGAGAATGACGAGGGTGAAGTTGACCTTCCGCTGATTCCCGACTGGCCCAATCGACCCAAACAGAAAGTGTGTCGTGAATCAGGCAAACCCGCGCTCACGCGTTGGCGTGTGCTGGAGCGCTATAACGAGAGCTCGCTCATGGAGCTGTCGCCCATCACAGGCCGCTCGCATCAACTCCGCATTCACATGAGTGAAATCGGTCACCCGATTTTGGGATGCGATTTTTATGCACCAGACGCGGCACTCAACGCAGCACCAAGACTGATGCTTCATGCCACACGGTTGCGTTTTCGGCACCCGTTGTCAGGTCATGTGCTCACCGCACAATCGCCGCCGCCGGCGCTGTTCACAGCGCTTTGACCCCATTTCAGCGCCTCACACAGATGCATTACCATGCGCGAAGTCCTTGCGGAGTCGGCTGTGGTCTCTCTTGACGAGCTCGATGGCGAAAAAGTCATCGTCGCCAAACCCAATCATTCGTCAACCTGGCGCCAGAACCTGTGGCTGCTGGCCGCGTTGGCAGTGCCCTCTTTGGGCGCCGGCATTGGCTTCGCGCTGATGGGGGCCTGGCCGATCCTGCCGCTTGCCGGGCTTGAATTGTCGGTACTGGCAGGCGCCCTCTATTGGGTGAATTGGAAGCTCGAGTACCGTCACGTTATCCGTCTGACAGACGAGATCGTCACGGTGGATAAGGGTTACTTTGTGCCCAAGCGCAGCTGGCGCTTCAGCAGGCCACACTCTGCATTGCGGGTTGTACCGGAGCATCATCACTGGCAAGGGCCGGAACTGTCCGTGCACGACCGCATGTCCGAAACCCGGGTTGGCGACTTTCTGAACCGGGAGGAAACGCTACAGCTGCTCAGTCTGTTACGTCAGGAGTTGCGTATCAGAACCCACAGCGACGACAGCGCGTTAAAGGCCTGAGGCGATGACCGCACCCCAACACACTGCCAAAGGCCAAAAACAAGGAGAGCAGCAAGGAGAGAAGGTCGGCTTCGTCTCCCTCGGATGCCCCAAGGCGTTAGTCGACTCCGAGCGGATACTGACGCAGCTGCGGCTCGAGGGCTACCAGATCACGCCTCATTACGAGGATGCTGGTGTCGTGATCGTGAACACCTGTGGCTTTATTGACGCTGCCAAAGAGGAGAGCCTCGAAGCGATCGGAGAGGCCATTAAGGAAAACGGCCGCGTCTTAGTTACGGGCTGCATGGGCCGTGGGGAGGACGCCGATACCATCCGGGCTCGACACCCAAAAGTCCTCGGCATCAGTGGCCCCGCCGCCTATGAGGAGGTATTGGGCACCGTCCGGGAGGTGCTGCCGCAACATCACCAACCCGATCCGTTAATCGATCTGATCCCAGCCCAAGGCGTCAAGCTGACGCCGCGCCACTACGCTTACCTGAAAATCAGCGAGGGCTGTAATCACCGCTGCCGCTTTTGCATTATCCCCAGTATTCGCGGCGACCTTGTCAGCCGCCCCATTGGCTCGGTGATGGACGAGGCGGAGGGCCTGGCGCGCGCGGGCGTTCGCGAGCTACTGGTGGTCTCACAAGATACCAGCGCCTATGGCGTCGATTTGAAATACCAAACTGATTTTTGGCAAGGCCGACCGCTGAAGAGCAATCTGGAGAGTCTGGCAACTGCTTTATCAGAGCTGGGAATCTGGATTCGCCTGCATTACGTCTATCCCTACCCTCATGTCGACGCGCTGATTCCGATGATGGCTGAAGGAAAGCTCCTGCCGTACATTGACATGCCGTTGCAGCATGGTGCCCCCAGCGTGCTACAGCGGATGAAGCGGCCAGCCGCTGCTGAAAAAACACTGGATCGCATTACCCAATGGCGAACCATCTGCCCGGAGCTGACCATTCGATCTACTTTCATCGTCGGCTATCCCGGGGAGACTGAATCCGAGTTTGAGGAATTACTCGCGTTCATTGAGGCGGCGCAATTAGATCGAGTGGGCTGCTTTCAGTATTCTCCAGTGAAGGGTGCCGAGGCCAACTCGTTACCTGATCCAGTCCCCGATGACATCAAAGCGGACCGCTGGGAGCGATTCATGGCGCTGCAACAATCCATCAGCGCCACCAAACTCAAGCAGAAAATTGGCACAACCCAGACAATATTGATCGACTCGGCGAACGACGATGGCGCAATCGGTCGTACCTGCGCTGATGCACCCGAGATCGATGGCGTTGTGCATCTGCCGGGTATCACTGAATTTCAGCCTGGCGATTGGGTAGAGGCGGAAATCACGGGTGCCGATGACTATGATCTGTGGGTTTCCTAAGCTGCGCTGACGCAGATGAACATCATTCTTTTGACACCTGATGACTGGTTGGATGACCGCGTCGCCGTGCTCACCGACAGACGGCATCAGCATGTGCGCGGTGTGATTAAAGTGTCGACCGGCGACAGCTTGCGGGTGGGACTCATCGACGGCGAGTGTGGCTCGGGCCGAGTCATCATGAGTAACGACAGTGAGACGCGTCTCGAGGTGACGCTAGACCAGCCCGCGCCGCCAAGGCATCCCTGCGACATTGTGCTGGCATTACCGCGACCGAAAATGCTCCGGCGCGTGCTTCGCACAGTGGCCGAAATGGGCGTCGTGAACCTGCATCTCATCCACAGCGCGCGTGTTGAGAAGAGCTTTTGGCAGTCGCCGCTGTTATCTCAAGAAAAAATCCGCGCCGCTCTGCTGGCCGGACTCGAGCGCTCCGGTGACACGCGCCTGCCGACAGTCAGCTTGCATCATCGGTTCCGGCCGTTCGTAGAAGACCAACTGCCTGAGCTCATCGACAACCGCACCTGTTGCATCGCTCATCCCAACGCCGCAGTTGGGCTGGACGAGCAATCTGACAAGGCGATCATTATGTTAGGGCCCGAGGGCGGCTTCGTACCCTTTGAGGTTGAACTCGCACAATCGATCGGCGCCAGAGCCGTTCACTTGGGACAGCGGATTCTCAGTGTCGATACCGCAGTGACCACGGCGCTGGCGCGCACTGCCGATCTAGAGAGTGTTTGATCACGCACCGGTGCCGACCGCGCAGGTTATGCCAGTGCCTCCCATACCACAGTACCCGCCCGGATTTTTGTGCAGATACTGCTGGTGATAATCCTCGGCGAAGTAAAAAACCGGGGCGGGCAAGATCTCGGTCGTAATCTGCCCATAACCCGCCGCTGACAAGCGTGGCTGGAAGGCCGCCTTACTCTCCGCGGCAGCATCTCGCTGGCCGTCGTCAAAGTAATAGATACCTGAACGGTACTGCGTGCCCCGGTCATTACCCTGCCGCATCCCCTGCGTCGGGTCGTGGTTCTCCCAAAATGCCGTCAACAGCGCGGTGTAAGTGACCACTCTCGGATCGAAGACGACCTTGACCACCTCGTTGTGTCCCGTTTGACCGGTACAGACTTCCTGGTACGTGGGATTCGGCGTAAAGCCCGCGGCGTAGCCCACCGCCGTGGTCTGCACGCCCTCGATCTGCCAAAACAACCGTTCGATACCCCAAAAGCAGCCCATGCCGAACAGCGCCTCCTGCAAATGGGCCTCGTAAGGTGGCAAAAGGGGTGTTCCCAGCACCGCATGGCGGTCCACGATGGACAAAGGCTCCGCCCGTCCTGGTAGAGCCGTCGCCGCATCTGGCAAGGCGTGTTTGCTGCCCATATCGATCCAACCCATGGTTTTTCCTCAAAAAACTGCCCGTATGGCAAAAAAGTACATGTTTTTGTAATAATAGCCGGCTATTTTGACGACTAACAGTAATAACCGCCCGGGAAATGAGGTCACGTATCAGTGGCCGCCCGATGGGAAAACCTGACACAGCAGGTGGCGGTAGGAGGTAAAACATGAATCAGGACAAGCAAGACACGTTTAACGCAGGTGACTTCTCCAGCCGCAAGCTGATTGACATTGTCACAGGTGATCAAGGCAATGAACGCGTGACCCTCGATCAGGAGGCGCTGGATGCTGTCGTCTCCGAATTGACCAGCAGACGCCATTATCTGCGTGAGTTGCGCGACCGCGGCCTGCTCGCGCCCCGCGCCTCCTAGGCGACCCCCATCACTCAGGAACTCGATTGCCCTCGCTCAGGTGACGTTGCAGCGTTCCTGAAAAAAACCAAAGCGATTCAGACCGTCACGCGGCACCAAGCGAGGCTGGTGTTTGCACTCGATGCCACCGCCAGCCGAGAGCCCAGCTGGGAGCAGGCGCGGGCTCTGCATGGCGAACTCTTCAGTGCGGCAGCCACGGCCACCTCACTCGCGGTGCAGCTCTGCTACTACCGGGGCATGGCGGAGTTCAAAGCCTCCGGATGGTTGACCTCTGCCGGCGCGTTGCTGGACTGCATGAGCGGCGTGACCTGCATGGCGGGCATGACTCAGATCGGTCGCGTCATGCGTCATGCACTTGACGCCGGGTCACCTGCGCACCCCATTCGTGCAGTCATTTTTGTCGGCGACGCCTGCGAGGAAACTCCCGATGCACTGCTTGCCCTCGCTGGACAATGTGGGCTGAAAAAAATACCCCTGTTTCTCTTTCAGGAGGGCAACGACCCCGGCACCCGCTCGGTTTTTCAACAGATGGCCAAGCTCAGTGGCGGTGCCAGCGTGCCCTTTGATGCCGACAGTGCCGAGCACTTGCGGCAGCTACTCGGGGCAGTGGCGCGGTATGCGCGCGGGGGTATTAAGGCGCTGCGAGACGCTAACACCAGCGGTGACCGATTACTGCTCGAGCAACTCGAAAAGGCACCGTAGCCGGGCGTCAAAAACGATATCATAGCGCCAACGCCCTACCCTCAACGGAGTCATCGCCACCGTGCCCAGAATCATTCTACTGATCGCGATCATTGTGACGCTGACCATCCTGATTCGCCGTGCGCAGCGACAGCCTCCTCACAAACGCCGCGGTGCCTACCTGCAAATCATTCTCGGTAGCGCGGTCATCGGGGTCATTATCCTGACGCTCATGGGGAAAATGCATTGGGTCGGCGCAGCACTGACGGGACTACTGGTACTGGCGCGGCAAATGCTGCCCTTGCTGATTCGTTTTCTGCCCATGTTGGGCAGCCTGCGCAGTCAGCCCGCGAATGGAGGCAGTAAACAGTCCGAGGTCTCTACTCGCATCTTGCGCATGACCCTCGATCATGACAGCGGCGATCTGACGGGCGAGGTGCTGGAGGGCCCTTACAAAGATTGGTTATTGGACCAACTTGACCGGTCACAACTGGACGAACTGATGGCCTTTTGCCAGCAGGAAGATTCAGATTCGGCGCAGCTCTTGGCGGGTTACCTTGAGCAACGATTTCCCGGGGCGCAAGGCCAGGAAGATAGTGGAGAAGCCCATACTCCGGGATCGACATCGGAATTAACCCGCTCTGAAGCTCTGGCGGTTCTGGGTCTTAACGAGGATGCAAGTCAGGAGGACATTGTCGCGGCGCATCGCACGCTGATCCAGAAATTGCACCCTGACCGGGGCGGCAATGACTATCTCGCCGCCAAAATCAATGAAGCCAAAGATCTCCTGCTCGATTGAGTCTGTCGGGCAGGCCATTGGCCAATATGGCGACACCACACGTATAACCACGAACGCTGACATGGAGCAGTAGCCGATATGAGCGGTACCTTTGTCATCCGCAACCAACTGGGCCATTACTGGGGTAGATCCGGAGAATGGGTATCGGGGAGCCGCGCCGCCCTAGTGGCTTGCTGGGTGCATCGCGACGAAGCGGTCAACACGCTTTTTGAGCTGGGGTCCAAAGATACCGCCTTAAGAGGCGAGATCTTTGAGGCAGAAGCCGAAAATGCCCAACCGAAAAACCTCGAAATCAGCGAACACCCGCTGCCCAAGACCGACGAAGTGCAGCAGGACGACTCGGCTCCGACACTTGAAACGGAGGCCGATGATCCCCATGACTAGTCATCTAGGACACTATGACGTGGAGCGTCGTCTATGAGAATTCTGTTGTTCCTCGCAACCAACCTCGCAGTGCTGGTGCTGGTGAGCATTGTGTTCAGCTTGATCGGCTTTGAGGGCATTCTGGCCAACAACGGCGTGGATCTGGACCTTGGCAATCTATTGGTCTTCTGCGCGATATTTGGCATGTGCGGCTCGGTCATATCGCTACTGATGTCCAAGTTCATGGCAAAACGCGGAACAGGTACCCAAATTATCGAGACGCCCCGTAACCGCGATGAACAGTGGCTGATGGAAACCGTGCAGTCGCTGGCTACCTCGGCAGGTATCGGCATGCCGGAAGTCGGCATTTTCCCTTCGGATGCGGCTAACGCCTTTGCCACCGGCTGGAACCGCAACAAGGCCCTGGTGGCCGTGAGCACCGGCCTGCTTCGCCGGTTTGACGAGCGCGAGGTGCGCGCCGTGTTGGCCCATGAAATCGGACACGTTGCAAACGGCGACATGATCACCCTCACCCTGATTCAGGGGGTGGTCAACACCTTCGTCATGTTTTTCGCCAGGATTATTGGTCACACCGTTGACCGCGTCGTGTTCAAGACCGAGCGTGGTTACGGGCTCGGGTACTACATCGTCACAATTGTTGCAGAGGTTGTGTTGGGTATTCTCGCGAGCACGATCGTCATGTGGTTCTCTCGATATCGTGAATACCGCGCCGACGCAGCTGGCGCACGATTGGCGGGCAGCGATGGCATGATCGCAGCCCTGCAGCGGCTCAAAGCCGAGCAGGGTCTACCTGCAGACCTGCCCGGCGAACTGACAGCCTTCGGCATCCGCCCTGGCGCGGGCTCGGGACTCGCCAACCTGCTGCGGTCTCACCCGCCCCTCGATGACCGCATCATAGCCCTCCAGAACGCATGATCAGATCAGCCCTCAGGAGCGTCTGCGCGACCGCGGTGGCACTGCTGTGTGGCGCGCTGGTACAGGCTGCCGACCCATCGGTGGATTACCTCAGTTTTTCGACCGATGACGAGGCCAACACGACCGAGGTTTTCCAGAAAGCCAGCCCTGCGGTGGTATTTGTGACGTCCACCGAGCTCCGGCGGCAGCGCTTTACCCGCAACGTGATGGAAATACCCAGGGGCGCGGGCTCAGGCTTCATCTGGGATGCTGAATCCGGATTGGTGGTGACCAACTACCACGTGGTGGCGGGCGCGGACCGGCTCACCATTACGCTGGAGGATGAAGCGTCATTCCAGGCCGAAGTCGTGGGCCTGGCGCCGGAGCGCGATCTGGCGGTGTTACGCATGATTGAACCTCCGGACAACCTGATTGAGCTGCCTGTCGGCGATTCTTCAGAGCTGTCGGTAGGGCGCAAAGTCATGGCGATCGGCAATCCTTTTGGTCTCGATACCACGCTGACTGTCGGTGTGGTAAGTGCGCTGGATCGAGAAATTCAGTCGCCGTCTAACCGCACCATCCGCGGCGTGATTCAAACCGATGCCGCGATCAATCCCGGGAATTCAGGCGGTCCGCTACTCAACTCATTGGGCCAGTTGGTGGGTGTGAATACCGCCATTTACTCGCCGAGTGGCGGTAGCGCGGGTATTGGCTTTGCCATTCCGGTCAACACTGTTAGCGAGGTCGTGCCCCAGCTCATCGCCTTTGGCAAAATCATGCGGCCAGTGCTCGGTGTTGAGCTGGCATCAGACCGCTGGCTGCGGCGTTATCGCGTTGAAGGTGTCCCCATTGTTCGCACCTATCGCGGCTTTCCCGCCGAGAACGCCGGCATGGTCGGTGCGCGCCGTGGATCGCGGGGCGAAATCATTTTAGGCGACGTCATCACAGCCATCGACGGTGAGCGAGTCGCCAATAACGACGAGTTTCTCTCTGCGATGGAGCGACACCGCGTGGGCGACACCATTGAAATCGTCACGACGCGCGAGGGGGAAGAGCGACGCTTTAGCGTCGAGCTCTCCGAGGTTCAGTAACGATGGGTTAGCGGCTAGTCGGCCAGCTCGCAGGGTCCAACGACTCTTCAGGTAACGCGTCGCAGCTAAAGTGCAGCTCGCCGCCCTGCGCGAGCTGACCTTCAAAGTGCTGCAGCAGCGACAGCCCGACCGGGTACAGTGCCCACAGCGCGAGCAAATTGGTCAGCGCAAGCAGCGCCATAGTGAGATCGGCAAAGCCGAACACGGTGCCAAGGTCTTGCACCGAAGCCCAGGCGATCATGGCCAATACACTCAGCCGGAACACAAGAATGGCTTTGGGACCGAGCTTCTCAAAGTACGCGATGCTGTTCTCGCCCAGAAAGCTGTTATAGGCGATCGTTGTCGTCGCAAAGAGTACCAGCGCGATGCTGACAAGAGGCTCACCCAACGGTCCCAAATGCTCAGCCACCGCCATCTGAGTGAGCACGACGCCCTGCGTATTAGCGGGATCCGAGCCGTATACCGACGACATCAGAATGATGAGCGCGGTCGCAGTACACAAAATGATGGTGTCGATAAAGACACTCAGCGACTGCACCAGCCCCTGCGACATGGGGTGAGGCACATCGGCTGCAGCGGCAACATTGGGAACAGTGCCCAGACCCGCCTCGTTCGAGAACAGGCCGCGTCGCGCGCCCTGGGCAATCGCCGCAGCCACTCCCCCACCGACAGCCTGCTCCAAGCCAAAAGCGGAGGAAAATATCAGCGCCAGCGCGCTCGGTATTTGCGTCGCATTTAAGGCCAGCACGACTAAAGCCAACGCGAGGTACCCGAGGACCATCAGTGGGACAACCACCTCGGACACCAGCGCCAACCGGCGAATGCCGCCAAAGAGAATGATCGCCATGACTGCCGTCATCACCACACCGCTGGCCACTGCGGGCACGCCAAAGGCGGATTCAATAGATGTGGTCACCACATAGCTTTGCACAGCGTTGAAGCCGAAGCCGATTGTGACCAGAAGCAGCACGCTGTACACGACCGGGAGCCACCGCCAGCCCAACCCATGTCTCATGACATAGGCGGGCCCACCGCGAAAGGTCTCATCACCATGGCGGCGCTTATACAGCTGCGCCAAGGCACATTCGAACAGGCTGGTGGCCATACCTAACAGCGCAATCAGCCACATCCAAAACAAAGCGCCGGGACCCCCCAAGGTAATCGCAACGGCAACGCCGGCGATATTGCCCCCGCCGACACGCCCCGCCACACTCACGGCCAACGCCTGAAAACTCGATATGCCTCGATCGGAGCCGCGCCATTCGATTTGTGACAGCACCGCAAAGGTGCGGCGGAACATTCTGATCTGGACTCCTCGTGATCCCACGGTGTACCGAAGGCCCACCAGCAACAGTGCGCCAATCAAGACATAGGACCACAGCCAATCCGTTAGAACGGTAAGCATGGTGTTAGAGCAAACCCGTAATCAGGATCACCGCCACCGCGGGCACAACGACAAAGCGCGTCAGGCCTCGCCACAGTCCGTACCAGCGTGCGTCGTCCTGAAGCTCGGCGGCGCTGTGATCCGAATGCATGAACCAGCCGGTGAACAGGGCAACCAACAAGCCCGCCATCGGCAGAAAGAGCTTGTCATACAGGGCCTCCGTCAACTCATTAAAGTTCATGCCCAACAGCCGGTAGTCTTCCCAGATGTTGTAGCTCAATACCGAGATGACGCTGAGGCTGGTCACGGATCCCACAACCAAAATCGTGCTGCGCTGCCGCGAAATCTGAAGCCGCTCTTTGGTCCAACTGGTCACGCTCTCAAGCAACCCGACCATGGAGGTGACGCCGGCGACACCGAGCATGACAAAGAACAGGACGGCAAACACCGAACCCCCCGGCATTTGCGAGAAGGCGACGGGCAAAGTCTGGAAGATCAAGCCAGGACCACTGGTCATATCGAGGCCAAAGTGAAACACAGCAGGGAACACAACAAAGCCTGCGAGGAGTGCAATCAGCGTATCCGCCAGGACAATCGTGCCGGCCCCCCTGGCGATCGAAAAATCGCTGGGGAGGTAGGCTCCATAAGTCATCATGCCTCCCATACCTACGCCAATGGAAAAAAAGGCTTGCCCGACCGCGGCCAGAAACGTCGCGCCACTGACCTTGCTGAAATCCGGAGTAAACAACCATTCGAGGGTCTCGATGAAGCCACCGGCGAAGTAGTTGTAAACACTGAGACCCACGAGGAGCGACAACATCAGCGGCATCATGATTGTCACGGCCCGCTCTATGCCCGCTGTCACGCCGGCATAGATGATCGTGCCCACCAGGACGTTGCCCACCAGCGTCCAAAGCACCATCGATTGATTGTCGGCGAGCAGCCCGGAAAAGGTCGCCTCGGCGGCGGCGGCATCAAAATCTGCGAAGCCGGTTAACAGCGCTCGCGCCAGGTACCAGAGCACCCAGCCCACCACCACGGCATAGGTGATAGCGATGGTATAGGCGGTCAGCACCCCCAATCCGCCGACACCTCGCCAGTGGCGGCTCTGTCCCGATTCCCGGGCGACAACTTCCATCGACGTGGGCGGGCTGCCCCCGCCACGTCGACCGACGAGCAACTCTGCCATCAGGCAAGGGATCCCAATTGCGACGGCGCAGAGCAGATAGATCAACACAAAGGCACTGCCGCCGTTTTCGCCCGTCACATAAGGGAAGCGCCAAATGTTACCGAGCCCCACTGCAAAGCCCACCGATGCCATAATGAATGCAAAGCGGCTTGACCAGACTGCATTTCCTGTAGACGCCATTAAATGCTCTCCTGCATGTCGTGACTCAGGAGCGAGCGCTCTCCCCAGACGAGTCGTTTTTTATTCATTGTCCGCTTTTTGCCACAGCTCGGTGTCGACAGCAATGAGCGCAACGTTATAGCTGCCCCTGCACCAGCACATCAAAGCCCTCTGCTGTCGGGGTTGCAAGCATGGCGACGGCGCGCCGGAAGCTCTCGTCCCGCGCCGTCGGGCCGGTCGCGCGCAGCGCGACCTCATACGATTGGGGGGATACGGTCACATCGCCCTCAAGCTGCAGCGCTCCCTGCTCGGTCTGCAGCGCGGCCCTGACCGCGCCGGCCTCACCTGACAGAGGGTTCACCGCCAGTCGATAGGTGCCCAGAGGGATATTGCCGCTGCGTGCAGTCCATACCGCATCTTGAACCCTGATCACGCCCTGAGCACGCGCAACCTGATTGTTGGAAAACGCGAGGGTAGCGAACTGACCCGACGCCGTACCGCCGAGATAGAGGGGGAAAAATTGGCCCAGCACACGCGTGTCAAACTGCAATCGGGTGTTCGTCAGCAACCAGTCCCCGGTCAGTCCCATCCCCACACGAGTCTGCAATTGCTGGTTACTCCACTCTGCTTGCAGCATCACCGGCGTGCTCCAGAGGGCACGCCACGGTTGGATCTGCCAGCTCACGCGGCCCAATAACAGTGGCTTACCCTCTACGATCACCCAACCGCGAGCGGCGTCGCCAGACCATAACGTCCCGGTCAAACCCGTCAACGTCACATTGGGAGGCAACACCCAGGTCAGCAAGCGAGCGGGGATTTGTGACAGCAACAGCAGTAGCAAGACCGCGGCGGCGAGACTGCGCTGGCGATGCATGGCCCACTGCACCGATCAGTTACCCGCGATACGCAGCGTGGCGTTGACGCCCCCGCTGCGCCCTGCAGAGCTGATTGACGCTTCCTTCACCACCAATCCGGCGCTGCCTTCAATCTGCTCCAGAAATTGCAACAAACCGTCAAACGCGATGCCCTCAAAGCGCAGCTGAACCTCGCCGCGGCTGTTGGGTTGCAGTCGCTTAACCGTCAAACCGTGCGTCTCGCTGGCCTGACTGAGTGTGCGCGTCAGGTTGACCTGTCCGTCTCCACCGCCCTCGCGCAGTACCGCCAACTGCTCAACTTTTAAATCGACTCTGTGAAGTTTTTGCGCCAATGCCTGATTGCCATTCACGAGGCGCTCGCGCCGGCCGTCCAGCTCAATAAAAATCAGGAAGACAAAGGCCCACAATCCCACTGCCGCACCGAGAATCATCAGCGCGATCTGATCACGGACGGAAAGCGATTCAAACCACTGTCTGATCATTAGATTTCCACCCTGAGTCGCGCCATCACACCGTCTTGTCGCGCGTTGGAGTTTTCGAGCTCGGCAGAGAGGGAACGCTTGGCCAATTGATCCCGCAGCTTCTCTACCGACTGAAAATCGGGTGCAGAGAGGTTAATCCGTGCGTCACGACCACCACTGTAGTTCACCGATGTGAGTACCACGCCCTCAACCAAGGCCGCCGCACTGAGTATTTCAACCAGCACCGGCGTAAAAGCACGGGTTTGCGCGCCCGCGCCAAATTCCGCCAGCTGCCGGTTCAGCTGCTTTTCAACGTCAACAACCTGTCCCCGAGGATTGATGCGCCGATAACTGTCCTGGATAGCCTGCCGCAGCTGTAAATCCTCTGCTTTCAACATCTCATAGTCTGCGACCGAAACACCGGTTTTCAGGAATACCGCAATCGCTAGAACAATCGCGACCCGCTGCCAGACGGACCACCAGCGCTTGAATGGCAACTGCGGCGCGAACGCACCTTGCCGAAGATCCGGACCCAGTGAGCCTGCATCGGCCAACAGTAGCGCCTCGGACAATCCACCCTGCCGCCACTGCACCAAGGGCTGGATGGGCTCAGGCACCATCGACATTGCCGAGTCTTGATCTTCTCCGTAGGCAATCACGGCCGAGAGTGGCTGCAAACTACTGAGCAACGCGGACAGTAATGCCAGATCAATACGCGCGCCTTCTGCCTCGCCCCATCGCACCAACGCGCTGTCCGCTTCAAAGACAACCGTGCACTGCCCGGGTGACCACGGCAGGCACAGAGCCTCGGATACCCACGGCGTCTCGCGCAAGGCCTCGGGCAAGCTGTCTTGCCATGCCTGCATGGCCGAGCGCTGCACGATGGCAACCGCATGGAGTTCGTCATTGAGGGGGCGGTGCGCAAAATGGAGCGAGGTCACGTCCTCCACCAGCGACTCTTCGAGCATAAACGGCAGCGCCTGCCTCAAGTGCTTGATCTCCTCGGGAGCGACGGCAACCGTCAGGCTGCGCACCGCGTCCGAGGGCAATGCCAGACAGGTCTGCTCGGGCAAGCTCAGAGATTCGGCGTCTAGCTGTTCGGGCGCGTGGCCCGGCCGCAACAGGAAACCTTGCCCCTCTTGCCAACGCACAATATTGAGATGTTGGGTGCTCATGATTGAGAACGGGACAGAACGGTCACAGGCCGGATCTTGAACGGGTCCGCCATCATAGCTCGCCCTCAGAGCGAAAAACAGCAACCGCGCCCTCTGGGGTGCGATGCAACACCGTGAACAGATGCCGCTCACGCTCGGCGAGCTCTACTGATGCATCCAGTAAAAACCAATCACTGCGTACATCCAGCATTGGCTGTAACTCAGTAAGCGCTTGCCCTTCGAAAACCGGATCACCAAGCAAATCTTCAACTTGGGTAATGTCACCCTCCCGGCGCAGCGCATCGAGTCGCTCTGCTTCCATCGCGGGGAGCGGTGACAGCTGATCGTCGCCATTCAACGTTTGCAACACAGCAAGCGGGCAAGTCAGGATATTGAGGCGACTCGATGCGACAGGCCAGACGGTGACCAGCGGCGCCAACGCGTCATAAACCGTCTCCGTCATACCCTGTACCGCTCGCAATTCGCTGACACTCGCCAGAGGCTGATTAGCTGGCAGATAAGGAAATGACGCATAGCGATAGTCAGAGCCCTCGGCGCCCTCGAGCCGACGATCCGTATCGGCATCGATAAAATCGGTGATCCGCTCGGTTAATACCATCGCGTCATCCAATGACAAAGACGCGTCACCCAGCGCCTGCAGCAGACGGATCAGCTGCTTCTGGGTTATGGACCAGCGTTTTTCGGCGTCGTTGCTATTGAGCGTTGTGGGGGCGGTACGCTCAGCGGGCACATCTGCCGCATTATCGGCCTCACCCTCAGCCTCGCCGTCGGCCGCTGCCCCCTCGCCGCTGCCTGCACTGGTCGCCGAGGCATCGATCAGTCCATTCAGATTCAGACGTCCCTGAAGATCCTCCAGCCCGCCAGTCATCCAGCCACCGGCGTCAAGCGGATAGGGAGTCGGCGGCTGGGCCCACAGCTCACCGAGATGATCAGCTGGACTCTCGGCTCGGGCGTCCATGCGGCTGTCCTGCTGCAAAGCAACCTGAGCCAAGCCCTCGGCGCCCATCAGATAGGACCAGGTTTGCTCTGAGAACAACTGGTGAGTGCCGCGCTGTAGCGTCAGGGTAAAGTCACGTTGCAGCCCGACCATCAGGGCAGCCACCAGCGCAAACACCAGCATAGCCACGACCAGCGCCGCGCCTTGCTGCCCCCGGGGGAGATCAGTGACCCGGTAGGACATAGAGTCGCCTCACCTCGCCCAATCCAACGATATCCAAAACCACCTCCACCGCCGCGGGCGGCGTTGGCGGGACTCCCGGCTGGGACAAATCAGCTATCCAGTTTTCCTGCCAATTGCGCCGGTCGATCACATCGTCTCGGTCGCTTTCTATCATTCCCACTGCAGGTAAAAAACGCACTTCAAAACGCGTCACGTCGTCGAGGATCAACGTCTCAATGGGTTCTGTCCCAGCAGTGCGGTCTAGCACTGGGTAATAACCCCGCCACAATTGATCATCTTCCAGCCACCAGTGCACTCGCTGCAGACCACTGCGGGGCGCCGCGGTAGAGTTGTGCCAGCCGGCACGTGTCAATGACAACATGTTCCGCGCCAGTTCGCCGCCGCTCAGTGCCGGGGCAAGCTGCCCGAACTCATCTATGACAGGGCGGTTTACCGTTTGACGCAGATCGCTGGATAACAACCCCATTGTCTGGTGAATCTCATGGGCTCGGCCCGACGCACCGCGCAGACTCTCAGCGCCTGATACTGCGGCCGATAAACCGCTATACGCCACAACCGCCACCAACGCAGTAATGGCCATGGCAATCAACACCTCGACCAAGGTAAATCCATTGGATGGTCTGTCAGCGCGCATTGCCAGCGCGCTCCTGGGCAAGATAACCATCGAGGGTGTGCACAGGATTCGCACGCCCATCCTCCTGATCCGAGACGATGATCTCGTAGCGGTAAAACCCTGGTACCTGGGTTTCCGTTCCCTCACTCCACCAAAACCAGCTGCGATCGGCGAGCTCTTCACTGCCGCTCACCACACCGGTTTGCAGCGTGCCGTTTGCACCCAGTACCAGTCGTAATTCTGCCAATCGGTTTGCGGCCACCCATTGCGCTTGGGAACGATCTTCCAGATAACGCAAGCCATCAATTTGCTGCGACAACGTCAGCAACAGAGCCGGTAGCGCCACTGCAACCACAGCAAGTGCCACCATTACCTCGACCAACGTAAATCCCGATGCCTGCCGCCTCATATCAATCGAGGTCCTCGGAAACGCCTTTCGGTAGCGTTGTCATGCGACCCAGAAGGTCCCATTCCAACCGATATGCCACGTCGCCGGTGCGTGTATCTCGCCACTCCAAGGCGCCGGGCGTCATCTCTCCGCCCGCCCAAGCGACAATCTGTGGCGGCATATTGAGCTCCGGGTCGTAAGGTTGGAGCTCAACATCCGGTTGCCCGTCCAGCGTCAGCTGCAGCTCGTATCCCTCAGCCAGCGGCAACGGCGCAAACACCTCTGTACTTGTGCGGGGTGAGGCCCACCCTTGGTCGTATCGACGCAACCAAATGCCCTGATAGATCTCGACACCCATCGCGTCATCGCGGCCCAGCAATAGCCCGTGATCAACGCCGGACATCCCGGCCTCGGCGCTGGCGAAGGCCAACAGAGAGGACACATGCCGCACTTCACTCTCCAAGGCGAGCTCGGCACCGCCGCGACCGACGTTCAAGCTGACGACCCCCGTCAGCAAAACAATGACAAATACCGCGACCAGCAGCTCAATCAGGCTAAAGCCGCGCGCAAGCCTGTCTTGTGATGTCCGATGACGCCCGATAACGATGGGGCCTTGATCAGGTGTCGGTCTCGTTCCAGTTGCCAATATCGGCATTCTGACCCTCTCCGCCCGGAAGCCCGTCGGCACCCAGAGAATAAATGTCGACCTCTCGGTACTCACCCGGTGACAGGTAAAGGTACGGTCGGCCCCATGGGTCCATCGGCATTTCAGCCAGGTAGCCACCTTGCTTGAAGTTCCGAGGCTCGGGGTCGAGCGTGCTTGGGGATATCAACGCTTCCAAACCCTGCTCCGTGGTCGGATAGACATAATTATCCAAGCGATAGATTTTCAGTGCGGTTTCAATCGATTTGAAATCTGCCTGCACCTTTTGAATGCGGGCGTCATCAGCACTATTGAGCACTGTCGGTGCGACGACACTGATCAACAGACCCATGATGACCAACACCACCAAGATCTCGATCAGGGAAAAACCGGTTTGTTTACTCATGGCTGATCACCTCACCATCGTATTCAAGTCAAAAATCGGCAACAGGATGGCGAGCACAATCGTCAACACCAATCCGCCCATGAACACCACCATGGCGGGCTCAAAGAGTCCCATGATAGTACCCAATGTCATCTCCAATTCGCGCT
>JAYOUT010000009.1:0-4757 GCA_038151055.1 Luminiphilus sp.
AAGTGTCCTGTATTTATTCGGCGTCTACCACCTACTCGGCGAACTCATTACGTAATAACTTGGCAGCCTCGACCATATTGCTGAGCTTCTGAAAAGAAGCGTCGCGGGGCAGGTACTTCATACCGCAATCGGGGGCCAGCACAACACGTTCCTTGTCGATAAACGGGAGTGCCTTCTTCACTCGGCCAACAATCGTCTCCACGGTTTCCACCTCGGGCGTAGACAGATCAATGACGCCCAGCAGGATGGTTTGCTCGGGCAAGGCTGACAGCACACTACAGTCGAGCTCTGACTGCGCGGTTTCAATAGAAATCTGCTCGCAGCAGGCTTGATGCAATTGTGGCAGGAAGGAGTATCCCTCTGGACGCTCATGGATGAGTGCTGCATAGCCGAAACAAATATGCACGCAGGTGGGCCCAGCGACACCGTCCAGCGCCTGGTTGAGCGCTTTAATGCCGTAAGCTTCCGCGGCTTCAGGCCGGGCCTGCATGTAAGGCTCGTCAAGCTGAACGATATCAGCGCCGGCCGCAAACAGATCAGCAACTTCTTCGTTAACGGCCACCGCATACGCCATGGCGGCTTCTTCAACGCTGGGGTAGAAATCATTTTGTGCTTGCTGTGCCATGGTGAAGGGCCCCGGTACGGTGAACTTGACCGGCTTGTTGGTCAGCGCCTTGAGCGCCCGGACCTCGTCAGTGCTGATTGCAGCCCGTCGTTTAATCGGGCCAGTAATGCGTGGCACGGGCACCGGTTCTCCACTTCGATCCAGCGCTTCACCGGGATTATCGATATCGACCCCGTCCAGTGCCGTCGCGAAGTGGTTGGAGTAGCTCTCTCTGCAGGCCTCGCCGTCGGTAATAATGTCCAAGCCCGCTGCAAGTTGATCGCTCACCGCCAAGCGAACCGCGTCGGCGAATGCTTCTTCGAGGTGGGGGTCGTCGACACGCCACAATTCGGCGGCTCTGGTCCTTGGAGGAAATCTTCCTTTCAGTTTGGCTTTATCGATCAGCCAGTCAGGTTGTGGGTAACTACCCACCAATGAGGTGGGGAATAGGGGCAACGTAGACAAAGTAAAACCTCCAGTCTTGAGCCAGAAAAGTGTACCGCGTTCTCATTGCTCCTATGGGGTCGAGTAGGCGCTTAGGCCTGATCTGACCCGGTGACGCATCAAGCGACGGCTTTGCGCGCCTTGGAGTAATCCACCAGCTTGGATTTGTAGGTTTCTCGGGGCAACGAGCCATGAGGGACCAGAGAAACCGACGCTGTCACCAGTAATCGGTCCTTGATGGCTTGTTGGATTCTTGCCGCCAAGACAGTGTTCTCAATCGAGGCGCCCGGGGCGACTTCGATGGCAACGGGTAGTGGTGGTTCTTGCAGAACGCCTTCGGCCGCCGGCTGAATGCTGAACATGCCAGACGTTTCTTCGTTAAAGGCTTCAAGCACGTTGCGCACCGCCGTTGGGAACAGATTGACGCCCCGTACGATAAGCATGTCATCAGTGCGCCCAATACAGCGGATCCGCGCGCCAGTGCGTCCGGTGGGGTTGTCCTGCATGGTGACTACCACGTGATCTCGGCTCCTGAAGCGGAACATCGGCATCGCCTCGCGCTTTAGGGCGGTGTACACCAGTTCACCTTCGGCGCCGTCTTCCCACGGTACGGGTTGACCTGAGGTGGGGTCGATTAATTCGACGTGTACGAACTCGCGAGCCATAAAATGCATGCCTTGCTCATCGGCATCTTCGGCCCATACCGATAGCGAGATGTCGCCAATGCCCATGGATTCACGAATCGTGCAACCAAATGCCTCTTTGATTGTCGCGCGGATCAAAGGATCACCACCGCCGGGTTCTCCTGCAGTAATCATGTTTTGCAGGCCCAAGGTTCGAGTGTCGATGTTGTGGTCTCGACACCAGTCAATGAGATAAAGCCCGTATGAGGGAGTGCAACTGACGCCCGTTGCTCCCAGCCGTTGAATGGCCGTCACCATGCGCTCCGTATTGCCGGTGCCCACCGGGATAACGTTTGCGCCTATTTTGTCAAAGCCGTAATAGACCGCGCCCGCTACGAAGGGGCCCGCATTGAAACCCACCACAAGCCTCTGACCTGGCTTGAACCCTGCGGCAGTGTAGCCTCTGGCGACATTCGTGGCGTACATGTCGAGGTCGGCAGTGGTCAGTCCCAGATAGCAGGGCACACCGGTAGTGCCGCTGGTGCTGAACACGCGCCGTAACGCCTCGGGTGACGCCGCTACATGGTTTCCGAAGGGCGGAAAGTTGGCCTGTGACTGTCGGATTTCGTCTTTTTCGGTAAAGGGCAGTGCGGCGATATCGTCCAGCTCACCGACCTGATCAGGCGAATGAATACCCGCTTCAGCAAACTTCTGCTGATAAAACTCGGAGTGATCGAACAGGTAGGCAACCTGTCGCCGATATTGCTCGCGGTCGAGCGCAAACTGCTCTGCGACCGGCCGCGTCTCAACGGCAGGATCGTAAATATGGTGGTCGATCATTCCGCTTTCCAGCGAGCCGCGGCCCTCGCAACGCGGGCTCCAAACAGACGGGCCGTTTCGCGATCGGACTCGGGCGGGGCGACATCACCTCCCTGATCAACGTTGGCTTGAGACATGCAGCCGATTGAGGCGCCCAGCCGGTTGCTGTCAGCTTCCGATCCGCCCGAATGGTTGTTGCCCGGCATTTGCCCCAGTCCGACCCAAGCCATGCCGTGCTGCATTGCGAAGGTGAAAAATTCGATCAGGGTATTTTGTTTGTCCCCGTTCATTGAACCGGAGTTAGTGAATCCTGCTCCCAATTTGTCCGCCCACTTTTGCTCCATCCATCGGGTAGAGGTTGCCTCCATGAATCCTTTAAACACGGCAGAGGCTGAACCCATGTAGGTTGGCGAGCCAAAAATCATGGCGTCAGCAGCATCCAGTTGTGCTAAAGCGGGAGATTCCGGGGAGTCGATATCGGCCGCTGCGATCATAGTGACTTCGATCCCTTCAACGGTGCCCGCGCCCTCGGCGACCGCTTGTGCAACCACTTCTGTGTGGCCATACCCGGAGTGGTAGACCACGGCAATTGATGTGCTCATGCTATTACCTCAGCGTTCAGCGATGAAATTGTTCGTTGTTGGGAGTGTGATCACCACCCAGCCATTTGCGGAGATCATCGTGCGCGGAGGCCGCTTTATCGGCGTTGATCTGCTCGACATCCTCGTGATCGACAGTCCACTCCATCAGCAATCCGGATGGGTCAAAGCAATACAGTGACCAGCAATAGCCATGGTTAAGTGGATAGGCCTGACCGCTCTCAAAGTAGCCCGCTGCTTCTAGTCGCTGCTGAATGGCGTCCTGCGTTGGTTGATCTACTTTGAAGGCGAGATGGCGGAAGCCGCTGGGCTGCAGCGCCGGGCCAAATTCTGCGGCATCGTCAGCATCGGCGAACTGGAAAAACGCCAGGCAGGAGCCATCACCCACATCAAAAAAGCAATGCGCGTAGGTCCTGACTTTGCCAAACAGGTCAGTCCTCTCAGCCCAAGTAGCCACCAGCTTATAGCCAATGATCTCCTCGTAGAACTGCCGAATCTCTTCGAGATCTTTGCAGACGTAGGCGTTGTGATGAAGCTTCGTCTTAATCTGTGCGAGTGCGTTCATAAAAACTTCCCCTCAAATTCTTATCAGAACCACTTGGTCAGCTCGATGCCGTATCGGATGCCCTGTGCAGGCCATAAAAAATTGAACTGTGGCTTCAGGCCGGGGATCCCCAGAATAAAAGCCGCGTCGGGGCCGGGGGAATACTCGGTGTTGTACTCCTCATCCGTTGCGTTTTTGACCCAGACAGTGACGGCCCAGTTGTCTGTGGATTCAACGCCCGCTCGCAGATCCAAAAGGTCCACAGCGCTGCGGGAGGAATAATTGTTGGGCTCCCACCAAGTTTCGCCCAGGTGCTGCCAATCTGCCCGTGCAAAGATTTCGAGGCCATTGTTACCAATGGGCGAGCGGAACTGCAGACCGACGTTGCCGGTGACTTCGCTTACCAACGGCGCCTGATTACCCAGCCAATCGGCGGTGGGCGCATCGGTGATTTCAGAGTCGGTTAGCCCGAGCCCAAAGTTAAGCGTGAAGTACTCACCCAGCAGAGCCGTACCCTCGATTTCGATCCCTGTGTACTCGGCTTCAGGCACGCTTCCTAAATTCTGAGTGTTGGTATTGGGGTCGTAGAAGAAGAAGTACGCGCCTTCCAGTTCGTTGAAGAATGCAGCCGCAGACAGGCGCAGTCGACCATCTAGCAGATCGCCTTTCGCTCCGATTTCGAAGTTGGTGGAGATCTGTTCGTCAAAGATGTCGTTGATGCCCGGGTATTGGATGGCTGTGCCGACACCTGTCTGGTTGAAGCCGCCGCTCCTGAAGCCGCGGCTGATATCACCATATACAACCCAATCGTCATTCGGGCGCCAGCGTAAGGTTGCTTTGGGCTGCCATGCATCCCAGCTCTCTTTGCGCTGCTCTCCATAGACTATCCCCAGACCCGTTGTGTCGTAGAGCGGGGGTGTCAGCGCTGTATTTTCACGCTCATCATGGTCATAGCGCGCGGCGAGGCTCAGCTCGAGGTTGTCAGTCAGATCAAAGGCGATTTGGCCAAAAACAGCCCATGCGAAGTTGTCCTGCTCATCCGCCAGAATGCCAAGCTGCGGGCTAGGGTCTGCCGGGTTAATAAACACGGAGTCGCGGAATGTTTTTTCGACATTGAATACCCC
>JAYOUT010000009.1:4767-15490 GCA_038151055.1 Luminiphilus sp.
CCGGACACTCATTCCTGAATATTCGAGGCATCTCCTCCGCTAGGAACTCCGAACTCGCCGCAGCGGTCGTGATCGATGGCGTGCTGCTCTCAAACCCATCGCAGCTGAACCAGCAGTTATTCGACATCGAGCAGGTGGAAGTGCTTCGGGGCCCCCAAGGCGCGATCGATCTGCGAACCCGTCGATATATATCGGTCTGTGGCAATGAAGTAGGCCCCGGCAATCCACTGCGGCCCGCTATCACTGTTGCCGGTCAGGCGAATTTCCTGACTGACGGATTCCACTTCCAGATATTGGTTTTGTGACAGGTCAGTGTACTGATCGCCGGTGAGAAACTTGATGTAATCACCAAAGGGGTCGTTGTTAAAATAATTGTAAGGATGCTCCCGCGGCAGGAAGTTGAACTGGTCGCCGCTGGAGATTTCCTCAAGGTCGTCGTAGGCGGTGACGCCGCTGAGCGTTGCAAACCCCATGTCGTAGTCAAACTTGAAGCTCGCACTCAAAAACTCGCGTTGGTTGTATCCCGGATTGTTCACCTGAACCGGGATGTCGGTATCGTCCGCCTCAACGTCGATAATGAAATAGAAGGCCTGGGTTTCAAGCTTCGAATAGCTGACGCGGAAGTCAGTGCTAAGCCGGTCACTAACGTCCCAGTTCAGGCGCGCTCGCATCGACGTGTCTTTGTACGGGTCGGCTTCCTCGCCGAGATATTTGTTGTCGATGTAGCCGTCGTTGTCCATGTAGCTAGCGGCAAGGCGATATTTTACTGATCCATCATCGCTCAGCGGGCCGCCGATATAGCCTTTAGCGCTCCAGCCCGGTGCGGATTCGGCGCCGATTCTGATTTCACCTTCGTGTTCGTCGCCCGGTGCCTTGGTAGAGATTGTGATGGCACCGCCAATAGCGTTGCGGCCGTAGATTGCGCCTTGGGGGCCCCGAAGCACTTCCACCTGCTCGATGTCGAACAGCTGTTGGTTCAGCTGGGATGGGTTTGAGAGCAGTACGCCATCGATCACGACGGCTGCCGCGAGTTCGGAGTTCCTAGCGGAGGAGATGCCTCGAATATTCAAGAATGAGTTTCCGGTACTCTGGGTCTGGACCAGCGTGACGTTCGGCGTCAGGTCCACAAAATCCTGTGGCGTTTGAATGCCGCTCGATCGGATGTCCGACTCAGTGAACGCTTTAACGGAAACCGGGCTTTCCGCAAGGGTTTCAGAGCGCATGCGCGCAGTGACCACAACTTCTTCCAAAGTGGCTTGAGCAGAAACTTCTGCAGCGGCCAGAATGGCAGCAACGGCTGCCACAACTCGTTGACGGGTGAACATCATTGGAGGTCCTCTCAGGGTGAGCAAATGCTTGTTATTTTCGCTATGCGCAAAAATATACGCATTCCGAAATTTGTGTTGTTACTGTACAGTGCCGCGCTCGGATCACCAAGTCCTGATGAACTGGCGTGCCACTAAACTCACGTCACAGCGGCCAACTCAGCGGACAAGTCTCGAGGGAGAATGCAATGACAGATGGCTCTGAAGCACAGCCTAAAACCAGCATCTGTGGCTTTGATGAGGACACGATCTTGCTGAGAGACCGCAATCTGGTCGATGAGGTGATTGGTCACTATTCTTTCACCGCAGCCTTTTTGCTGCAGGCGCTTGGCAAAGAGCCCTCTTCAAAACAAATCGAACTCATGGATGTGGTGCTCGTCACGATCATGGAGCACGGCCTGGTTCCCAGCGTCGTGGCCTCGCGACTGACTTTTCACGGTGCACCCGAATCGTTACAGGGTGCCGTTGCGGCCGGGCTATTAGGGGTAGGTGATCGATACGCGGGTACGGCGGCGCTGTGTGGCGAGGTGCTCCAAGCCCTGATTGACGCCGAATCATGTGAGGCGGCGGCAGCGCAGCGGGTGGCAGAGTATCGATCACTCAAGCGACCTGTGCCTGGATTTGGGCATCCTATCCACACCGGTCGTGATCCGCGAGTCGAGAAGTTGCTGAGCTATGTTGATGCTGAAGGTAAGCCAGTCCAGGCGGCGAGGGCCCTAGAGGCCGCATTGTCAGAGGCGCTGGGCCGACCTCTGGTCATGAATGTGAGCACGGCGTTGGCCGTCTTGATGTTCGACATCGGGTTGCCTGTGACGGCGATGAGAGGCGTTGTGGTTCTGGCGAGGTGTGCAGGGCTGGTTGGGCACCTGTTGGAAGAAGCCGAGCAGCCTGTAGGTGACGCGTTGTGGCGGGGTGCAGAAGCCGCGGTTACCTATCGGCAGGATTGACTCTGCGGTCGTGCAATGGAGAGATATCCCGGTAGGGATTGACTCAGCCCTCCGACTGGGCAGCGAGTGCGCTGCGGGCAGTCGAGCAACGCTTCTGTGTGTTCACGGCTGGTCGCTGGACCATCGCTCATTCGCCAAGCAGCGCGCGCTGAGCAGTGCTGGTGTTTCGTTAGCGACGTTTGATCGTCGAGGTTTTGGGCGCAACGCTTTATCACCGGGACTCGACAGGGAGCTGGAAGATCTCGACGCGATCTTGTCAGCATTGCAAGGGCCCGTCATCGGATTTGGGGTGTCGCAGGGTGCCCGATTGCTACTTCGCTATGCCGCCACCCGGCCAGACCGGTTGGCTGGGCTCGTTTTGCAGGGTGGGCTGGTGGATGGTTTGGCCGTCGATGAAAATGAGTTGCCGATAGCGCACTATGCTCGCTTGCTGAGGGCAGGGCAGCGGACGACTTTTGCGCAGGAATGGTTGTCGCATCCGTTAATGTCAGCTGGGGTTCCCGAGGAGCAACAGCAAGAGGTGGCCTCGTTGATCGCTGAGTACCATGGTAGAGATGTGCTTGCTGAGCGCACGGATCCGGAAGTCTTGGATGTGGCCGCTGCAACGGCGGGTCTGTCCCTGCCAATGGCGGTGGTGGATGCCGAGCACGAGACACCGTTACGTCGCCAGCACGCGGCCTTCCTGATTGAGGAGCGCGGCGCGGCACGTTTGGCAATGCCCGGCGGGCACCTCTGCCATTTCACGCACGCCAGGATCTTCAATGAGCGGTTGCTGGAGTGGCTGGAGCAGTTAGGTCATTGAACGAATGGCGGCGAGTAGCGCGGGCGCTGTTTTTAGCCGCTGACTGATCTTGTCTGCGGTTAGCTGAACCGCGTCGAGCCGCTCGTCGACAAAGGTTGCCATATCGACGCGATTAGTGGTGGCTGAGCTGTTGACTGCGCCGACAACGCCGTAACCGGCCACCGTGACCGGCACCGCTACCGAGGTGATGCCGTATTCGAGCTCATCGCTGATCATTGCATAGCCCGCTTGCCGTGCTTCGATAACGGCAGCGAACAGTGCCTCTGGATCTGTGACCGTTTTGTCAGTCATTTTCGTTACGGGATACTGAGAGATAAATTGCCGTATCTCGTGGTCTTGCCATGTGGACAAAATGCAGCGCCCGGTGGAGGTCACCAGAGCGGGGAATCGCGTGCCGGTATTTGCCTGCAATCGAATCACCCTCTGGGTCGAGATATGTGCGACATAGAGAATGTCGCCGCCCGTCAGTAGCGTGAATGACGCGCTATGGCCCGTTTGGGTTCGCAGGTCTTGTAGTGAGGGTCGGATGATATTGTCGAGATCAAAAGTCTCATTGAAGAGTGTGGCAAAGACCAGCACTTCCGGACGCAGTGTGAATCGATTGTCGGTTTTACCCACATAGCCCAGGTCGCACAGTGTGAGCAGGCACCGCCGGGCGACCGCGGGGTTCAGGCCTGTCCGGGCCGCCACCTCGGACAGCGTCATGCTGGGATTCTCCCTTGAAAAGCTGGTCAGCACACTGAGCCCCTTGGTCAGCGTGCTGAGGTGATCGGGCGAGCGCTCGTTCGTCATGGCGTCAACCTTTGCTCTGCCATGCGCCGCTAGTGCGAGGCCGCCGCAACCGCTTCCATTTCGGCCAGCGCCTGCTCCAACTGATCGACGAGGTCATCGAAGACTTCGATAGTCGCTTCAATTGGTGCCGCAGACGTCATATCAATACCCGCTTTTTTGAGCAGTTCGATCGGGTAGTCGTTCGAGCCGGATTTCAGCATGGTGAGATAACGCTCTCTGGCGGGCTCGCCATCTTCCAAAATCGTCTTTGCCAGAGCGGTTGCCGCGACGAATGATGTTGAGTATTGATACACGTAGAAATTGTCGCTGCGCAGGAAATGTGGGATGCGGCTCCATTCGATCTGGTTCAGCTCATTTGCGTGCACCGCATCGCCATAATAGTCAGCAAATACCTCTGAGTAGATCGTATTCAGCACTTCTGCGGTGAGCGCTTGGCCCGCCTCAACTTTGGCATGAGCTCTCGCCTCAAAGTCGGCAAAGGAGGCCTGCCGGTAAAATCCGCCGCGGAATTCATCGAGGTAAGAGCTCAATAGGTACGCTCGCTCGTCGGCTGATGAGGCTTCGGACAGCATCTTCTGCATCAGGATGGCTTCATTGGTCATCGATGCGATTTCGGCAATGAAGGTCCGATAGTCTCCATACACCTGTGGCTGCGTGTTTCGGGTCAGGTAGCTGTGTATCGAGTGCCCATACTCGTGAGCCAATGTGGAGACATTGCTGAGCGTGCCCTCGAAGTTCATCGAGAGGTAGGGCTTTGAGGTGTAAGTGCCCCAACTGTAGGCGCCGCCACGTTTGCCGCGGTTGGCCATGGCGTCGACCCAGCCTTCCTCAAAGCCCTTCCAGTAAACGCTGAGGTATTCCTCACCCAGAGGAGTCAGCGCGTCTGCAACAATTTGCTGCGCTTCTTCGAAACTGACGTCTTTGATCGTGGGCGGCACGATCGGAGCGTACATGTCCCAAATTTCCAGTCGTTCTACTCCGAGGGCTTTTTCTCTGAGTTTTAAGTAACGCTGCAGCGGCGCGCTTCCGTCGCGGGCCGTCTTCACCAGATTATTGAACACCTCGATAGGGATTGCGTTGCTGTAGGTTGCATGCGCCAGTCGAGAGTCAAAGCCGCGCGCGCGCGCGAAAAATACCCGACTTTTGACATGGCCTTCATAGTTGGCTGCGAGCGTGTGGTTGAGCGTCTTGTAGGCCTGAAACAGGCCTTTCCAGGCATCCTCTCTGACGCGCCGATCGGTGGAGTGCAGGAAAGCGCCGTAGCGGCTGTTGGTTAGCTCGATCTCTTCTCCTGATTCGTCGATCATGGTGCCAAAGGACAGGTCAGAGCTGTCGATGGCGGTGAAAACGCTGTCAAATTTATCGAGGGGGTCTGATGCCATGGCAAGCAACTTTTCTTCCGCCTCGGACAGCGTGTAGGGACGCATGCGGGCCGTTTCGTCGAGATAGTGCGCATAGATCTCGAGCCCCGGAGTGCTCTCAATGAACTGAGTCAGTGTCGGCTCAGGTATCGCCAGAAGTTCCGGAGTGAAGTAGGACAGTGCTTGTTGGTACTGGGAGTAAAGTCCCTGCGCCTCAGAAAAGCGTGCTGCATTCTCGGAGATGCGGGTGTCCTCATAGCTTTTGAGGCCGGCGTAGACATATAGGTTGGCAATGATGGTCTCAACAGCCTGAATGCTTTCAATTGCCTGCAACAAGCGCGCGCCGCTGTCTCCCAGATGTCCGCGGTGGGCAGACAGTGTGGACAGGCTTTCCAGAAATCGCTCGCGATCCGCGTCCCATGCGGCAGCGTCGGCATACATGTCAGTGAGATCCCATTTGTACTGCGATGCGATGTCATCCCGCTCAGGCACCTCTTTGGTCAGACCGGGCGCGCCAACCCCTAGCGTCGCAATCATGAGCAGGGAGGCGAATAACTTGGGTGAATTCATTGGTGACGGTTACCTTGGTCTTAGAGAGTGGGAGACTGCAGTTCCATAGCTGGCGAGGAGAGAGCTCGAAGCGGTGCCGTAGCCTAGCGGATCTGTCTGCTCAACACGAGCTTCAGTGCGGCTGTGGTTTTGAATCGACGCTGGCAGGCGGATATGACACGCCTGCACCCGGTGCGGTGTAGGTATCCAGTCCAGACACGGCGGCTAGCGACATCTGGTCTAGAGCGAGTGCGCCGTCTGGGCGCTGTGCGTCCTCGAGAAAATCCAAGTGCACCACCTCGCCAATAATCAGATGCGTACCGTTGATGGGCAGGGGCTGGTGCTCCCGCAGCAGGCAACCTGCCGCAAGCGGCGCTGACTCAACAAACGGCGCCCTGAAGGGGGGGCGCCAGCTTTCACGGAAGCCGCAGGCGCCAAATTCTGAGACAGATCTGGGGAATGAAGCGGAAGTGTGGTGTGCTTTGGCTGCCTGAGCCAAGGTAAAACCGTTTAGCGTCCAGTGTTCGGTGTCCAGAATGTTGCGCAGCGTGTGGCGCTCGCTGTTGCCGGTATCAGGGCGAAGAATCATCGCCAATAGTGGCGGACGAGATCCCAAGTGAAAGTGCGAGCTGATGATGGCGAGATTGGTGTCTCCGTCAGGGCTTGCTGTGCCCACTAACATGGCGGGCTTGTAGCCGGGCAAGCTATTAATGAGTAGCGCGCGCCGCTCGCTACTCAGCTCCGCGAGATCCTCCCCCGTCAGACTGATGGTGCTCACGAATGGCTATCGTCCGCTTGGCTGGTCGGGTATCGCTTGGCATAGCGCTTGATCGCCCAGACGCGGTAACACCAGTCGGCAACGGGCTTGATAATGGGCCAGGAAAGCCATCGCCACAGCAGGCCAATCCGCGTGTATTGCCACGCCGCAATGTTGGCATCAAGCCCTGTCACCCACTGGTCCCCTCTGCGCAGATGCAGAGACTGCAGCAGGGCGCTTTTGGTCGGTAAATCCTCGGTGGCGCTCAGCTCGTGAATGTCTTGCAGGACAAGCTCGTCAGACTTGAGTCGTGCGAGGTGTGACATCTCCCGCTGGCACAGAGGGCAACTACCGTCGTAATAAAGGGTGTCTGGATCGCTCATACGGTGAGTACGAGCGGGGGGGCTGAGCGGATGCCCTATCAGACGCAGAGAAGATAGCCTGCTTGATCCTCTCAGGATTCAGCGATAAGCGCTGCAATCTGCTCGCGGAGTACGTCCTCGTCGCCTTTGCGAAAGCCCACGTGAACGGCACGAATCAAGCCATCGCGCCCAATCAGATAGCCTGAGGGCATGCCCGCCACGGCGAAGGCCCGCCCGGAATCGCCAGAAGTATCGATGGCGACGGGATAATCCACGGGATATCGGTCTAAAAAGTCCAGCGCATCTTGATCCACGTAGTCGACGCTGATCGCGACCACCTGAAAATCTTCTGCCGCAAACTCTTTATCGAGTCGGTTCAGCGCGGGCAGTGACAAGCGGCAAGGACCACACCAACTCGCCCAGAAATCCACATAGGTGACGCGCCCCAAAAAGGAGCTATCTGACACCGATCCCTCGCCATTCGCGATCAGCGGCAGCGTCCAGTCGGGTTGCGGCAGCGGCTCATCGAGAATGATGTGGGAGCCACGCTCTGCTCCTGCCGGTGAGCTGAAGAGCGCAACCACTGTGAGCAGGGCATAAGCCAATCTGCCAACAGATGCGTAGCCCGTTCGCAGTGCCTTTAGCAAAGGCATTGAGGTGTTCCAGTCGCTCAACGGTTGCGTCCCAGCCGCTCGTGCGCATCGACCCACTCGTTGGTGCGAGTCTTTTTATCTACACGCGCGGCGCCCGAGAGCGACAGCTCACCCGCGACCACCAGCGCCGCAGCGATTTCACAGAGTTTTAAGGCCTTTCCTTTGCCTTCGCAGCCCAGCATCCGCAGGCATTCTCGCTGTGTCGGCAGGGCGGTGCCGCCGCCATAGGTCGCCATGATCACCGCTGGCAGTGTGATTGAGAAATAGAAATCACCTTTGCTCGTCGCCCGCTGGTAGGTCGTACATTGATTTGATTCACCAATGTTTGCCACGTCCTGCCCCGTAGCCAGATATAACGCGGCAAGCGCATTCGCAGGGTGGTTAGCATTATTAGATGAGTTGGTAAGGATCGCTGAGAGCGTTGAGATCTGTTGACCGTAGGCAATTTGCTCGGGCGCCACACGAAGGTGTTTCATCAGGATTTCGCGCGGCACCGTGATTTCTGCCGTGACGCGCTTGCCTCGGGTTTTGAGTAAATTGACCGAGGAGGTTTTCTTTTCCGTGTCAAAGTTGCCTGAAAGCATGTAGTGCAGCATTTCCGGCCGCTGTTCGTTGATCCATTCGCAGGCAATGAAGGTCGCCCGACTCACCATATTCTGGCCTGCGGCATCACCGGTCGAATAATCGAATCGCGTGAAAACCATGCTATGGGCGTGGTAGCTCTCAATGTCGTGGAGCTTGCCCACTGATGTCGATGTTTCGGCCTTGGCTTTGATGGCCTCAAAGTTGTCTTTGAGCCACAGTTGGAAGTCTCGGGCCTGCCGTGCATTGCGGAAAATAAACACCGGCGAGCGCTGCATGGATTCCTCAGACACGGTTGTGAGCACGCCGCCGCATTCGCGGATCACTTTCATGCCGCGGTTGTATGAGGCCAGCATCGTGCCTTCGACCGTGGCCATGGGCACATAGAATTCACCCTGGGCGTGCTCGCCGTTAACCAGTAGCGGGCCCGCTACACCAATGGGGATTTGTGCGACGCCCCAGAAATTCTCAATGTTGCTCTCCATTTCATGAGGGTCGAACGAGAACTGTTTGGTGTGGTCCAGAGACGCCCCGGTTTGCTCTTCGATGAAACGCTGGCGCTCTGCGACAATCTCTGCGCTGTAGTCGTCGTCGGCGCTGCGTGGAATCTTGTTGCGGTCAGTCATAGGGCGTTGATCCTGTCTTTGGCTTGCTGATACTCGGTGGTTAACTTGGCAACATATTCGGCCGTCGTGCCCAACTGTTTAACCGCACCAATCCCTTGTCCGCAACCCCAAATATTTTTCCACGCCTTGGCGTCTGTGTTGCCTCCTGAGCCAAAATCCATTTTGCTTGGGTCGCTTTCTGGCAAATTATTGGGATCAAGACCGGCCGCTTCAATCGAGGGCTTCAAGTAGTTACCGCTGACGCCGGTGAACAGGCTGCTGTATACGATGTCGTCGGCGCCGTAATCCACGATCGCTTGCTTGTAGGCTTGTTCCGCGTCAGCCTCTTCGGTGGCAATGAAGGCAGAGCCGATGTAAGCGAGGTCGGCGCCCATTGCCTGAGAGGCGAGGACGGCATCGCCGGTTGCGATAGCGCCCGACAGTAGCAGAGGTCCGTCAAACCACTCGCGAATTTCCTGAATCAGCGCCATGGGGGAGGTGGTGCCGGCGTGACCGCCTGCGCCTGCCGCGACTGCGATGAGCCCGTCGGCGCCTTTTTCGATGGCTTTTTTGGCGAATCGATTATTGATGATGTCGTGCAACACGATGCCACCGTAGCTGTGCACCATCTCGTTGACCCACTCTTTAGCGCCCAGCGAAGTAATGACAATGGGGACTTCGTACTTCACGCACATGTCCATGTCGTGTTTTAAGCGGGCATTGGACCCGTGGACGATTTGGTTGACCGCGAATGGGGCAGAGGGCGCGTCCGGGTGCGCGGCATCGTATTCCGCCAGTTCAGAGGTAATCCGCTCGAGCCACTCTTCTAGGACGGGTTCGGGCCTTGCGTTGAGTGCGGGGAAGGACCCCACGATGCCGGCTTTGCACTGCGCAATGACCAAGTCTGGGTTGGAAATAATGAAGAGCGGTGAGCCGACGACGGGCAGTCGAAGCCTGTTCTGTAACGCGGGTGGCAAGGCCATGGAAAGTCTCCTGAAAAGCTAAGTTCTCTGTATCGACGCTAATGCCGCCTGTGTAGGCCGAGCAAGTGCGACGCTCTAAAGTTCGGTATTCAAATTATCAATGGTCTGTGCAGGGATGCGACCAACACGCATAATGTCGAGAGCGCCGTTGCAAGTTTTGGCATGGTATATGCCAAAAATTCTCGGCGCAATGTCGCAAAGGTCATCTGGATCAAGATCCATGTATCAGCAGTACTTCGGATTGGCCGAGCAGCCATTTTCCATTGCGGTCAATCCTCGCTATCTGTTTATGAGTTCCCGGCATCGGGATGCGCTCGCACACCTGTTGTACGGGGTGGGCAGTGGCGGCGGATTTATTCTGCTGACCGGCGAAGTCGGGACTGGCAAAACGACTCTGAATCGGTGCTTGCTCGAACAGTTGCCCGAGCAAACTGATATCGCCATCGTCCTGAACCCGGCGTTGAGTGCTATTGAGCTATTGGCGACGGTCTGCGATGAGTTCGACATCGATTACCCGCAGGGCACAGATAGCCTGAAGGTATTGACTGACGCACTGCATCAATTTTTGTTGCGCAATCATCAGGCCAATCGACGCACTGTGTTGATGATTGACGAGGCGCAGCATCTCGACTTCACGGTCCTTGAACAGATTCGACTGCTCACCAACCTCGAAACAGATGAAAAAAAGCTTTTGCAAATTATTTTGACCGGTCAGCCGGAGCTTGCGGCGATGCTGGCGCGCCCTGAGCTGCGTCAGCTGAATCAACGCATCACGGCGCGCTTTGACCTGACCCCACTGAGTGCAGACGAGACAAGAACGTATATTCAGCACCGGCTGGAGATTGCAGGGCTTGGTAGCGGCCGCGAGATTTTTTCGCCCTCCGCGGTGCGCGAGGTTTATCAATTGAGTGGCGGTGTGCCGCGACTGGTGAATTTGCTGTGCGATCGCGCGATGTTGGGCGCGTATGGTCGGCAAGATGAGACGGTGTCTGCTCGCTTGGTGCG
>JAYOUT010000009.1:15590-30889 GCA_038151055.1 Luminiphilus sp.
CGAGGGCATCTGGAATCTGCGGGCAACGGATGCCAGCGCGGCGATGTGGGCGTTGTGGGATGAGGCTCGGTTGGCGGGGGACTTGTGTGTGGCCGCAGTGGCCCAGGGACTTCGATGCGAGAAAACCGATGCCGAGGTTTGGGATGCCGTGCTCGCGATCAATCGCCCCGCCATGCTTCCTTTGCGGCGTGCCGATGGCTTTGCAGGCGCAACGGTGCTGTTGGACATCACTGATAACGGCGCTCTGCTGTGGACAGGAACGGCGATCTGCACCGTGCCGCTGGCTGAGCTCACCACGGCGTGGCGTGGCGGTTCGCGATATCTCTGGCGTCCGCCCGAAGGTTGGACGGGGCCTCTGACCGAAGGCGCTACCGGGCCGATCGTTACCCAAGTGGTCGCTGCTTTTGCCCGGTTAGACGGTGTGCCTGCGCCCCCTCTGGCGGCTTATACCGAGGCTCTGGTCGAGCGGGTGAGGGCATTTCAAGCTGAGGTAGGCTTGGAGGTTGATGGTGTCATTGGTGTGAGAACGTTACTGGCACTCAGTGACCGCTTAGGCGACAGCTTGTCTTTGCCCGCCGCGACCCAGCGAGCCATGGCGCTATCGGAGGGCCGTCCGTGTCCCTGATTCTTGACGCATTAAAACGCGCTGAAGGGGGCGATGAGCTGCAGCCGCCCCAGGGCGGCGCAACACCAGTGTCGTCGAGCGAGGATAAACCCGCTCTGGCTGGGCGTGGCGTGTTGATCTTGGTGGCGGGGTGCATCCTGGGCGGCGCTGTCGTCGCTGTGTTCAATGGGGGTGACGGTGCCGCGCTGAAAACGCCCGTCTCGGAGGTTGAGCCTTCAGAAGCAGTCGTCGCGACAAGCCTCTCCAAGCCGGATAGCAGCTCACCGGAAACAGCGCCCCCGTCCTTTGCGTCGACTGACATTGCAGCCGTACAGGAGGTGGCGCTGCCGCCGGGATCTGATCAAGGGGTGCCTCGCGAGAGCTCTGAATCTGTCCACATGGACGAAGGCGAGCCCGGATCGAAGAGCGCTATCACCGAGACTGACTCGCCTGCGGCAAAAAGTCAGGAGCGCATTGCTCAATTGCATGAGCAGATGTGGTTGGACGCCCAATCGCAGGCCAACGGCGATGTGGTGGCGTCAGCCCCAAACGCGCCGGTTGCTGAATCGAGTGAACCGGCGGCTGTCGATCAGATGGTCGAGCCAACATCGCTGGCGCCCCCGATTGATCTCGCCCGAGCGATGGAAGCGGCGGCACGCGAGCTGGGTGAGTCAGTTTTGGTGCCGCACCCGGCGGTGCTATTGGAGAATCTCTCCCAGCAACAGAAAGATCGGATACCGACGATTGTGTATAGCGACCATGACTATTCATCCAATGGAGAATCCCGAGTGACGCTCAACGGTCAACAGCTCCGAGTGGGTCAGCGGGTTGCGACGATTCGAGTGGTCGATATTCTGGTTGACAGCGTGGTGCTCAAGGTCGACGGCATCGAGTTCCGGCTGCGGGCCCTCAACACCTGGGTCAATCTCTGAAGCACCGCGGGCCTCTGAAGAGCACCGCGGGCGAACCGTGCCGCGATCATCTAGACTGCAAAGCGCGTGCATTAAGGATCCACACCCCCGAACAGGAAGTGACTCATGGCGTCGTGCACCTCCCGCTGCCGCATGAAGGGTTTGAGGTGCGGCGCCGCCACGGTGTTGGCAAAAAGCGGCACGTTGGCGCCCGTATGTTCCTCGCTGAAACCGTTATTCGTCGCGTAATTAATCCTCATCGTACCGCCCTCCGGGGTGTGCACTCTTGCGGTCAAGCCCGGAGAGTAGATCGGGATCGGGTATTTCGAGTACAGCGTGGGCTCTGGCAGGATTTGGGCCGCTTGAGCATGATCTGCGGTCACGATGATAGCCGTGTCAGGATGCGTCTCTGCAAAGGCCATCGCGAGGGACAACGTTTCCTCAAGCTGCTGAATTTCTCCTATCGACCCACAGGGATTCCGTTTGTGGGATTGCTTGTCGATAGAGGCAGACTCAATCATCAAGAAAAATCCGATGTCATTCTCGCGGGACAAATGCCGCAGAGCCGCGCCGCTCATACTCGCGAGTGAGGGTGTGTTGCCGTAATCGGGATTGGGCTCGCATACCATTGGCTCGGGCTCGGTCGCTTCACCGAGATAATCAGATAGCGCGTTTAGCCAGGAGGTCTCTGTTGGCTCGGCAATGCGGCCGCCGGCGCCACGCCATCTGACCTCCAACGTGCCGCCATCAAAGGTGCCAAGAATAGGTTTATCAGTGACCAAACTATCGAGGTTGGTATCGCGATCGACAACGACGAAGCCCGCCCGGCGCGCAGCGTCCTCCACCGATTCGCCATCGATTGTGAGCTGTTGCACATAGTCGCTGCCGCCGCCGAGCAGCACGTGCGCACCGCTGGTGACCAGTTGCTCAATAATTGACCCCGGGCCTCCGTTATCGCGCGCATCCGCCGGGCAGGCTGGCTGGGGTATGCCATAGTAGGTGCTGCCCAGAACCTCTTCAGGGCCCTCACAGCTTCGCGCCGATACGTGTGTGAGAAAGGCGGCAGGCGTGGCATCGGTCAGCGACGATGTGGTGACCAGTCCCACCCGGTAACCGCCGGCGATGGCGCGCTCGCCGATGGTGGGCAAATCATTATCGTCAGTGTCGGTCGCGATTCTGCCGATGTTGGTGACGCCACCTGTTGCCAGTGATGTTGCGGTATTGGCCGAGTCTGCGACGTAGAGAGGCTGGCCCTCATCTGAAATGGTTTCGACTTGCACCGATGCGCGATACGGAAGGGTGTCCAGTACCAACTCACCCTGCATGCCCGATAGATAGTTGCGGCCCATGGTGACGTGTTGATCGTCGAAACCATCGCCTACGATCAAAATCAGGTTTCGGGGGTTGGCGACCGATAGCGAGGCAGACGCGCAGCAGACAAGGAATAAAACACCGCAGAACAGTGAGCGCATGATGACACCGTGACCAAAGATCTGAGCGCGGAGAATAATCGGCACCGCAGACATTCTCAATCGCCTATGCCATCTGCAAACAGAGTCATGATTTTGGGTTACACGCCACGCTGTGGCACACTGCGGCCTCCACTCAATCCCCAAGGACGCCTTCCTATGACTGGATTACCCAGCCGACCCCTATGTGCTCTTATTTCTCTCGCGTGCGTCAGTTCGCCCGCGATGGCCGAAACGTTGTCGGGTGCGGATACCGCTTGGATGCTCACGTCGACGGCACTGGTGTTGTTTATGACGATCCCGGGATTGTCTCTGTTCTATGCCGGACTCGTACGGGTCAAAAATGTGCTGTCTGTACTCATGCAGTGCTTTGCGCTGACAGCACTGATGTCGGTGCTGTGGTTTGTCGTCGGGTATACCTTGGCGTTCGGGTCTGCCGGTGTGGAGCAGGGGCCTTGGATCGGTGATCTTGGCAATCTGTTCCTCGCAAAAGTGACCATGGACAGTGTCAGCGGATCTATCCCCGAGACCCTATTCGTCATGTTTCAACTCACTTTTGCCGTTATTACGCCGGCATTGATTGTGGGTGGTTTCGCCGAGCGCATGCGCTTTTCTGCCATGCTGATTTTCAGTTCGCTGTGGTTGATCCTCGTCTATGCACCGATCTGTCATTGGGTTTGGGGTGGCGGTTGGCTCGGCAATATGGGATTACAAGACTTTGCCGGCGGCGCGGTCGTGCATATCACGGCAGGTGTAGCGGCGTTGGTGGCTGCCATGTCTTTGGGTGGTCGACGTGGATTTGGCCAGACGGCGATGCCTCCCCACAATCTCACCATGACGGTCACGGGCGCTGGGATGCTGTGGGTTGGCTGGTTCGGTTTTAACGCAGGCTCCGCTGTGGCAGCTGACAGCAGCGCCGCGATGGCCATGCTGGTGACGCACCTCTCAGCTGCCTGCGGTTCTCTGGCCTGGATGACGATGGAGTGGTTGCGTCACGGCAAGCCGTCCGTACTCGGAATTGTCACAGGTATGGTCGCAGGACTGGGTACGATCACACCCGCATCGGGGTCAGTCGGGCCCGCGGGCGCAGTGGTGATTGGCCTGTCAGCCGGTGTTGTGTGTTACTTCGCCACCATCACGCTGAAAAACCGTCTCGGTATTGATGACAGTCTTGATGTCTTTCCGGTGCACGGCGTTGGCGGCATGTTAGGCCTATTGATGGCCGGCATTTTTTGCTCGCCCTCGCTCGGGTTGTTCAGCGGGAACGGATTTTCTGACGGTGTCGAGGGTATTGCGGGTCAGCTCGGTATCCAGCTGACAGGCATTGTCTCGACTTTTGTTTACACCGCGATTGTCAGCTGGGTATTGCTTCGCATCGTCGATGCGATGGTCTCGTTACGGGTGGATCAAGAGGATGAAACTGCTGGCCTCGATATCGTTCTCCACGATGAGCGTGGCTACGACCTCTGACAGCACTGTTGACTCATTGGGCGAATCGCTGATTGTTATCAGGGGTGGGCGAGTTGTGAAGTCGTCAGCTCAAATGGCTTTTAACAGCACGGTGACGCCGAGTTTTTCCATTGCGGCAGCGCCCTGTTCGATTTCCCAGACCGTGAGAGGGTGGTCGTCGCCCCAGCTCTGAGGGAAGGCCAGTGTGAGCGAGTCATCGTCCGCTGAAACACTGAGGTCGGGTATTTCTTCCAGCGCCTCAACGTGCTTGAGCATGACAGCAAGCCTGAGTAGCACCATCATTCTCGCCACGCTGCGGCGCTTTCTTTTTGCGATGCCCTCCAGCAGCTCGGATCTTGGTTTGCCTTTGAGGCCCGTGATGAGCGTCGCCATCACCTCCTGATCTTGCTGGGCAAACCCTGGCAAATCGGTATTGAGTACCAGGTAGGCGGAGTGCTGGGAGTAGTTTTTCTGTGAGACCGCTACACCAATTTCGTGCAGTGCTCCCGCCCATTTCAATAATTCAATGTCGTCGACCTGCAGGCCCCATTGCTCTCTGGTTGCCTCAGCAAGCACGGCAACGCGCTGGGTCACTAGCTCTGCAACGCGCTGATCCACAGAGTAGCGAAGCTGCATCGCTGAGATACTGCGATTGCGGACATCCTCATGGCTGAACCTGCCCAGCAGGTCATAAATCACGCCCTCGCGCAGCGCGCCTGCTGAGGTCCGCATGAGAGAGATTTGCAGGCCATCAAAAATGCCCGTGGTGATTGCAAGACCGGCGGTGACGACCCCTTTTCGTGTTTCACTCAGGCCGGCCAGATCGATATCTTCGATATGCTTGAAAGCCAGCAGTTGCTCGCGAAGACGTGTGAGGGACTCCCTGTCGATGCCGTCTTCACGCCAACCAGCGGTGGTGATGAGCGTCTCAATGGCGCGCAGCGTGCCCGATGAGCCGACAGCCTCTGTCCATAGTTCCTGATGGTAATTCCGCTTGATATGGGAAACTTCGATGCGCGCGCGATGATACGCCGCCTCAAACCGCTCCTTGGTGATCCTGCCATCAGGGAAGAACGCCTCGCCAAAGGAGACACATCCCATTTGCAGACTCTCTAGGCGTATCGGCTCGAATCGCTGCCCTAAAATGAATTCTGTGCTGCCCCCGCCAATATCCACGACCAGTCGTGTGTCCTCGTCGTCAGAAAGGGTGTGGGCCACGCCAAGGTAGATAAGCCGAGCCTCTTCGCGACCGTAGATCACATCGATCGGCGCGCCCAGAATTTGTTCAGCTGGCTCAATAAAATCTTGTCGGTTCTTGGCTCGACGGAGCGCGTTAGTACCGACGACCCGGATTTTGACTGGTGTCGTGCTGTCGATGAGTTGCTTAAACCGCTCAAGACAAGCCAGTCCTCGTGAAATGGCGCCAGCGGTGAGCATGGCGGCGCCGGAGGTTTCTCCTAGCTGGACTTTCTCGGCTAGCGCGTGGACGGGCCGAAGCTCGCCGAACTCGGGCTTGGCAATAATGAGATGAAACGAATTGCTGCCGAGGTCAATGGCGGCCAGCAGGTCCTCGGGGGAGGTGAGTGTGTCGGGCATGCGTTAGGTGTCCAGTCCTGACCTGATGTGGCGAGTGGTGGTCATGCGTTCAGGTACCTTACCGGTGGACGGCGGGTCAGCCGCGTCATCAGTTCATAACCAATGGTCCCACAGTGACGAGCGACCTCGTCTATGTGTGGTTCGTCGCCCCACAGCACGACCAGTGATCCGATTTGGATATCGGTACAGTCGGTGACATCTACCGTGATCATGTCCATGGAGACGCGCCCAGCCAGTGGCGCGAGCTGCCCGGCAACGCTTACCGGGGTGCCATCGGCGGCACCCCAGGGGTAACCGTCTCCGTAGCCGACCGGCACTGTGGCGATGAGGCTGTCGCGCTGTGCTACCCAGCGACCGCCATAGCCCACGGAGTCACCGGCTGCGACCTGCCGTGTCGCTATGACAGCACTGGTCAAGCGCATTGCGGGTTGAAGTCGGTCGTCGGCGGGCATGCCCTCGATTTGACCGCCGTACAGCGCGTAACCCACACGGGACCAATCGCTTCGATAACCCGCGGCTGACCGTGTTGCTGCCGAATTATTCAGGCTGGTTTGACCCTCCCATCTTTGCGCCAGATCGCTCCAGCTGCGAGTCTGCGAAGCGGTCAGCGCGTTGTCGGGGTGCTCGGCCGCCGCAAGATGCGACATGAGGGTGAGGTCTGTTGCGCCAGCGTGGCTGAGCCGGTTTTTGACGGTATCCAGCTCTGCGGGTTCAAAGCCAAGCCGGTGCATGCCGGTGTCGACTTTGATCCAGATGTTCGCGAGGTCCGCAATGTGCGTCTGACACCATTCAACTTGGTGAGGTTGATGAATCGCTGGCCACAGATCGAGCTTGGCTGCTAAAGCGATGTCGCTGGCGGCGTGGGGCCCTTCCAATACCAAGATGGGCGCCGCAACGCCGGCTTCACGCAGTGTGACCGCTTCTTCGGTAAAGGCGACCGCCAATGCGTCTACCTGTGATTCGATGTGACGCGATACGGCAACGGCCCCATGCCCATACGCATTCGCTTTCACGACAGCCATTAGTTTCTGTGCAACGTTGATCTCTCGCAGCACGGCGATGTTCGCGCTGATCGCGCCGAGATCGATATCAAGCCGCGTTGAGCGAGACATCAAGCAGTGTCGAAGCGATGTTGGTGGAAGAGCTGCTGCGCGGCAGACCAACGAGGGCCCGGCTTGCCGTCGCCCACAGGCTGGCCGTCTAAGCTGATGACCGGCGCTAATTCTTTGGTGGAAGAGCTGAGCCAGATTTCATCTGCGGCAAGTACTTCCTGTTTGCTCACCGAGCGCACTTGTATGGACCAGTCGGTGTGCGCCGCCAGTAGCTCAAGGCATTGTCGTCGAGTGACCCCGGGGAGTTTCTGGTGATCGAGTTCGGGGGTCAGGATGGCATCGTCAAGCACCACGAAGACGTTGCACGCCGCCGCCTCTGTCAACTCGTCGCTGGCGTTGAAGAGCAAGACTTCCTCTGCACCTTCGTCTACGGCTTCCATCATGTGTAAGACGTTACCCAGTAATGCCGTTGACTTGATGTGACATCGACCCCAGCGCTGATCCTGCCGTGTCACTGCGCGATAGCAAGCCGCGGTGTCAGCAGAACCATCAGAGGGCGGTTTAATCGGAAAGGTATAGGCGAAGATGGTCGGCTCGCACTCTTTTGAGAAGGCATGCTGCCGCTGCGCGACCACGCCGCGGGTGATTTGCAGATAGATGCCCAAGTCGCCGGCCCCATTTTGCTGCACGAGCTCCTCCAGCAACCCGATCAGCTCTGCTTCGGTATAGGGGGAGGAGAGTGAAATGCCGTCCAAGGATTGCTGCAGGCGCTCGAGGTGATAGGTCAGTGCCACCATCCGCCCTCCGTAGCAGGGTATGACCTCATAGACCCCGTCACCAAACAGAAAGCCGCGATCCATCGGTGAGATGCGCGCCTCGGACAAGGGGGTGAGTGCGCCGTTGAGATAAGCCATCGTCATGTCGCGTTGTCCTGCGCAAGGATTGTGTCTATATCGCGAATCAGCTGCTGCGCTGATTGCTCGGCAAAGCCGTCCTCAGTGGCGGTGGCTTGCCCTGTGACCCCATCTACGGCGCCCTGGCTCACAAGGTGCTCCAGGTCTGCCTGCACGTCATCTTTCAGGTGGTAGTAGGCGCCATGCAGCCAGTCTGTCATCAGACATAGTGCGTAGGCCGCCCAGTTTGAGACATCTGCCACAACCAGCTCATCACAGGTGCTCACGGCGGGGTGAATATCGAATTCTGACAGCACGCCCATCAAGTTGCCCATGCCTATCTCGTTACCCCCGTCACCGATAGCAATGGTAGGGCAGTTGGCGAGTTCAAGGTAGGCTTCAGAATAAGCGCTGTGCGCGGATATCGTGTCTCCGGCCATGTTGTAGCAGCGACCATCCTCGGCTGCGCCCGGCCGCTCAATGCTGATCACGAGGGCAGGGGGTGCTTGCTCGAACAGTGCCGTGGCAGACTGCCGTGCGCCTGCAGCTGAAGTATCGGTCAGCGTGTGGCAACGAAAATCGGCGTCCAGAGCGGCGGTTACCGCGGGGTCCGATAAGATCATCGGATTGCCGCCGTGGCGCTCGCACAGTCGATACAGGGACATGGCGCCTGCCGGGCCATCAGTCTCGAAGGTATCCCCGACCGGGAACCCTGTCAGGATATAGACCCTGCCGGCGCAGGCCTGAATTAAGCGCGATGCGCGCAGCAGGTAGCCGGGCTCCATTTTTGTGCGCGCTGTGGCCATGCCGCGATGATTATGGGTGACCAGCAGCGACTCAATTTTCTCCGGGGCGGTCAGTCGATCAGGCTCGCTCACTGGAGTCGGGTCTCCACGTAGTGACGCTCCAGCCATTGAATCCGATCTGCTTCTGCCGCGCTGCAGCTGACAAAACGTACCTTCTGTCCCGGCCGCGCCTGAGCAAGCCGGGCGCAGTCGCTGCTGATGACAGCGCCTGGCTTGGGATAGCCGCCCACCGTCTGCCGGTCGTTGAGTAGAACAATCGGGGCGCCATCGGGCGGTACTTGAATGGCGCCATAGCAGGTTGCCTCGGAGAGCAGGCTCTCTATGCCGGAATGCAAATCGCCCCCTGAGAGTTTGACACCCATACGGTTAGCGCTGGGCGTGACCGAGAATTCTGTCTCCAGCAGTGCGCTTATGGCAGTAGGAGAGAAGTCGTCGTGTTGAAATCCGGGCACAAATCTCAGTGTGAGCGTCGATCCTGGCGGGGACAGCTCGAGTAGGGGGTCATCTCTGACCGGTGCACTCTGAGTTGGCCCGATGGGCAGGGTGTCACCGTCACGCAGGTATCGGCCCTCGAGGCCGCCGATCACTTCGCGCGGTGAAGTGCTGCGGGACTGGAATACCGGCTCGGTGGCGATACCTCCGGAAATGTGCAGGTAACTGTAGATACCCATTGTGGTCGCCCTGATCCGCAGTGTTTGACCCGCGTTGATAGCGTGAATCGTTCTCGGGTCAACGCCCTGATCATCAATAGTCAATGTCACCGGAGCGCCCGTGATGACGATATGGCAGTCATGGGTGGATGTTGCGATCAGGTCGGCATAGGCCATTTCGAGGGCGGCCTCGTCGTGAGTATGGCCGAGTTGGTACTGTCCACTGACCAGGGCATAGGGGTCCATGGCGCCTGATGGGGGAATGCCCAGTTGTAATGTGCCCGCTCGTCCGCTGTCTTGCACGCTAGTAGCAATCCCTGCCTGACCAATTTTCAACGCGCTCATCTTGCGCCGCCCATGGCGTAAAAATCAGCCTCGCTCATAGGCTCAAAACGAACGGTATCCCCGACTGACAGCAAGTTTGCCGGGGTGTTGTTGAGATCGAACAGTGGCTGAGGACACTGACCAATCAGCCGCCAGCCACCCGGTGATTCGCAGGGATAAACCGCCGTCTGTAAATCGGCAATGGCAACCGAACCCGCGGGCACTTTATTTCGGGGGGTGGCCAAACGGGGCGTCACAAGCTGATGTGGCAGTGTGCCGAGGTAGCAAAATCCGGGCGCAAAGCCCGTCGCATAGGCGAAATAGGTGGTCTCGCTGTGCAAGGCAATGACATCGTCGATACTCAGGCCTTTTTCGTCCGCCAGCCACTCAAGATCAGGGGCGACGCTCGGATGATAGAGGACGGGCAGTATGACGGCAGCCGAGGGATCATAGTGCGTGTCTGACTTTGTGAGGTCGACTTGCTCAAGGAGCCATGCCTCAACTCGGTCGCGTTGAAACTGGAGCGGCTCAAAAAAAAGCGTCAGTGTTGCGTAGCCGATGACGCTGTCTGTCAGGGTGCCGTTGAAGTGGCGCCGGGCGCTCTTCTCAATGGCGAGCAATGTGCGGGTCAACTCTGGTGAGGGGTCTGCTTCGAGTGCGAGACGCATCGCTGCCTCGCCCGCCGGACCGACAGAGCAGGTCATGCTACAAACGGTCCAGTGCCTGTCTGATCGTGCGAATCATTTTGACGGCGCCCGGCGTGTCACTGTGAACGCACAGCGTGTCGGCATTAACCGGTATGCGTTTGCCGCGCGGGGTCCTGAGCTTATTTTGCGAAATGGCCACCGCCTGTTTAGCGGCTTCCTCTGCATCAAGCAGTGCGCCGGGTTTGTCTCGGCCTAACAGTAGGCCGCGACTTGTATAACCGCGGTCGGCAAATGCTTCGTAGCGCAGGGTGAGTCCGTGCTCGACTGACAGTTGCACGGTTTTGCGGTCTCTCGGGGTGGCGAGTACGACCAGTTCGAGGTCGGCGTGCCAGCTGGAGACGGCTCGCATAATGTCATTCATGATCGCCGGGTCATCCAGCATGGCGTGGTATAGCGCGCCATGAGGCTTTACATAGCTCACCCGCGTGCTGTGGGCTCTGGCGATACCGTCCAGCGCGCCAAGTTGGTAGTGAATCAGGTCAATTAGCGCCTGGCCACTGATATCCATAGCCCGGCGCCCAAAGCCTTGCATATCCGGGTAGGAGACATGCGCACCAATTTCCGTTTTGTGGCGCCGTGCCAACTCGACACATTGGCGCATGGTGCTGGGATCGCCCGCATGACCCCCGCAGGCGATGTTGGCCGCATCAATCAGCGGCATGATGCTGGCGTCGTCACTCATGCTCCACGGGCCAAAACCTTCTCCCATGTCGCAATTTAGCGTCAGGCGTTCCATGGTGTGTCACCCTCCAGCGAGGCGTTTTTTAAGTCGGTCACTAACATATGGCCGGGTTCGTGAGTGATGGCAAGCGGCAGCTCTGCTGACTCTAGTGCGACTTGCGGCGTCACGCCACAGGCCCAAAAGAGCGGGATCTCGTTGGCGTGGACGCTAACCGGATCGCCAAAATCGGGTTGGTTCAAATCGGCAATCCCGATCAACGCAGGATCACCCAGATGAATGGGGGCGCCATGAACAGAAGGGTATCGTGAGCAGATCTGAATCGCAGTGATGGCCTCGCTGGCTGCCATGGGCCGCATGCTCACGACCATTTTTGCCTCGAACGGGCCGGCAGGTTGGCATTCGATGTTAGTGCGGTACATCGGCACGTTGACGCCCTCAGTCACGTTCCTGATTTCTATACCGGCATTGCTGAGGGCCTCCTCAAAAGAGAACGAACAACCCAAGGCAAAGGCCACCCAATCATCCTGCCACAGGTCGAGGATGTCATCGCGCTGTCCCGTGCATTGGCCGTTTTCCCAAATTCGGTATCGGGGCAAGTCAGTTCGAATATCGATGTCTTCTCCGAGTGCCGGCAGATCGGCCGCGCCCGGATGGCGGCTGGTCGCCAACAGCGGACAGGGCTTGGGGTTGAGCTCGCAGAACGCGGCAAACTGCTCCGCGTCTTGGGCAGGCAAGATGACGACGTTGCATTGCACGTAGCCGGGTGCCAGACCCGAGGTCTGACGGGTGAAATCGTTGGTTCGACAGTGCGCCCTGATTTCTGCGCCGGTGCTCATGGTTGCTGCCGCTACCATCTTGTGTCCGAACTTGTATAGTGAATAGGAATAATACGCTCAAAACAGAGGGACGCCATGCCGCATTTTTCTTCGTTTGCCGCTGAGACGCCGGACCGACCGGCTTACATCATGGCCAATTCGGGCGAAGTCGTCACATATGCTGAGTTGGACCGTAGGTCGAACCAAATAGCGCACCTGTTGCGCGCATCCGGGGTCAACCGTGGTGATCACATTGCCATGATGATGAAGAACTGCGCTGAGTTTTTGCAGGTGGCGCAGGCGGCAAACCGCGCCGGTGTCATCTTTACGCCCATTAGCACGCACCTCAAGCAGGAAGAAACCGCCTACATCATTACCAATTGCAAGGCGAAACTATTCATTGCCTCTGCCAGTCTTGCAGAGGTCGCGACTCAGGCGGCTTCGGCGTCTGCAGGGTTGAATCGATGTCTTTCTGTGGGCGGAGCTATCGCAGGCTTTGAGGCGCTCGACGAGCAGCTGGCGGCGTTACCCGAAACGCCCATCGATGACGAGTTTCTGGGTGCGCCGATGTTGTATTCATCGGGAACCACTGGAAAGCCCAAAGGCGTTTATTGGGCCCCGCATGCAGAGAGTATTCACGCAGATCATCCGATGTCAGGCAGCGTGGGCGCGTTTTTTGGTTTCGGGGTCGAGACGATTTACCTGTCGCCGGCACCGCTTTATCACGCTGCGCCGTTGCACTACAACTTGATGGTTTTGGGCCTAGGCGGCACCTCTTTGATCATGGAGCACTTTGACCCCGAGCAGTCTCTGGCTTTGATTGAGAAGTACAAGGCGACACACAGCCAATGGGTGCCGATCATGTTCGTACGAATGCTGAAGCTGCCCGAGGAGGCGCGCAGTCGATATGACCTGAGCTCAATGAAGTGTGCCATCCACGCGGCGGCGCCGTGCCCCATTGATGTCAAAGAAGCGATGATCGACTGGTGGGGCCCGGTGATTGTGGAGTACTACTCCGGTAGTGAAGGGAACGGCTTTACCATTATTGACTCTGCCAATTGGTTGACTCATAAGGGTTCGGTTGGCCAGGCGATCATTGGTGAGCCGCGAATTCTCGGCGAAAACGGCGAGGTGTTGGGCCCTGGCGAGGTCGGCGATGTGTACTTCGCCAACAGCAGGCCTTTCGAATATTTTGATGAGCCGGAGAAAACCAAAAACGCCTTCAATGAGCAAGGCTGGAGCACAATGGGGGATGTGGGCTACCTCGACGAGGAGGGTTTTCTTTACCTGACCGACCGCAAGAACTTCACCATTATCACGGGCGGCGTCAACGTGTATCCGGCGGAGATTGAGGGCTTGTTGATTACCCATGACAAGGTCGCCGATGTGGCGGTGTTCGGTATTCCGCATCCCGAGTTTGGCGAAGAGGTCATGGCCGTCGTGCAGCCAATGAAGTGGACTGACGCGTCACCCGAGACGGAGATGGAGCTGATTGAGTGGATGCGTGAGCGATTGTCGTCTGTAAAGGTGCCTAGAAAAGTCGATTTTCTGGAGCAACTGCCGCGTATGGACAATGGCAAGCTTTACAAACGTCATCTACAGGATGCGTATCGCGACGCGGTGTAGCTTTTTCCATTGTCAAGCTGGCGCGCAGTGGGTTGAGCCTCTATGCTTGATCGAGCGTAATCACTCATCGAAGAGCGGTAGATAAGGAGTGGCTATTGTCGATCAAGTCTGAACTGCGGCAACTTGAGCAGGGCATGGATATGGCCCAGTCCTATGAGGACTGGCTGTCGGCCGCGACGGCTCACGATGAGCTGACGGGACAGGCAGAGTGGCGGCAGGAGGAGCCCTCAGATCTCTACGATCACGCGCAAATCCGTTATCGTCTTGACCGACTGCGCAAATTCCGTAAGCAAAAAGACTGGTCCAGCCTGTTGTATGCGCTCAATGAGGGTATCCACGGCAATATGGGAGGCATGGGTAAAAGCGTGCTTTACCGGCAGGCCAAGTCGGGCACCAAGAAGCTCATAGAGCAATATATTCAAGAAATTGACGACGCCCTCAGGCTGCTGGCCGAGCTTCCGGACGACGTTATCCCCACCCAGCAAAAACTCGACTTTTTCTACCGCAGTAACGTGTGCTACGGGCGCTCGGCATTGATGTTGAGCGGTGGCGGCGTACTGGGCTTCCTGCACGTCGGCGTGGTGACGGAGTTACTGCGTCATGGATTGCTGCCTCGAGTGATATCGGGATCCAGTGCAGGCTCCATCGTCGCGGCAGCGCTCGCAGCCTATACCGATGAGGAAATGGCAGAGCTGGATCTCATCGGCATGATGGAGTCAGGAGGGGCTGACACCAAGGGCATCGTCAGGCAGTTGCTGACGGGCGTTGGGAGCCGTTTCACCGCCGAAGATACCGAGCGCTTGATTGAGGCGACGATTCCGGACCTGACCTTCGGTGAGGCATACGCGAAAACGGGACGTCAGGTGAGCATCACGGTTGCGCCCGCCGAGCCCCATCAGCGATCACGGTTATTAAACGCAGTGTCATCGCCGAACGTTTATCTCCGCTCAGCCGCTATGGCGTCTTGTGCCATTCCGGGCGTGTTTCCTGCCGTGATGCTGCAGGCCAAGAACGAGCGAGGTGAGCCGCAGCCCTACCTACCGGCGCGGCGCTGGGTGGATGGATCGGTCGCCGATGACCTACCAGCGAAGCGCCTGTCACGGCTATTTTCGACCAATCACTACATTGTCAGCATGGTGAACCCCATTGCCAGAGCGTTTCTCCCTCGAGACGACAAAGTGCGCCCGCTCAGGCAGGCCGCCACCTCATTGGGTATGGGTATTGGGCGAGAAGTGCTGAATTTTTATCGAGGTGTGGCGAAGAGGTACGGCGATAACTGGCCTAAATTCAATATGATGATGCATGGTGTTCATGCGTTACTGGATCAAGAATACACGGGCGATATCAATATCGTGCCGAAGTTTCGACTGCAGAATCCGCTCAACCTGATCAGTCAGCCCGACGAGGAAGAGCTCCGTTTGCTGGTGAAAGAGGGGGAGCGTGCTACCTACAGCCGTATTGAGCCGGTGCGTCGCTGCACTCAAATATCAAGAACGCTTGAGGAGATTCTGCATCGGTTCGAATATGGCGACTTGCGTCCTGCACCGGGAACGTACCGGCGACCGAAGAGCTCGCGGAGGCGTCCGCCTCCCACGGCGGCTCAAAAAAGAGCCTTGAAGGCGGATACGCCTGCCCGAACTCCTAAAAATGCAACGCGAGCCAGCCGATCCAAAGCCCGATCTGCTGGGCCCGTCAGCAGTGCGGCGAAGCGTAGC
>JAYOUT010000009.1:30989-41688 GCA_038151055.1 Luminiphilus sp.
AAAAGTAGCGCCGCATAGGCGCTGCTGATTACCTGGCTCTGATTGTCAGGCGCTTTTTTCCAAAGGGCTTTTCCTGAGTGCTAGGGTATGCAGGCTGCGCCTAGCGCCGCGAGCGGCCCAACCATGATCGCGCGACTATCGGCCTCTGCGCTAGACGCCGTGCCAATTTGAGCGCGCTTTTTGATGCCCTGCAAAATGGCCGCGATGCGGAAAAAGCAAAAGGCCATGTAGAACGGCCAATTATCAATTCCTTGTCGACCCGTGCGTTCACAATAGGCGGCGATGTAGGCCTCGTCTGATGGCAGGCCAAGTTCAGCGCGATCCAGCCCTTCGAGTCCAGCAATGCCGCCTTCCCTGGGGAACTGCCAGGCCATTAGCTGGTAGGCCAAATCGGCTAGCGGGTCGCCAAGCGTTGAGAGTTCCCAATCCAAAATGCCAATAATGCGTGGCTCGGTTGGGTGGAAAATCATGTTGTCCAACCGGTAGTCGCCGTGGACCAGCGCGACGGTCTCCTCACCCTCTGGGATGTGCGCGGGAAGCCACTCAATCAGTGCTTCCATGTCGGGCACGTTTTCCGTCTCCGAGGCTCGATATTGCTTGGTCCAACGACCGATCTGCCGGGCGTAGTAGTTGCCGGGTTTGCCATAATCGGCCAGTCCTACTTCATTGACGTCAACCGAGTGGAGCGCAGCCAGCACGCGGTTCATTTCGTCATAGATGGCGGTTCGCTCGGGAACGTCGACCTCGGGAACAGCAGGGTCCCAAAAAATACGCCCCTCCAAATGCTCCATGACATAAAACATGGACCCGATAATGTCGTCGTCTTCGCAGAGTGCGACCGCTTCAGGGACCGGGACATCGGTAGATCTCAACGCGTCTAACACCCGGTACTCACGATCTACCGCGTGCGCTGAGGCAAGCAGTTCGCCAGGCGGTTTGCGGCGCAGGACATAATGACGATCGCCGGTCGTCAGTTTAAAAGTGGGATTCGACTGACCGCCTGCAAATTTTTCTGCGACCAGTGGCCCCTCGAAATCCGGGACATGCTGTCGAAGCCAAGGCTCCAGTCGCGTCAATGCTAAGTCCTGTGTGCTCATGAAAAACCTCGATTTCGTAGCGGGGCGCAGGCTGGAATGGCCCTTCAACTATTGGCATGATACCTGCCAATAAGCGTGCCGCGGAAGCTGGTTGTGACGATGCTGTTAGGGTATCTTGCTGTCGCTTCCTGACTCAATACCGAGTCACGCGATCAACAAAAATAAGGGGCGATGCAGGATGAGCGAGCAGGTTATGGAGCACTACCGTCATGCCGTAGCGATGGTGACGGCACCGGAGGCTTTTCTTGAGCTGACGACGATCGAGCAGGGAGGAAACAGTCTCAAGGCGTACAAGCATGCTCCTGGCTCAATGCGAGATCTGTGGATGCTCGGCCAAGGTTATGCCGACCAAGAATATATCGTTTATGGCAACGAGCGCTGGACCTTTGCCGAGGCGGGACAGATCGTCGCGAATTTTGCTTCGTGGTTGCAGACTCAAGGCGTAGGCTCGGGAGACCGCGTGGCGATCGCGCTGCGCAACTACCCGGAGTGGATTTTCGCCTACTGGGGTGTGATTGCGGTGGGCGGCGTCGTTGTGGGCATGAACGCGTGGTGGGTTGCTGACGAGATGGCCTATGCGCTCAATGACTCCGAACCCAAGATACTGGTCGCGGACGATCAGCGATTGGCGGTGTTCTCCGAGATTGCCGCTGACTTTGCCGATATGACTGTGGTGGCAGTGCGTGAGCCGACGCCACCTGTCGAGGCGATCCAGTGGGCGGATACGGTCACCGGCGCCGCCGAGTTGCCCATGCCGCCGATCGAGCCCAACGACGATGCCTGCATATTTTACACCTCGGGCACGACAGGCAGGCCGAAGGGCGCGCAATTGACCCATCGAGGGTGCGTGCACAACATCATGAATGTGGCGGCGATGGGGCAGATCTTTGCGACCACTCAGGCGCTGGGTCGCGGTGAGGCGGTTGAAGCACCGGTCTCTGCGCCGCCTGCGACGTCGCTGGTGGCGACACCTCTGTTCCATGTGACGGCGAACAACTGCGTCATGCATGGCGCCACACTGAGCGGGGGCAAACTGGTGCTCATGTACAAGTGGGATACCGAGGAAGCGCTGAAGCTGATCGAGCGCGAGCAGGTCAACACGCTGAGCGCGGTGCCCATGATGACGCGTGAATTGCTGGCGCACCCGAATTTCTCCGACTACGACACCTCGAGCTTGAACTCATTGGGTGGGGGTGGTGCGGCGATGCATCCCGATCTGCCGGCTAAAGTGATCGAGAGCACGCAGCGCGCCAAGCCCGCTCAGGGTTACGGTATGACTGAGGTATGCGGAATCAGCACCTACACCGCGGGGGATCTGTTTCTCGCACGGCCCCAAAGCTGTGGCCCGCTTGTGCCCACGCTTGAGGGCAAAATCATCAATGAGGCGGGCGAAGTATTGCCTGTCGGAGAGGCCGGCGAGCTGCTGGTGAAGGGCGCGCCTGTAATCAAGGGGTACCTCAACCGCCCGGAGGCGACAGCGGAGACCATTGTCGATGGTTGGTTGCATACCGGCGATATTGGCTACTTTGATGAAGACGGCTTTCTGTATCTGGTTGATCGCGCCAAGGACATGATTTTGCGCGGCGGCGAAAACATCTACTGTGCTGAGGTGGAAGGCGCGCTGTATACCCATCCTGCCGTTCTGGAGACGGTGGCCTTTGCGGTGCCTGATGATCGTCTAGGCGAGGAGGTGGGTGTCGCGGTGCATCTAAAGCCTGATGCCATGCTGGACGCTGCCGGGCTTAGAGAGCACATGGGCTCACGGCTGGCGGCGTTCAAGGTGCCCCGGTATGTCTGGTTTCTCTCCGAGCCGTTGCCCCGCAATGCTAACGGCAAGTTCCTCAAGCGAGAGCTCAAAGAGGTGCTGGACCCGGCCTCTGCGGATTGAACTGATCAGGTGGTCGGTCTTTGTCGTGGCGCTGGTGCGTCGGCGCGTCACGATGTGTCGTGAGGGTCCGACTGGGGATGATGCGTTCACGATAAGCGTTTGGTCACTGGGCGGGGGTGCACAGCCGCTACCTCTACAGAAACCAATATGACTTTACATGAGGCCTGACGGGCGTCGAGGTCTCGAGCAAAATAGGGCAGGAGGGCGTCATGCTCACTAGGCAATTTACAGAAGAGCAAACTATGTTCAGGGAGGCGTACCGACGTTTTCTCGCTGAAGAAGTCGTGCCTCACATGGAGCGGTTCCGCGAGCAGGGGGTCGTCGATCGAGAGATTTTCAAGAAAGCCGGTGAACAGGGCTTCCTCATGGTTTGGCCTGAGGAGCGCTTTGGTGGCATGGATGACTACGATATTCGCTGGGAGCAAGTCATTATCGAGGAGCTGGCGTATGCGCGTTGCAGTGACTGGTTTGGCTCGCTCCACAGTCGCATCGTGGCGCCCTACATCACTCGTTTTGGCAGCGAAGAACAAATCCACCGTTACATCCCCGGTGCGGTGAGCGGGGATATTATTCTCGCGGTAGCGATGACCGAGCCCGACGCCGGTAGCAACTTGGCGGGAATGCGTACGCAAGCAGTTGAGCACGAAGATCACTGGGTGCTGAACGGTCAGAAGACCTACATTTCAAATGGCATAAATTGCGATCTCGTGGTGGTCGCTGCCAAGACGGACCCGCAGAACAATCCTCATGCCATGACCTTGTTTTTGGTCGAGGCAGGTTGGCAGGGCTTTGAGCGAGGCCGCAACCTGAACAAGCTGGGTCTGAAGGCGCAAGACACCGCGGAGCTATTCTTCAACGATATCAAGGTACCCAAGAGCAACGTTCTCGGAGAAGCGCACAAGGGTTTCTACTACCTAATGGAAGGCCTGGCCGAGGAGCGCTTGCTCGGTGCAATGGGGTATCTGGCCGCTGCACAACTTTCTTGGGACCTTACCGCCGACTTTGTGCGCGAGCGCGAGGTCTTTGGTAAGCCACTTGCTGCGATGCAGAACACGCAGTTTAAGCTGGCGGAACTGCGCGCGGAGCTCGATATCACTCAGTGCTTCGTCGATCAGGCGGCGCTGGCATTCAATGCGGGCACGCTGTCGGCCGAGGACGCCGCGGCAGCAAAGCTCAAGACCTCAGAGCTACAGCAGCGTGTGGCCGACGAGGGGCTGCAGCTACACGGTGGCGCGGGCTTTATGGATGAGTATCCGATCAGCCGTCAGTCCGCCGACGCCAAAATTGCCACCATTTACGCCGGTAGCTCCGAAATTATGAAGCTGATCATCGGTCGCCATTGTCTGGGCGATCATTACGATCCCTTTAACCAGCGTAATTTTTGAGGAATAGCGGGAATGGGAGCGTTAACCGGTTACACCGTTATTGAATTGGCAGGCATTGGGCCTGCGCCGATGGGCGGCATGATGCTTGCCGACATGGGGGCAGAGGTGATCCGCATTGAGCGGCCGGGCGCGGCAGATCCTAAGGTGGCCGAGCCGATTAGCGGTCGCAACAAGAAATCCGTCGTCCTCGATTTAAAGCAGGATGCGGGCAAAGACACATTAATGGCGCTTATCGAGCGAGCAGATGCGTTGATTGATCCCTATCGACCGGGCGTCTGCGAAAAGCTGGGCTTTGGCCCCGACGTGTGTCTCGCAAAAAATCCCAAGTTGGTGTTTGCACGCATGACGGGCTGGGGGCAGAGCGGGCCTCTGTCGCAGGCCGCCGGGCACGATCTCAATTACATTGCCATTACCGGAGCCCTGCACGCTATTGGCCGCCGCGGCGAGCGACCGGTCGTTCCACTGAATCTGGTGGGCGACTTTGGCGGCGGTGGCATGCTGCTGGTGACTGGCGTTTTGGGTGCACTCCTCGAGGCCGCAAGATCGGGTGTGGGTCAAGTGGTTGATGTTGCCATGGTCGACGGCACGGCTCAGCTGATGTGGATGATGCAGGGCTTTCAACAAATTGGCGCCTGGAATGCGGATGAGCGTGAGGCGAATTTGCTCGATGGGGCCGCTCACTTTTACGATACTTATGAGTGCGCTGACGGAAAATATGTCGCCATTGGCGCCATTGAGCCGCAGTTCTATGCTGAGTTGTTAGCCCGAGCAGAGATTACCGACCCGCAGTTTGAGCATCAGCATGACGCATCACAGTGGCCCCAACTCAAAGAAAAATTGGCGGCAGTGCTTAAAACGAGAACCCGTGACCAGTGGGATGAGTTGATGGCGGGCAGTGATGCCTGCTTTGCACCGGTACTGACGATGGTTGAGGCACCGGCATACGCTGCGAACAGCGAGCGGTCGGTCTATGCGCAGGTTGAAGGGCTAACCCATCCGTCCCCGGCGCCGCGTTTCAGCAAAACACCCTCTACCATTGAGCATGGCACGCGATCTTTGGGGGCCGACACCCTCTCTGTGTTGCGGGGGGCGGGTATGAGTGAGGCTTCTATACAGGCCCTGTTGGATGCGGGCGCCGCACAAGCCGCACAGGAATAAGGAGACAGAGATGAGTGATTACGAGACGATCTTGATCGAGAGAGAGGGCCGGGTTGCCCGGGTTTCATTCAACCGACCCGACAAACTCAATAGCTTTAACGGCACGTTACGCAGAGAGTTTCTGCGCGCAGCGCAGGAGGTGAACGCGGATAACGACGTTTGGGTAGTGGTACTGACGGGGGCGGGTCGAGCCTTCGGGGCGGGTGCGGACCTCTCGGACACGTCAGAGCCAATGCCTAACGGTGGTGAGGGCGTGGAAGATCAATTGAACGCTGAATACAAACCCGGCGTGCTGGCGATTCATCACGCGCGCAAGCCATGGATTGCGGCGGTAAACGGCCCTTGTGCCGGCATATCTTATTCCTACGCCATGGCCTGTGACCTGATGGTCATGGCCGAGAGCAGTTATTTATTCCAGCCTTTTGTCGGTATCGGCTTGGTTCCCGATGGTGGTGCTACGTGGCTATTGCCGAACTTCGTGGGCGCCAAGCGCGCGTTCGAGCTGATGGCATTTGGTGAAAAACTCGGTGCAGAGAAGGCGGTCGAGTGGGGCTTGGCCAACCGTGTTCTACCTGACGACGATTTCGCGGGTCACGCGATGTCTTTTGCTCAGGAGCTCGCTAATCGCTCGCCGCTCGGCTTGCGGTACACCAAGGAAGCGCTGGCATTTGGTGCTTCCCACAATTTGGCGGATACCATCTCCAAAGAGGCGGCACTGCAGGCTTTTTGCATTGGCAGCGACGACTCGACAGAGGCTATCAAGGCATTCTTCCAGAAGCGACAGCCTGAGTGGAAGGGTAAATAAGCGCGAGCCGCGGAGGCGGTGTTGGCGGCATGGACATTTGGTCACCATCGGTTGCGCTTTTGCCAGCAATAGGTACCTTTAGGTAGTAACACAGCCAACACAGAATGGCAGGGGGGATACGATGCCATCTTGGTTTTACCCGCGATTTTTGTTGCCCTTACAGTCAAAAGTGCCGAGGAGTTTGGCACTCCTCACACTTCTCATGGTGGGGTTCAGTGCGTCGGCAGTTGGCGAAGATAAACAGGTGTTGTGGGGAGATACTCATCTTCACTCCACCTATTCCTCGGATGCCTTCACGAATGGAAACTTAACGGCCACGCCTGATACGGCCTACCGCTATGCGAAGGGCATGCCCGTTGTTCATCCGGGGCACAAAGCGCGAGTGCAGATCGGGACGCCCCTCGATTTTCTGGTGGTCTCCGATCATGCGGAGTACCTTGGCGTCATTCGCAGCCTCTATCTGAACCCCGTTATTGACGAGGGGCTCACTTGGAGAGAGCGGCTCTGGACGCGGTTTGTACAATATCTGTTGAGGGACGCGATCGACGAACAGACGGGTCGTGAGTTGTTTACTTCGATTCTGCCCGAGCCCGCTGAGGATGCGGTGACAGCAATGGCAGGGTGGGACGAAGACCGTGTCAGCGGTCTGATTCCTCGGCAACCTACGGTAGAGGTGGACACTTGGAAGCTGATTACCGATACGGCTGATGCGCACAATCAGCCCGGGGAATTCACCGCGCTGATTGGCTGGGAGTATTCGCTGATCCCCGGCGGCGCCAACCTGCATCGCATAGTGATGGCTGATATTGACGCTGCGCAAGCGCAGACATTTGCGCCGTTTGGTTTCGACGACAGCTCCTATCCCAGCGATCTCTGGGCTTGGTTGGAGGCAACCAGCACAGCAACGGGCGGTAACTTCATAGCGATTCCGCATAACTCGAACATCTCTAAAGGCTCAATGTTTGACGTTCGCGATATTCGTGGCGAGGCAATCGGTGAGGACTATGCTGAGATTCGACGGTATTGGGAGCCGGTGGTCGAGGTGACACAGATCAAAGGTGACTCAGAAACACATCCTGCGCTGTCTCCCGATGATCCCTTTGCCGATTTCGAGACTTATCCGTACTACATTCAACGCGAGTGGACCAACTACGAACCGCAGGCCGGAGACTATGTTCGCAGCGCGCTGAAGACCGGGCTCGCGCTGCAGGCTACCGTGGGCGTTAATCCGTTTCAGTTTGGCGTGATTGGCTCAACCGACGCACATACTGCATTGCCCTCCGCCGAGGAAGATAACTTTCACGGCAAGATGGCAACTGACTCGATACCGTCACGAAAATCGGGCGGTTGGTCGGACGATGCACGAGGCACGTTTGGCTGGGGAATGAGTGCCTCGGGCTTGGCTGCCGTCTGGGCTACTGAAAACACCCGGGAAGCGATTGTCGCCGCGCTGCGACGTCGAGAGGTTTACGCCACCAGCGGTCCACGGATCGGAGTGAGAACCTATGGCGGGCTGAACTTGCCAGCGTCAGTGATGGAAGTTCCCAGTTTCCCTGACAATGTCAGCGACATGGCGGTGCCAATGGGTGGTGAAATCGTCGGCTCCTCAGCGGGTGATCGCTTTACGCTACTGATCGAGGCACAGGCAGACCCCAAAGGCGCCAATCTGGACCGTATTCAGGTCGTCAAGGGTTGGCTCGACGCGGCAGGCAATACTGAAGAGCGTGTTTATGATGTGGCGTGGGCGGGCGCTGACCGCTTACAAGCGGACGGGTCTCTGGCTGCGATCGGATCGAGCGTCGACCTGCAGACCGGCCTGACCGCCAACAGCATTGGCGCTGCGAGCCTGCGTGTTGCCTGGCAGGATCCCGAGTTTGATCCCAGCCAAGCTGCGTTTTACTACGTGCGAGTGTTGCAAATCCCGACGGCGCGGCATTCATTGCTAGACAAGTTGGCCCTCGGTGACCCGGACCTGGATACCCGCAGGCCAGATACGATTCAGGAGCGGGCCTACACCTCTGCTATCTGGTATCGGCCGTAGGGCGGCGGTTAGTTCACTGCGATACAGACCCGCAGACCTTCGAGTACTGGCTTCGCCTGTGACAGGGCGGCGTGGCAGGCTGATTTTTGGTCTCTAAGATCAGTAATCTCATCCTCTCGAATCAGCGGATTCAAAGACCTTAGGTGCGACAGGCGACTGAGCTCGTTGTCGTAGTACGCACCCGATGCCGTGAGTGCCTCTTTGCTACGCTCTGCGACGACGGCGCTGGCGCGTTGCTCGATGGTGGGCAGTAAGGCTTCCAGAACAGGCTTTAGCTTATTGAGTGCGGTGGCACTGGTCGCGCTGGGGACGCTTTTCAGGGCTTCCTCCAGAAACGGGGACGACAGCTTGCCGCCCACTTCGTTGCCGGTTTGTGTCAGCAACATGCGCAATGGCTGCTGGTTCAGGAACTGCCCGGCCTCCAAATGGCGCGGTGCCAAGCACTCTACGCGGTGGAGGGACTCCAGCAAGACGGTGCCCGCAGGCACGCCTCGATGTTTGAATGTGCCGATACTGGCCTTGCCAATATCACTGCCCAGCAGAGCCGCCATGGTCTCCATGATGATGGGATGCTCCCACGTCAGGAAAGTGACTTCGTCGCGGCTCAGTGCAACAGGGCGATGGTAGGTCGCGGTCACGCCATCTTCATCGAGCCCCGGTAGTTGGCCGGTCACTAGGTTTTCAGTGGGTCTGACCAGCCACAGATGTTCGTCTAGGTACTCCTGCTCAAGCCCAAGTCGATCAAATAGCAGTTCGCTAAACGCCTGAAGCGCTTCGCCGTTTTCACGCTCCTCGAGGGCGGCAATGATGTTGGCGCCCGTTTCTATATTGTGGGAGTGACGTTCCAGTAATCGATCTCGTCCCGCCTCGCTTTCTTGTAGCAGCGAGTCCCGGCGGTTGCGAGTGCTGGTCAGTAGCGCGTCAAGGTCCCCAGCGTTCGCCATCGCGTCACTGAGTTGATCGAGAAATTCTGTGTGGAGCTGATGCCCGACAGAGCAGGTTTGGCTGAACGCGTTTAACCCCTCATCGAGCCACCTGAAAAGTGTTTCTTGAGCAGTGCCCGGCAGGTAAGGAACATGGATGTGAATGTCGCTTCCCTGGCCAATTCGATCGAGTCTGCCGATGCGCTGCTCTAGTAAATCCGGATGCAGTGGCAAATCAAAGCAGATGAGATGTTGGGCAAACTGAAAATTCCGTCCCTCGCTGCCGATTTCAGAACAGATCAGTGCCTGAGCACCACTGGCGTCCTCGGCAAAATACGCCGCAGCGCGGTCTCGCTCTATCAGACTGAGGTCTTCATGAAAGGCGGCGCATCGAATGCCCGCTTTCAGGTGGAGAAAATGCTCTAGCGCGATGGCGGTCTGTTTGTGTGCGCAGATAACCAGCACTTTTTGAGGTCGAAGCGCCCTTAGCTGCTCTTGTAGCCAGGCGACACGAGGATCCCCTGCAATCCAGTCCTGCTCCTCGAAGCCAGTCTCTGGATGAAGCGCCTCGGGGATATCTGCATACAGGTCAGGTGTGCCCAGCGGATAGCAGTGCCGATGACGCGTGGGAAATCCCTGAATACTCTGTCGCGTGTTGCGAAACAGCACGCGGCCGGGTCCGAAGCGGTCCAGCATTTGTTGGATTTGCTGATCCGGGCTCGCATCCAGGTCGACGCCCTCAGGCAGTGTGACAGATTCGCCAGCTTCCAATTTTTCGACAACGCGACTCCATTCAGCAAATTGCGATTGTTCTGCCTGAAATTGCTCGAAGTGAGAAAAGCGCGCCGGGTCAATCAGCTGCAGACGATCAAAGTGGCTTCGCAACCCCGCTTGTTCCGGGGTGGCAGTGAGAAGCAGCAAGCCACGACTGCGGGCAGACAGGTTGCGAATAAAGTGACCCAGCGGCGTCGGGTGGTCGCCAATGCCGGTGATGTGGTGCGCCTCGTCAATGACCACCATGTCCCAGTCAAGCGCCACAACATGGTTCTGCAAGGTGATATCAGATTCGAAGAGTGAGAGCGGTGCAATCACGAGTGAGTTGTCCGCGAACTCCGCTTCAGGGTCGGTGTCTTCGAGGCGTCCGGCGTTAAGCAGAGAGAAGGCGAGGTGGAAACGCCTCTGCATTTCGACCAGCCACTGATGGGCTAGTGTCTCGGGCACCAAGATAAGGATGCGCTGGGCTCGCTGCCGATGCAGTTGTTGCGTCAGGATCAGGCCCGCCTCAATCGTTTTTCCGAGACCTACCTCGTCGGCGAGTAAGACTCTGGGAGAAAAGCGATTGCCGATGGTGGCGGCGACATACAGTTGATGCGATAGCAGGGCGGTGCGGGCGCCAAGCAGA
>JAYOUT010000010.1:0-1510 GCA_038151055.1 Luminiphilus sp.
CAGCAGCACGTGTTGCAGGCGCTGGTGAACGCGCTGGAATCCGGGCGGTTGCATCATGCCTATTTGTTCACCGGCACCCGCGGTGTGGGTAAGACCACCGTGGCGCGTATTCTCGCCAAGTGTCTGAACTGCGATCAGGGAGTCAGTGCCACTCCCTGCGGTGAGTGTGGCGCTTGTGCCGAGATCACAGAGGGGCGATCAGTTGACTTGATCGAGGTCGACGCGGCCTCCAAGACCAAGGTGGAGGATACTCGCGAGCTACTGGAGAACGTGCAGTACACACCGACCCGCGCGCGTTACAAGATTTACCTGATTGACGAAGTGCACATGCTGTCTAACCACAGTTTTAATGCGCTGCTGAAAACATTAGAAGAGCCGCCGCCGCATGCGTTGTTTCTGCTGGCGACCACTGACCCCCAGAAGCTGCCGGCGACGGTGTTATCACGTTGCCTGCAGTTCAATCTGAAAAACATGCAGCCCGAGCAAATCGTGGCTCACCTGCAGCACATTCTCTCTGCCGAGTCGATCGATTCAGATGCCGAGGCGCTTGCCCTCATCGCGCGCGCCGCAGAGGGCTCGATGCGCGATGCGCTGAGTTTGACTGATCAGGCGATTGCTTATGGGCAGGGCAGTCTGGCCGGTGCTCAGGTGGCGGAAATGCTGGGCACCGTTGATCGCGGTAAGGCACTTGATCTGGTGGCGGCGATTTTGAGTGAAGATGCCGCCGCAGTGCTGGCTCTGGTGGCGCAGATTGCCGAGCACGCGCCCGATTTTGTCTCCACCATCGATGAGCTGAGTAACATTTTTCATCAAATGACCATTGCGCAGACCGTGCCCGATGCCTTAGACACCAGCTGGCCTGATCAGGCGCGGATCGTTGAGCTCGCAGCTCAGGCGACGCTGGATGATACGCAGCTGTTTTGGCAAATGGCCGTATCGGGACGCCGAGAAGTGCATCTGGCGTCGTCGGCGCGGGCCGGTCTTGAAATGATCTTGCTGCGCATGATTGCGTTCCGCCCGGCGGCAGTGATTCAGCCCCCGTCGATGGCAGGAGATCCCCCGGCAAAAAAGTCTGAGCCACCGGCCACGCCGGTGGATCTGAGCGTGGCACCGGTTGTTGACCCAAAAACCGCTCACTCTGACAAGTCTGCATCAAGCCGTGGGGCCGCCACTGCTGCTGAGCGCATTCGTGCCTCTGAATCCGCAGAGGGATTAGCACAGGGCTCGGCTGCCGGGGGCGGGCAAGATTCCGGTGCTCGCGCCGACCCCTTAGCCAATTTGCCTCCCGTGACGGCGGACTGTCACGTTCATGATGCCCGAGCGGAGGAGGATCAGCCGGTTGCCGATGCGGCGCCTACCGCGGCATTACCCACCCAGAGCACGAGTCATGACACCCGGTCGTTGTTCGATGAGGACGCGCGCGCTGCGGTGGTGGCAGAGCCTGCCGCCTCGCCAACCCAGACAACCGCTGGCGCGGTCATGAACGGCAATCTGAACGGCGGGGTGCAGG
>JAYOUT010000010.1:1610-41314 GCA_038151055.1 Luminiphilus sp.
ACCCAGACAACCGCTGGCGCGGTCATGAACGGCAATCTGAACGGCGGGGTGCAGGCCGACCCTGTCGACGACAGTGCAGCGGCAGTCCCAGATGTGCCGTCTGCATCGCGGGAGGCCTTGTCGCCTGAAACGTGGCCCGAAGCATTCGAAGCGTTCACATTTACCGGCATCCTGCACAACATCGCGTTGAACCTTGAGCTCGTCGAGCTGACACAGGATCAATTTCGTTTCTCGATCGCCGAAGAAGATGCCATGTTGCTGAATGAGCGGCACCCGGCACAACTCGGCCAGGCCCTGAGTCAGCAACTGGGTCAGCGCGTGACGGCCCAGATTGCGGTTGCTGCCCATCAAGGTAGAACCCCAGCCCGGCGCCGTGCTCGGCTTGCGGCAGAGCGTCTCGCAGATGCCGAGCGCGCTATTTCTAACGATGACGCGCTCCATGCGTTGATGGAGGCGTTCGACGGACACATTATTCCCGGTAGCATCCGTCCGAACCTCGCCGAGGGGGACGGTGCCGCAGGCGCGATGAGTGGTGAGGAGCACCTGTGAGGGCTGAGGCGCGTATAGCTGGCAGGGGATGTGATTCGGTGACTGAGGACGGTTTGCATTGAAATTGAGCCCATCCATTGAGGCATTGATTGAGGGCCTGCGACATTTACCCGGTGTCGGACCCAAATCAGCGCAGCGCATGACGCTCCACTTGCTTGAGCGGGATCGCGAGGGCGCGCAGCAGATCGCTGAGGCGATCGAAGGGGTGCTGGCCAAGGTCAAGAACTGCCAGCAGTGCAGGAATTTCACCGAGCTGGACGTCTGCGAGATTTGCTCTGATAGCAAGCGCGATCCCGGCCTGCTGTGTGTGGTGGAGGCGCCGGTAGATGTCATGGCGATCGAGCAAAGCGGCAGTTTTAAGGGGCACTACTACGTGTTGATGGGGCATCTGTCGCCCATCGACGGCATTGGTCCCGAGCAGCTCGGCTTGGACGCGCTGTGCGACAGATTCACCACAGGCACTATCAACGAGGTCATTCTCGCGACGAATCCCACCGTCGAGGGGGAGGCTACGGCCTATTACATCAGCGAACGTGCGCGCGATGCGGCGGTAACGGTGTCGAGGATCGCCCATGGAGTGCCCCTGGGTGGTGAGCTTGAATACACCGATGCCAGCACGCTGGCCCATGCTTTAAGTGGCCGAACGGTTGTCCGCGAGTGAACTGGCGACTGATCGAATCCAGTGCAGAATTGAGTGCGGTATTGGCGGAGCACCGTGAGCACCCTCACGTGGCAGTGGATACTGAATTCAGGCGTCGCGATACGTTTTATCCTCAGGTCGCCTTACTGCAGCTGTGTTGGGGCGGCGACGCTTTTCTTGTCGATCCGCTCTCGCTGGATGACCTCACGGCGCTGAAGACCTGGCTGGCTGATCCTGTGCAGGTGAAATTCTTGCATAGCGCCAGCGAGGATTTGGAGGTGTTTGCTCACTGGCTGGGGGTTTTGCCAACACCTTTGTTCGACACGCAGCGGGCGGCCGCTCTGGTGGGCCTCGGAGGCGGGCAAAGCTACCGTGCACTGGTGGCGTCGTTTCACGACATTGATCTGCCCAAAGACGAGACCCAGTCGGATTGGCTGCAGCGACCGCTTACCGACCGGCAGGCGGAGTACGCGGCACTAGACGTCACGTATTTGTATCCGATTGGTCTCGAGCTGGAAGCGCGCGCGACTGAGCTGGGTCGACTTGACTGGGTGCTGGAGGAAGGTGCTCGTTTGCGTCCCGGCGGCAAGCCACCGATCAGTAAATTCAGATCCGCCTACAAATTATCGCCGCGACAACAATGGGCGCTCACAGAGCTCGTCGACTGGCGGGAGGCCGAGGCTAAGGGGCGGGATCGTCCGCGCAGCTGGATATTGAGCGATAAAGTGGTGATGGCCACCGCGCGCGCCTTGCCCAGCTCTGTGCGCGAACTCTCGGCAATCGATGAGATGCCGGCGGGCTTAGTGCGCCGGGCGGGTGAGTCCTTGGTGGCGCGGATAGCCGCGGCAAATGACCGGGATATGGCGACGCTGCCCGCCGAGATTGCAACGCCTCTGGATAGTACCGAGCGGCAGCTGCTCAAGCAGCTCACAGAGCGCGTCTTAACAGTGTCTGAATCGCTTGCGGTGCCACCTGAAGCGCTCATGCCCAAGGCTGATCTGGAGCAGTTGATTCGATTGCAGGCCAATCCGTCTTTACCGTCACCGGCAGCCTGGTCGGGGTGGCGTGCTGAGCGCGTTGTTGCGCCCTTGCGTGAGTGGTTGTCGCGGGAGAGGTCGAAGGGCAGCGCAGAGGAGAGCGATGGGGCGAACGATGTGGAGAGCGATGTGGAGAGCGACGCATGAACACCTCCGACTCGCTAGATGTTGATATCTTTAAAACGGCCCGCAGACCCGACACGTTTCTGTTTTTGCCCAAAGATTTGGCTGAGTCAGAGTGGCCCGAGGGCTTGAGCAGTCTTTTCGTGAGCCCTGAAAAGGTCATGACACTGACGTTGACGCCCGAGCAGCCGCTTGCGGCACAGCCGGCCGCGCTGGTGATGGCTGAAATTCGCAGTCGCGGTTATTTTTTACAGTTGCCCCCGCAAAGTGAACCCGCGGCGGCGGCGACGGAGACAGCGTTATGTTGACCACAGAGTCGTATCTGATTGCGATGGCGGTTTATTGGGTGGCGGCCCTGATCGGCTTGCCGTTGATGCGCCGCCTGTGGTTTGCCAAGCCCATGACAAGAGCAGGGGGTGCCGTGCTCGGACTGCTGGCGGGGGTGTTGCTGGCGCCCGCCTTCCCCGGTCCCGACGTGTCGTCGATGGCGCCCGCCTTGATCGTGGTGCTGTTTAATACGCTGTTTGGAGAGGGTTTTGAGTCGGCACTGTCCGCCGCAATGTGGCTGTCGGCGGCATCCTTGACAGGAATGATCATCGGTCTGCTTTTGACTGGCCGACGTAGCAAGTGAGCAGATGCGTAAGTGGTTTGTCAGGCTGACTTCGGGTAGTCTGCCCGGCCTCCAAATAATCCGAAACGAGAGACCCCCCTATGAAGTTTGAAGGAACAGAGCGTTATGTTGCGACCGATGATTTGCGCATGGCGGTGGACGCCTCGGTAGCGCTGCAGAGACCTTTGCTCATCAAGGGTGAGCCCGGCACTGGCAAGACCATGCTGGCCGAAGAGGTGGCTGCAGGGCTTGGGAAAGAGTTGATTCAGTGGCACATCAAGTCTACGACCAAGGCGCAACAGGGTCTTTACGAGTATGACGCGGTCTCGCGCTTGCGCGACTCCCAGTTGGGTGATGGCAAGGTCGAAGATATTGGTCAGTACATCAAGCGGGGCAAGCTCTGGGAAGCGTTTACTGCCGAGGAGCAGGTGGTATTGCTGATCGATGAAGTCGATAAAGCCGACATCGAGTTTCCGAATGATCTGTTGGTCGAGCTCGACCGCATGGAGTTTTTTGTTTACGAGACGGGCGAGACCATTAAGGCCAAGCATCGTCCGATCATCATCATCACGTCCAACAATGAAAAAGAGCTACCCGACGCATTCTTGCGACGCTGCTTCTTCCACTTCATCAACTTCCCCGACAAGGAAACGATGAAAGACATCATCGCGGTCCATTATCCCGACATCCAGAAGAGTCTGGTGCAAGAAGCGCTGGAGGTGTTTTTTGAGCTGCGGGATATCCCCGGGCTCAAGAAGAAGCCGTCCACCTCAGAACTGATTGACTGGCTGAAATTATTGATGGCGGATGATATGCCGGACGAGGTGTTGAAGAACCGCGACCAGACCAAAGCCATCCCGCCTCTGTACGGAGCGCTGCTGAAAAACGAGCAAGACGTGCAGCTACTGGAGCGACTGGCGTTCATGCATCGACGCGAGGCGCGCTGATTCCGTGCTGGTCAATTTTTTCCATGTCTTGAAGGACACCGGTGTGCCCGTCACACCGAGAGAGTTGCTGGATTTGCTTGAGGCCATGGAGCAACGGCTGGCGTTCGGTGACATGGATGACTTTTACTCACTGTCGCGCGCGATTTTGGTTAAGGACGAGAAATACTACGACCGCTTCGACCGTGCGTTTGGTCTGCATTTTCAAGACCTTGAGGCCCTCGATGATGTCATCGAGGCCATGATCCCCGACGATTGGCTGCGATCTGAATTTATGAAGCAGCTCTCTGAGGAGGACAAAGCCAAGATTGAAAGCCTGGGTGGGCTGGAAGAGCTGATCGAGCAATTTAAGGAGCGCCTCGAAGAGCAAAAGAAGCGTCATTCAGGGGGCAATAAATGGATTGGTACCGAAGGTACCTCGCCTTTTGGGAATGACGGCTATCACCCCGAGGGCATCCGCGTCGGGGGAGAGAGCAAAAACAAACGTGCGGTCAAGGTATGGGATCGCCGAGATTTCAAGAACCTCGATGACGGTGTAGAGCTGGGCACCCGCAACATCAAGATTGCGATGCGTCGCTTGCGCAAGTTCGCCCGCACGGGTGCCACCGAAGAGCTGGATCTGGACGACACCATCAAATCGACTGCTCGCAACGCGGGTTTACTGGATATCAAGATGGTGCCCGAGCGCCACAATGCTGTGAAGGTGCTCCTTTTCCTCGACGTCGGTGGGTCAATGGATCCACATGTCAAAGTCTGCGAGGAGTTGTTCTCGGCGGCGCGCTCGGAGTTCAAGCATCTCGAGTACTTCTACTTTCATAACTTTTTATATGAGAGCGTCTGGAAGAACAATATTCGTCGGTTTAACGAGCGCACCTCAACGCTGGATTTGATGCACAAATATGCGCATGACTACAAGGTCGTGTTTGTCGGCGACGCATCTATGTCGCCCTATGAAATCATGCAGCCGGGTGGCTCGGTGGAGCACTGGAACGAGGAGTCCGGCGAACTCTGGATGCGCAGACTCCGTGAGACCTATGAAAAATGCATCTGGATCAACCCCGTGCCTGAGGACGAGTGGGAGTACACCCAGTCGATCGCCATCACGCGTCAGCTGATGGACGGCAAGATGTATCCTCTGACCTTGCGTGGCCTTGAGGATGGGATGTCCTTTCTGTCCAAGTAACGGGTTCGCCCCACCCATTTTCTGGGGAACTATCAGTTCGGGATCGTTTTGCCTTGAGGCGGCTGGGAGCGGTTAAGCGGCCGCTTTAAAAGCACTCTCGGCTCGTCCTCGATCGCGACCCCACAGGGCGCGCCCCGCCTCGAATTTAGCTACACTGCCCCGGTGACGTGATAACAAAAAATCGACGGGGGTTAGGCCATGTTGAGTTCAAGAAATTTAGCGACGCTGTCTGCGTTGGCGCTCGTACTTGCTGCCTGTGGCGGTGAGCCCGCCGACAGCGGGTCGGCGGTAAAGGAGGCCGGCAGCGCGCCGGCTGTGGCGCAGGTGGATACAGACCGCATCATGGCGGCGGCCGAAGAACCTGAGAGCTGGCTCACATACGGTGGCACCTACGACGAGCAGCGACACTCCGCGCTGGGGCAAATCAATCGCGATACCTTGCCTGAATTGGGCGTGGGCTGGGTCTATGAAACGGCGAAGCCCCGTGGCGCAGAGGCGACCCCCATTGTGGTTGATGGCGTCATGTATGTTTCCAGTGCCTGGTCAGTGGTGTATGCACTGGATGCTAAAACTGGTGACGAGCTGTGGGTATACGATCCACAGGTCTCGGGCAAAGACGCGGCAAAAGGGTGCTGCGATGTCGTCAACCGAGGCGTCGCTGTGCATAACGGCAAGGTCTTTATCGGTGTCTTTGATGGGCGGCTGGAAGCATTGGACGCGGCAACAGGTGAGGTGCTGTGGAGTGAGGTCACTGTTGATCAAAGCAAGCCTTACACGATTACGGGCGCGCCCCGCGTCTTCAAAAACAAGGTGATCATCGGCAATGGCGGCGCCGAGTTGGGTGTGCGCGGTTACGTCACCGCCTACGATGTCGATACCGGCGAATTGGTCTGGCGTTTCTATACGGTGCCAAATCCGGAGAAAAAGCCAGATGGCGCTGCCTCCGATGCGATTCTGGCCAAGCTGGCCAATGAAACATGGGGCGACGACGGTGCTTGGGTGACCGATGGTGGCGGGGGTACAGCCTGGGATTCCATTGTCTACGACACCGTCAATGATCAGATTCTCATCGGCGTCGGTAACGGCTCGCCGTGGAATCCGGATATTCGCGACCCCAACAGCGATGGCGATAACTTATTCCTCTCATCTATTCTGGCGGTGGACGCTGACACGGGCGAATACCGTTGGCACTACCAAACCACGCCGCGGGATCGATGGGATTACACCGCGACACAGCAGATCATGCTCGCGGATTTGCCACTGGGAGAGAATGGCGCTGATCGACGCGTCGTCATGCAGGCCCCCAAGAACGGCTTTTTCTACGTGCTCGACGCGGCAGACGGTGAGTTGATCTCTGCCACACCCTTTACTAACCAGAACTGGACCACGGGTGAGTTCGATGAGAACGGCCGGCCGGTGCTCATCGAAGAGGCCGTGGATCTGGCTTTGTATGCCGTCGTACCGGGCCCAACCGGTGCCCATAACTGGCATCCGATGGCGTTTAACCCCGACACGGGTCTGGTTTATATACCGGTTAATGAGATTCCGTTCTTTTACGACAAGACGCGCAACGTCGAGGACTCGAAATCATTCTGGAACATTGGTTACGACGCTGCTGCGGGCTGGCCGGCGGAATATCCCGCGGGCACGCTCGATGCAGTAGCCGATCTGGACGGCGGGTCGCTGTTGGCGTGGGACCCGGTCAAAGCAGAGCCGCGTTGGGCCGTGCCGTTTCCGCTGCCTTTGAATGGCGGGGTACTCAGTACCGATGCGGGCCTCGTCTTCCAAGGCAACAAGTTTGGTGATCTGGTGGCCTACGACGCCGAGACCGGCGAGCGGCTGTGGTCGCATCAGCTGGTGGGCAATGCGGCGGCAGCCCCGATGACCTATGAGATCGATGGCGAGCAATACCTGAGCGTGCTGTCAGGCTGGGGAAGCGTGTCGAACCTGATTGCCGGCTTCACCTATGGCAAGGCCGCGGGTAAGGAGCCGGCCCGAGTGATTACCTTTAAGCTCGGTGGCAACGAGACCATGCCTGCGCCACTCGCTAATCAGGTGGCGGCTTCGCCCAAGTCACCGATGTTTGGCGAGCCCGATCAGCATCAGTTGGGCATGCAGCGCTTTGCCGAGAATTGTCATTTCTGCCACGGCGCTTTTGCGGTCAGTGGTGGCGTGATTCCCGATCTGCGCTGGTCAGCGATTTCTGCCAATGAAGACGCGTGGGATCAGGTCGTCCGCGAGGGTGTGCTGGAAAAGCAGGGCATGGTGTCCTTCGCGGGGCATCTCACCAAGGAGGATACGGACGCCATCCGCGCTTACGTTATCCAGCAGGCTTGGCTGGCTGTGGCGAACGGAGACGCATCCGCTCCCGGGGGTAATTGATCCCTGCTAGCGCAGTGCGGGTTGCGTCGCGATCGACTGCAGATGAAAGGCGACCAGCGCCGCGGTAACCGCCACATTGAGTGACTCCACACCGTTGGCCATGGGAATGCGTAGCTGAACATCAGCGAGGGCTTGCAGTGCGGCACTGATGCCCTCGGTTTCGCCACCGAGCACGAAGACCGTGGGCTGCTCACAGCGATCATCGAAAAGTGATGTCGACGCCTCGGCATGCAATACCGCAACACGATATCCCGCCGACTGAAGGTCGGCGATAGCGCCCGCAGTGGTCTCGCAGCGAATGATGGGCGCGCGAAATAGGGTGCCGGCCGACGCTTTGATCACCAGTGGGCCCAGTGAGGCGATACCCCGCTTGGGATAGATCACCCCGCCGATACCGGCAGCCACGGCTGAACGAATGATCATGCCCACGTTCTGCGGGTTGGTGACGCCATCAAGTGCCAGCAGTGTGCGGGGCGGATCTGGGTCCTCCAATAGCGAGGTGATAGACCTGAATTGCGGGCAGACAACGTCGAGCGCGACGCCCTGATCCTGACGGCCATTTTTCGATATCCGCGAGAGGGCTTGCCTGTCGTGATACCGAATCGGTACGTCACGCTTCTCGGCCTCAGCACTGATTTGCGCGATAATCCCGGCTGGTCGGTTGCTGTTGGCAAGATGCAGGCAGTGAATCGCCAGCGAGGTGTCCGTCAACGCCTCCAGGGCGGGCTTGCGGCCGAAAAGCGTGAGCCCCGCGTTGGGGTTCCAGTTGGTGCTGGCGTCGTCAGGCATGCGCGATAAATCAGGAGGTTCTGCTATGCGGTCGCTCACACTCTACACCACATCGGGGTGTCACCTTTGCGAACACGCGGAGCATATCCTAGAGGCGGGCGGTCACCCATTTGACGCTGTGGATATCGCCGACGACCTTGATCTGATGGAGCGCTACGGTGTGCGGATTCCAGTTGTGAAAGACGACGCGGGAAGAGAGCTAGGGTGGCCTTTTGATGGCACACAGCTTGAGAGCTTCTTGAATACTCGGTCGAATGAATAGCGCTTACGCGTCTGCGTCGACTTTGACCGCCAACACATCGCACTCGGCACCGTGCATGACGCCGTCGGTGGTCGAGCCCAGTAGTAGTGCCAGTCCCCAGCGCGCATGGGTTCCCACCACAATCAGATCGCAGGCCACGGCCTTGGCCTGGGTCGGGATCTCGGACTCGGGACGACCCGTGACCAGGTGACGGTTTGCCTCTGGCACCGATAAGCCCTCGCACAGCCGGTCAAGCTGTTCCTTTGCCTGCGCCTGGATTTCTTCCTGAATCGCGGAAAAATCCATGGGAATATCGCCGCCATAGGTGATGGCCAGCGGTTCAATCACATGAAGCACGTGCAGTTGAGCGTTATTTTGACTGGCCAGTGAGGCCCCACGCTCGGTAACCGTTGCTGTGGTGGCGCCCAGGTCAACCGCCACGAGAATGTTTTGGTAGGGCATACTTCTTCCACCGCTCGCTGATCTACGCGCCAAATGTAGTCAAAAACGGCGTGCTTGTCTCTCCGGAGTATAGAAGTGGTTTATGTTCTGATTTTCTTGGGCTTGGCTGTGGTGATCGCACCACTGGTCTCTGCTATGCCGACCAAAAGCCAGCGCCGTAAAGCCGCGTTGAGGGATCATGCGAGGTCGTATGAATTGCGCGTATCCCTGCGTCCTCTGCCAGCCATCCCGGCCCGGTTCCGGTGCGAGCCTGAGGGTGAGCTGGCATGTTACGAGCACCGTTTGGCGAGCGCATTGCAGGTTCCGAATCGTCGCGATCAATTTGTGCGGGCTCAGGGCGACTGGTTCCCGACAGTGGGCGTGCTGCAGGCACCGAGCTGGCTCGCGGAATTGCCAGCGGGCGCACTCTATGTCGAGTGGCTGGAAAAAACAGTGAGCATTTTTTGGGATGAAAAAGAAGATCTAGACGGCCTGACAAAAATAAAGCAGGCAATTGATTTAATTCAATAAAATAGCCCTTTTGCGTCCCGTTGCTTGAGGCCTTGTAGTGACGTTGGACGCACAAGTCAGGCCTTGACCCCGAGCCTTTTCGCCCTTATAGATGCCGACCTTCTGGTGTCGGGTCACTGATTCGAGCCACTCTTTGCACAACAGCTTTCACAATAGGCAAACGCGTTTTTATGGGTAAAGCACTTGTCATAGTGGAGTCGCCCGCCAAGGCGAAAACCATTAATAAGTATCTGGGTAAGGACTTCATCGTCAAATCCAGCGTGGGGCATATTCGCGATTTGCCGACATCGGGCAGTGGCAAAACCACTGATCCGAAGGAGCGGGCGGCCCAGGCGGCGATTACGCGAAAAATGGCCCCCGATGAAAAGGTCCGGTATCAGGCACGGAAAAAACGCGAGCAGTTGATCCGACGTATGGGTATCGACCCCGACAACGGCTGGAAAGCGCAATACGAGATCCTGCCCGGGAAAGAAAAGGTCGTCAGCGAGCTGAAAAAGTTGGCCAAGGACAGTGATGCGATCTACCTCGCCACTGACTTGGATCGTGAGGGAGAAGCTATCGCTTGGCATCTACAGGAGGCCATTGGTGGCGATACCAGTCGATATCATCGGGTGGTGTTCAACGAAATTACCCAAAAGGCTATTCAAGAGGCGTTTAAAGACCCGGGCGAATTAGACACGGCTCGCGTGCACGCGCAGCAGGCCAGACGGTTCCTTGACCGCGTCGTCGGCTTCGAAGTCAGCCCACTTTTATGGGCCAAGGTTGCTCGCGGCCTCTCTGCGGGTCGGGTGCAGTCGGTAGCGGTTCGTCTGATCGTCGAGCGAGAGCGCGAGATTCGGGCATTTATCCCTGAAGAGTACTGGGAGGTGCATGCCCTGTTGAAAGCGGGTGATCTTGAGCCCGTGCGGTTTATGGTCACGCATCGTGGCGGTGTGAAGTTCGAACCCAAGACCGAGGCAGATGCGCAAGCGGCGGTCGAGGCAATGCAAAATGCGCCGTTCTCGGTGACTGATCTTGAATCTCGCAAAACCACCTCTAAGCCCTCTGCGCCGTTTATCACGTCGACGCTGCAGCAAGCGGCGAGCACGCGGATGGGCTTCAGCGTTAAAAAGACGATGACGCTGGCGCAACGGCTTTACGAGGCGGGTTACATCACCTACATGCGAACCGATTCGACCAACCTTAGCGATGAGGCGGTGAGTGCCTGCCGCACGCTGATTCAAAAGGATTTTGCCGCTGAGTACCTGCCACCTGAACCGATTCGTTATGGGTCGCGCGAGGGAGCCCAAGAGGCGCACGAAGCCATTCGTCCGTCTGACGTCCGATTGCGCAGCCATCAACTCTCCGGCATGGATCCCGATGCCGAGCGACTCTACGACCTGATCTGGCGCCAGTTCGTCGCCTGCCAGATGACGCCGGCGCGGTATCTGTCGACAACATTGGTGGTCTCGGCCGCAGACTGTCGCTTGACTGCGAAAGGGCGCGTGATCGAGTTCGACGGCTTTACCAAGGTGCAGCCGCCAGCGGCGCGTAAGGGGGATGACGCGGTATTGCCACCCCTTGCGGTCGGTGACGACCTTGAGGCGACTGGCTTCGATCCCAAGCAGCACTTCACTAAGCCACCTGCACGCTACGGTGAAGCCAGCCTGGTGAGAGAGCTGGAGAAGCGGGGTATTGGCCGCCCATCGACTTATGCTGCCATTATCTCAACGATTCAGGACCGGGGTTACGTGAAATTGGAAAACCGCCGGTTCTACGCGGAGAAAATGGGCGACATCGTGACCGAGCGCCTGCAGGACAGCTTTAGTGATCTGCTCGACTACAGCTTCACCGCCAGCATGGAAGAGCGCCTTGACGAGGTTGCGCAGGGCTCGCTTTCTTGGACTGATCTGCTGAACGAGTTCTACACCGACTTCAGCGGCAAGCTGGCACTCGCCGCCAACGACGGCCCTGACGGCATGCAGCCGAATGATCCCACGCCAACCGGCATACCCTGTGACGACTGCGGTAGACCCATGCAGATCCGCACCGCAAGTACCGGCGTGTTCATGGGTTGTTCAGGATATAACCTGCCGCCAAAAGAGCGCTGCAAAAATACGGTGAATCTGATCTCAGGTGATGAGGCTATCAGCGTCGATGCCGACGATGAGGCGGAGTCTCGGCTGCTGCTCAGTAAGCGCCGGTGTGGCAAGTGTCACACCGCGATGGACAGCTACCTGATCGATGAAGCGCGCAAGTTACACGTCTGTGGCAACAATCCTGACTGCGATGGTTATGAGGTAGAGCAGGGCCAGTTCCGCATTAAAGGCTATGACGGCCCGGTGATCGAGTGCGACAAATGCGGCGCTGATATGCAGTTAAAGACCGGGCGCTTTGGCAAGTATTTTGGCTGCAGCGAATCCGCCTGCACGAATACGCGCAAACTGCTTCGCAATGGCGAGGTGGCGCCCCCGAAGATGGACCCGGTGCCCATGCCCGAGTTGCAGTGTCTTAAGGTCGAGGATCATTACGTTTTGCGCGACGGCGCGTCCGGCATTTTTCTCGCGGCCAGTCAGTTCCCAAAGCACCGCGAAACCAGGCCGCCTTTTGTCGATGAGTTGTTGCCACATCAGGCAGAGATTGATCCGAAGTATCACTACCTTTTCGACGCACCCCGCACCGATGATCAGGGTAACCGCACTCAGATTCGCTACAGCCGCAAGACCAAAGAGCAGTACGTGATGTCTGAGCGAGACGGCAAGCCCAGCGGTTGGCGAGCAATGTTCGCAGACGGACGTTGGGTAGAAGAGGGCACGGCAAAAAAGCCTAAAGCGAAACGCAAAACCAAAGCGAAGGCCAAGACCAAGGCCAAAGCCAAGCCGAAGGCAGCCGCTGCCGCTCAAGAGGGTGACGATTGAGTCACCCTCTGGCGTTCGCCAACCAAAACCTTTACTACGCCAACATCCTGTTGGCCGCGTGGCAAAAGTCGCTCTCTGAGGAGGCGTCGCCGGCTGCTCAAATCAATCAGGCTTTTGCCCCAGCCGTGCAAGCGCGCATGCTGGATGGCTACGGCTGGTTGTTGTTGACGGCCTGTCGCATTCGTCAGGCCCCCGAGAAGCCTCCGCATTCGGTCGACGATCTGCCGCCTCTGCCAACCGGATTGGTGCGTCCGGCAGAGGTGCAGGCCTGCGCTCAGCTTGAGCAGGAGGGTTGGCTCGCGGACTTGAAATCACCACTACCCGAGTCGCCGGTCGTTCGGCGGACTGCCAGTCTTGCGCAAGAGGTCGGCGTCACCATTGATCAGTTCGTGGACTGGTCGGAGCAGCTCGAACGTCTATCCCAGCAAGTCGCCGATGCCGTGGATGAGTCCTGAGTCCGTGCCGATCGTAGCCTCGAGTGGCAGATGGGGTGCGAGAGTGTTACCGTGGAGCATCGCCAGTCGCGGTCTGCTCTGGCGACTCTTCTGACAAGAGAGGTTACTGAGTGTCTACATCCTTACTTGAAATCGTGGATATGGGTGACGGTGAAGTGGTACTGCAGCGCGTGGAGGGAGACTCCGAGCCGCTGGTCAGTATTCAGTTCTCCGACGAGGCGAACGCCTATTTAATGGGCAATAACCTGGAAATCGCCAAAGTCATGATTCAGGCTGGTATCGAAGCGGCGGCGCAATTAGCCGAGGTGAACAACCTCGAGGTTGAGACCGCGGAGATGACAGAGACTCGCACGCTGCACTAACCCCGTAGCGCGCTGTGACAGCGAGGCGATTGGCCTCGTGTTGACTTCAGGAGCCCAGAGGTGAGGCTTCAGGACAGACTTCCCTCGCTTTTTCGGATGCTACACGTAAATAAGCAGTAAACCCGCATCAGCCTACTCAGTGCTCGCCCCGCTAAAGTCCGGTCAGAGTCCCCTTAGCCCTCTTTAAAACGGCGAGGTTCTGCGAAAATCTGGCGGTCAGGTTTTCTGAAGACTTTTTTAAGATATAGCAGGCAGGCTTGCCCGAGGCGGCTTTTAACACCAGTGGCTCAGCTAACGCCCGTGGCTCAGCCAACGCCTGTGACTCAGCGAGTAACGCGATTGGTTTAGCGAGCAGGTCTGTTCTAGCGCCTAACCATGATGCGTTGAAGCGGAACGCCGCTCGATCACCGCTGCTCCCCACCCTAAATTTGCTGACGAATGACTCCAACGCTAATGCCTTCGATGGCGCATTCGGTCTGTCGCAAATCAACCACGATTGGCTCGAAATCGGCATTTTCAGGGAGTAGTTTCAAAGTGTGTTGTCCGCTTCGCTTCAGGCGCTTCACGGTGACTTCATCTTCAATACGCGCCACCACAATTTGACCGTCCCGCGCCGTGGGCGTGCTGTGCACCGCCAGCAGATCGCCGTCCAGAATGCCAACGTCTTTCATGCTGTCGCCGGTCACGCGCAACAAGAAGTCTGCCTGCGGCGAAAAAAAGCCGGCGGAGAGCTCGCAGTAGTCCTCGATGTGTTCGGTGGCTAATACGGGTGAGCCTGCCGCAACGCGGCCAACGATCGGTAGGCCGGTATTTTCGGTCAAGCGGATGCCGCGCGAGGCACCAGCAATCATTTCTATTGCGCCTTTTCGTGCCAGCGCGCGCAGGTGCTCCTCGGCAGCATTGGCAGACTTGAACCCCAGTTCGCGGGCGATGTCGGCCCGGGTAGGGGGATACCCCGTGTCCGCGACGTACTGCCTGATAACGTTGAGCACCTGTTCCTGTCTGGCGGTGAGCTTCATGTGATGTCTCTCGCTGGTCTCTGGGACTATTCGTTAGCGCTGATGATATATACAGGCTGTCTTTTTGTACAGCATCAGAATGAGCAGCGAGAGACGATTGCGGTACGATAGTGAGCGAATAAAGCCGGAAAGACTTCGATGCCATTTCTTGAGGAATTACTGACACCCCTTGCCACCGCCTTGCATTTGCCATTGGACGCGCTGATTTTCGCGACGCTGATGCTGCTGGGTTTTTGCGGTCACTACGGGATTTACCGAATTGTGCGTCGACTCACCCAGGCGGCAGATCGAACCGAGACCCAGTGGGACGACGTTATCTTGTATGCGATTTTTCCCCCCATTCAGTGGGTGATGTGGGTTGTCATTGCCTTGCTGTCGCTGAGTTTGTTCTCTGCGCTGGATGGTATTCGTGAGGCCTTGCTGCGCTTGTCCGATACGGCACTGTTATTGCTCTTCGGCTGGTTAGCGCATCGGTTGAGTCGCGGCATCGAAGAAGAGCTACTGGGTGAGCACCGCGGGGTGCTGGAGTCGAGTGATCGTGCCACGATCAGCGCGGTCGCGAGGCTCAGTCGCATTGTGCTCTGGGTCGTGGCCGGGATCATGATCCTGCAGTCGGTTGGTGTCTCAGTCTCGGGGTTATTGGCGTTTGGCGGTGTCGGCGGCATCGCGGTCGGTTTTGCGGCGCGGGATCTGCTGGCCAACTTTTTGGGTGGGTTGAGTATTTTTCTGGACCGACCTTTCGCGGTTGGCGATTGGATTCGCTCTCCTGACCGGGAAATCGAGGGTACGGTCGAAGATGTGGGCTGGCGGGTCACGCGCATTCGCACGTTTGATCAGCGGCCGCTGTATGTGCCCAACTCTGTTTTTTCAACGGTGGCGCTCGAAAACCCCTCGCGAATGCTTAACCGCAGGATCTACGAGACCATCGGTATTCGCTACGATGACGCAGCGGCCATGGAGCAGGTGGTTGCGGAGGTCGGCGCCATGCTCCGGGCGCATGATGATATCGATAAGGGCAAGACGCTGATGGTGAACTTCGTGTCGTTTGGCGCGTCTTCTCTGGATTTCTTTATCTACTGTTTCACCCGTACCACAGATTGGGCGACCTATCATGGCGTGAAGCAGGATGTGCTTTTGAAGATCCTCGCTATCATTGATCAGCACGGCGCCGAGGTCGCATTCCCCACTCGCACGGTGTTGCTCAATCCTGCGGAGCCTGACCCTGGCGCTGGGAGCTAGGCTGAGTTAGCTGCCCTCAGCGATGGGGTCAGCAGACGCGGCGCGCTCTGCGGCATGTCGTTCAGCCTCCCCGCGCCTGAATAACTCATACCAGCTGAGTTCCCGCCAGATGGCCAATACTTTGATCACCGGGTGGTCGTAATACCGTAGCCGGTTCTCTGTGAGCGGAATGGTATCGGCGACATGAATCATGTGCCGCCATGGCCAGGCAGAGCGCTCGGGCACTCCGGGTAGCTCACGAACCAAGGGGGTTGATGCGGCATCAGGGGTAACGCCCGTCAGCGGCGCAGATCCCCAAATGGATTGAGTTGCCGCCTCCGGGGGTGAACCCATGGGTCTGTTGGTCTCCTCATTACCCAACCAGTTGTCCGATTGAACGAGGTCAGCGCCGGGCGGCGGTAATTCGTTGCTCTGCGGTTGGATAACAGAGACCCGGCTGGGCGCGGGCGGCGGTCCCGGCATGTCGAATACGTCCGGGAGATAGCGGCCCTCGGTATTCGCCCAAAAGTTCAGGCCCAATCGCCAGGTGTCTCCCCGAGGGATGAGCTGAATGAACCCCTGAACAACCGGATAATCCTGGGCCGGGTCGGCGTCGAGCATAATGGGGCGGCTGTCACTGTCAGGGCCTTGTAGCCAAGATACTGCCGTCACCAACTGATCCTCGCTGTTACGCTGGTAGCGGGCCAGGCCCGCCTCGAGTTGATCCAGTGAGACTCTGACGAACGGCGTCGGCTCGGGAATAGCGCGCGCAGTGACCGTGACGGGTTGCAGCGTTACATCCGATTCGGGTGCCGCGAACGGTACGGCCACCGAGGGCATATCGTCAGTCGAAGGCTCGTTGGCGATCCCCAGCGACTCGAAAGGTATCAGCGGAGAAGTTTCTGGCTCGGTGTCGATCGCCTCGAAGGGCAGTATGGGCCCGGAGTCGACGGGTGGATCGGCCACTGACAGCTCATCCAGATTTTCATCACGCTCCCGTAGCCCGGTTGTATCCGTGCCCTTGCCGAGTTCAATCAGCTCGTCGATGGCCGCCATGTCGCCTTCTGTGACCCAACCCGCGATCGGCGTCCAGTCGGGCGGGGAAGGATGCGGGTGCCGGAGGGTTACATGGCCTGAGGGACTAACGGTTACTTGGGCATCCGGGTACTGTGCAGCCAGCTCGGCTTGGAGTTCAGGGTCCTGAAGCCAGCGCCACTGCGCTGGATAGCCGACTGTGGGTAGCATCGGCCAGGTCTCGCTATCGAGCGTCTCGGCGCGGGTATCGACCATGACAATGACTTCAAACTGGTACCACCCGGAGTGCTCAAACCCACCCGGCAGGGGGGCGGCTCCTACCGGCAGTGCGGTCAGCAGCGCCACTGACGCGAAGCCGCGCAGCGACCAGCGCCGAGTCCGCTTTTTGTTGACCATCATGCGGCAGCGAGCCAGGGGGTCATGAGCTGCTCCACAAATTCAGCACGTGCTACCAGTGTGGGCAGGGGCTTCTTGACGCGAAGCTTGCCACTGCCGCTCAAGCTGTAGCAGAGCGGGTCAGACTGAATCAAATTCACGATGGCAGCGGGCTCCACAACCGTGGTTGAAGTGAACTCGATACTACCACCCTCATCCGTCATATCGATTTCGCTGATACCCAGCTGCTGTGCGCTGACTTTGAGAAGCGCACAGGTGAATAGGTTTTTGACCGGCTCGGGTAGCAGGCCAAACCGATCGATCATCTCTACCTGAATGTCGCGCAATTGCTCGGCGCTCTGCGCTTGGGCGATTCTTTTATAGAGCACCAAGCGCGTGCTGATATCGGGCAGATAATCGTCGGGAATGAGTGCGGGTACGTGCAGTTTGACCTCGGTGCCGGTATCCAGTGGCTGGTCGATGTCGGGAATGTCGCCGCGGCGCAAGGCGGCCACGGCGCTCTCGAGCATGCTCAGATAGAGAGAAAAACCTACCTGATGGATTTGCCCTGACTGCTCCGCGCCGAGGAGTTCACCGGCGCCCCGGATTTCCATGTCATGGGAGGCCAATTGATATCCGGCTCCGAGATCACCCGCCGCCTCAATCGCTTCCAACCGTTTCTGTGCGTCGGATGTGATCACCGAGCGCGGCGGGCTCAGCAGGTAGGCATAAGCCTGATGATGGGAGCGCCCGACTCTGCCGCGGAGCTGGTGAAGCTGCGCCAAGCCAAACTTATCTGCGCGCTCGATGATAATGGTATTGGCGTTGGGTATATCAATGCCGGTTTCGATGATGGTCGAGCAAACGAGAATATGGTGATGCTGGTGATAGAAATCTGACATCACTTTCTCCAGCGCTTGCTCTCGCAGCTGCCCATGAGCGACGCCAATCGAGAGCTCGGGCAACAATTCGCCCAGTTTGCGGGCCGTCTCGTCAATCGTTTTGACTTCATTGTGGAGATAAAACACTTGCCCGCCGCGCAGCGTTTCTCGCAACACGGCTTCCTTGACCAGAGCGATGCTGTGTTCGCGGATAAAGGTCTTGATGGAGAGCCGTCGAGCAGGGGGTGTCGCGATAATGGACAGATCGCGCAGGCCCCCCAGTGCCATATTCAGGGTGCGGGGGATGGGCGTGGCGGTCATAGTCAAGATATCGACTTCGGCACGTAGTGCCTTGATGGCCTCCTTTTGTTTGACGCCAAAGCGGTGCTCCTCATCGATGATGAGCAGGCCGAGGTCGCGGAACTGAAAATCGCTCTGCAGCAGTTTGTGGGTGCCGACCAGAATGTCGATCTCTCCGGCTTTGACTCGAGAGATGATGCCCTCGAGGTCCTTGGCGGACTGAAAACGAGAGACAACCTCGACCGTGTAGGGCCAGTCGGCAAATCGGTCCCGGAAGTTGGCGTGATGCTGGTTGGCCAACAGTGTGGTCGGTACCAAGATCGCGCTTTGTTTGCCATTTTGAGCGGCGATAAAGGCGGCTCGCATGGCAACTTCAGTCTTGCCAAAACCCACGTCGCCGCAGACCAAGCGGTCCATGACTTTGGGCGCGCACATGTCCTCCCGTACAGCGGTAATGGCGGCGGCTTGATCAGGAGTCTCTTCGAACGGGAAGCCGTCGCAGAACGCCTGCCATTGCGTTTCACACAAGGTATGAGCGTGCCCCACCCGGGCTTCTCTGCGCGCATAAACGTCAAGCAGTTGCGCGGCCACATCCGCGGCACGTTCGCGCGCCTTGCGACGGGCCTTCTCCCATTGCTCGCTGCCCAGTCGATGTAGCGGCGCCGTATCGGGGTCGCCCGCGGTGTAGCGACTGATCAGGTGCAGCGATCCAACGGGGACGTAGAGTTTGTTGCCCTCGGCATACTCGAGCAGAAGAAACTCGGCCGCATCGCCATCGATCTCAAGACTCTGCAAACCCAGATATCGACCCACACCGTGCTCGATGTGAACAACGGGCAACCCCTGCCTTAGCTCGGTGAGATCCCGGATGATGGCATCGGTATCGGTTTCTTCGCGGCGTTCGCGTCGCCGTCGCTGTGCGACGCGCTGACCGAATAGCTGGGCTTCGCAAATCAGCGTGGCTTGACCGGGGCCTGCATAAAGGCCCCGGTCAACTGGCGCTACCGTGACGGCGAATGCGATGTTCCGGGAGAGGAAATCGGCCCAGTTTTCGACGGGCTCAGGTGTCAGGCCGGCTTTGGCCAGATTATCGAGCAATACCTCACGGCGGCCCTGACTTTCGGCGCACAGCAACACCGGGCCTTGATGGTCTTGGATGAATCGCGCCAGCTTTTCCTGATAGGGGCCGTGTCCGTCGTCTGTCAGCAGGGGGGCTGGTAAAAAAGCGGTGCGCACATGAGCAGGAGCATCAGCATCGGCCCTCAGCTCCAGCGTCGAGTAATCCCCCAGTCGGGCGTATATCTCCTCGACCGGAATGAAACCCCGCGTCGGCGGGAGAAGAGGGCGCCTTGGGTCAATGCCGTATTCCTCGAAGCGACTGGTGATCTCTGACCAGTAGCGCTGCGCGGCACTGTGATGATCTCCCACCAATACCAAGGAGGCCGAGTCGGGCAGGTAGTCAAAGACGGTGCCGCAGGTCTCAAAGAAGAGCGGCAGGTAGTATTCCGCGCCACCGGGTACGCGACCGGCGCTGATTTCGGTAAAAGCGGGGCAGAGATCGGCATCGCCATCAAAATGCTCGAACCAGGCCATTTGAAAGCGGTGGGTAGCGTCGCCGCCCACCGGAAACTCTCTGGCCGGCATCAACTTGATGTGTTCTACCTTATCCACAGTGCGCTGCGTGTCGGGGTCAAAAGTGCGTAGGGTCTCGACTTCGTCATCCAGCAAGTCAATGCGATAAGGCGCCTCGCTGCCCATTGGGAAGACGTCCAGTAGTGCGCCCCTGACCGCGAACTCACCGTGTTCAAATACCGTATCGACCGCGCGATAGCCATTGAGCGTCAGGCTTTTTACAAATGCGTCTGCGTCAAAAGTATCGCCGATGCTCAGGTCGAGGGTATTGCCCTCGACATAGTGCTGCGGGGGCGTGCGCAGCATGGCGGTCGTAATCGGCAAGATGACGATGCCCCGGCTGAGCTTGGGCAGCTCATACAGGGTCCGTAGTCGCTGCGAGACAATGTCTTGATGTGGGGAAAAATGATCGTAGGGCAGCGTCTCCCAGTCGGGCAGGGTGAGGATGGGCAGGTCCTCCGCCAAAAACAGCGGTAGTTCGCGTTCCAGTAGTTGAGCCTCCGCAGAGCTGGCAACTAACGTGACCAAGGGAGCGCCCTGCAGGGCCAATTCGGCGATTGCAGCGGAGCTGGCGGACCCGGGCAGCGGGCCTAGGGCAGAGCGGGTGCCAGACTGATTGGGCCAAGGTAGGTCGGAGATCAGGTCGCGGAACATAACGCGGTGCGGGACAGCTTCACTAAAACCGGTAGTGTAGGCGCCGGCGCCGCCGGCAACCACTGAAATAGTACGTTTATGGTTGCCTACACACCGGCACAGATCTGATAATACGTGCCGTCCAACACCGGGTCCGCGACACGAAAAAAACGCGCGCCAGAAGACGACCCCACCAAGAATAATCCAGAGAGGCCCCCGTGACCGAAGAGAGAAAACGCCCCCGTCCCGACGATTATTTTTCAGACTGGAAGGAACGCGAGGCGCTCGCTGAGGCCATGATACCGGTGGTGGGTAGTCTGTCTCGGGAGCGCAACGTCAAGTGCTACATCTACGGACGCTCCCTCGTGAATCAATCGGTGCTCGACATCATGAAAAGCCATCGCTGGGTGCGGCAGATGGAAGATAACGAGTTGTCGGAGTTCGAGACCGCGCCGGTTTTGAATGCGCTCAGCCAGCTGGATATTGGTCCGTGCCATCTCGATATTGGGCGCCTCGCCGTGGCGTATTACGACAAGGGCGCGGGGGAGGGGCTCTCGTTAGAGGAGTATGTCGCCAATGAGCTCGAGTACTTGGTGGGCTCCACACACAAACCGGTCGATGAGCCCGTGGATGTCGTGCTCTACGGTTTTGGCCGAATCGGTCGGCTGATGGCGCGCATTCTGATCGCCAAAACCGATGGGGGTGACAGTTTACGGTTGCGGGCAGTTGTCGTGCGCCGCAGCAAGTCGGAGGATGATCTGCTGAAGCGCGCAAGTTTGCTCCGCAGAGACTCGGTGCACGGCGTGTTTCAGGGCACCATCCGGGTTGATGAAGAGCGGCAGTCGTTTGTCGCCAACGGCAATGAGGTCAAGGTCATCTACGCCGACTCCCCCGAGGAGATCGATTACACTGAATACGGCATCAAGCGCTGCATTGTTGTCGATAACACCGGCGTGTGGCGCGATGAGGCGGGCTTGTCTCGCCACCTCAAAGCCAAGGGGGTGGCAAAGGTGATCCTGACCGCGCCCGGTAAAGGGGCGATCAAGAATATCGTTGCAGGCATCAATGACGCTGAGATTGAACCCGGTGACGCGATTTTGTCCGCGGCATCCTGCACCACCAATGCCATTGTGCCGGTGCTGAGGGCAGCTGATGACGAATACGGCATTGCTGCAGGACACGTCGAGACCGTTCATGCCTACACCAACGACCAGAACTTGATCGACAACTACCACAAAGCCGAGCGTCGGGGGCGGAGCGCAGCCCTTAACATGGTGATCACGGAAACCGGTGCGGCGAAAGCCGTGGCCAAAGTGCTGCCCCAGCTCGAGGGCAAACTGACAGGCAACGCGATTCGCGTGCCGACACCCAATGTATCCATGGCGATCCTCAATCTGACATTGGGCCGAGCCACAACCAGAGATGAGCTCAATGAGTTCATGCGTGAGACGGCATTGCACTCAGACATGAAGAAACAGATTGATTACTCTATTTCACCCGAGGTGGTTTCCAGCGATTTTGTGGGCTCGCGGGCGGCCTGTGTGTTCGATGCGAAGGCCACGATCGTGAATGGCACCCAGGCCGTGCTCTACCTGTGGTACGACAACGAATACGGCTACAGCTGTCAGGTCTACCGGGTGCTGGAGCGCATGGCCGGCATCCGCTACCAAACCTACCCCGCAAATAGCCCCTATCCGCTCTGATCGGGGTGCAATCACCGGGTTGGCCTTAGCCGACCAACTCGAATAGAATACGCGCGACCGATGAGAGCCCAAGTGGCCCGGCCTTCAGAAGCCCCCGGTCTGCAGTACGAGCACCACAATCTGGGGGGATTGCCCCGATAGTGACCGTGTCAGCGCCGCCGAGAAGCAAAAACTTCAGGTGAGAGGCGCCGGTTCGGATGTGCATGGCGTTAACCGCGGCAATGCAGATGAGCACCGACATGATAAAGATCAAGCGCGGCTTGAATATTCCTTTGGCGGGAGCGCCGTCCGTTGACGTTGACGCTTCGCTCACCACCCGGGCAGTAGCGTTACTCGGCGCCGACTATCACGGCATGAAGCCGACGATGGCCGTTCAGGTTGGCGACGCCGTCAAGCGCGGCGACCTGCTGTTTACCGACAAAAAATGCGAGGGCGTGCGCTACACCGCGCCGGCGGGTGGCCGCGTTGCGGCGATCAACCGCGGCGCCAAGCGCGCGTTCCAGTCCATCGTCATTGAAGTCGATGGTGATGAGGCGCAAGCCTTTCAACAATATTCGGCCCAAGACGCCTTGGCACTGTCCTCTGACGCGATCAAGCAGCAGCTCATCGATGCCGGTCAGTGGACTGCACTCAAAGCGCGACCGTTTGGCCGGGTAGCCGACCCCGCGACGACCCCCGCAGGTCTCTTTATTACCGCCATCGATACGCAGCCTCATGCGCCCGATCCGGAGCAAGTGATTGCTCGCCAGAGTGAGGCCTTTGAGTTGGGGCAGGCGCTGTTGGCCAACATGGTCTCCTGCCCAGTGTATCTGTGTGCCGCTCCGGGAGCACAAATGCCCGTGGCTGGCCACGAGCGAATTAGCCGGCACGACTTTGCTGGCCCGCATCCGGCGGGCCTGGCAGGCACGCACGTCCATTTCTTGATGGGTGCGTCCTTGCAGCGCATTGCCTGGACCATCGGTTATCAAGATGTGATTGCGGTAGGGCGATTGTTTTTGGATGGCGCGCTGTATACCGACAGGGTGATCTCTCTGGCCGGACCCGCGGTCTCACAACCGAGGTTGGTCGCGACGCGACTGGGCGCCGACCTGCAAGCGTTGGTGGCCGGTGAACAAGACGGCGCCGACGCCCGCTTGGTATCAGGATCGGTGCTGGGTGGGCGCGGGGTGCAGAGTGACACCGCCTATCTTGGTCGTTACCACCAGCAGGTGTCGCTGCTTAAAGAGGGCAGGGAGCGCACCTTTATGGGGTGGCTGTCACCCGGACTCACGAAGCACTCGGTGATGGGTATTTATCTTTCCAGCTGGTTTGGTAGCAAGCCTCTAGCGATGTCCACCAATACCAACGGGTCCGAGCGAGCCATGGTGCCGGTGGGGGCCTACGAGAAGGTGATGCCGCTGGATATTCTGCCGACGCAGTTATTGAGGGCGTTGTTGGTCGGTGACACCGAGACGGCACAGGCACTGGGATGTTTAGAGTTGGATGAGGAAGACCTGGCGCTCTGCACATACGTGTGCCCGGGCAAATACGAATACGGTGGCATTCTCAGGGATAACCTGACACGGATTGAGAAGGAAGGCTGACACATGGGACTGCGTCAACAGTTGGATGCGATAGAACCTCACTTCAAGCCGGGTGGGCGTTTTGAGAGTTGGTACGCGCTGTATGAGGCCGTCGATACCATCTTTTATTCGCCTGATAGCGTGACCAAGGCGAACGCTCACGTCCGCGACGGTATCGATCTGAAGCGCATCATGATCACCGTGTGGTTGGCGACCTTCCCGGCCATGTTTTATGGCATGTACAACATTGGCTTGCAGGCCAACGATGTGCTGGCCGCTTCGGGTGGTGCGCTGGATGGATGGCGGGGAGGGCTGGTTGCCGCATTGGGCGGCCATGATCCGGCCAACGTCTGGCACAACATGCTCTATGGCCTGGTTCATTTTCTACCGCTGTACCTGGTGACATTTATGGTGGGCGGCTTCTGGGAAGTGCTCTTTGCCATGCGCCGCGGTCACGAGGTGAACGAGGGGTTTTTCGTTACGTCGATTTTGTTCACCCTGACATTGCCGCCAGACCTACCGCTATGGCAGGCAGCCATGGGCATCAGCTTTGGTGTCGTGATTGGTAAAGAAGTCTTCGGTGGCACGGGCAAAAACTTCCTGAATCCAGCGTTAACCGGCCGTGCGTTTCTGTACTTCGCGTATCCGGCCCAGATTTCGGGCGACGCGGTATGGACGGCGGTTGACGGCTACTCTGGTGCGACCCCACTGGGCGTTGTCGCAGCCGAAGGGATGACAGGGCTCACCGAGGCCTACACGTGGTGGGATGCTTTTGTCGGGACGATTCCTGGCTCGATCGGCGAAACGTCGACACTGATGATTATGATTGGCGGTCTTATCCTGATTCTGCAGGGCATCGCGTCGTGGCGCGTGGTCGCTGGCTGCTTTGTCGGCATGATCGCGTTCTCGCTGCTACTTAATGGCATTGGGTCCGGTTCCAACCCTGCATTTGCGATGCCTTGGCACTGGCACATGGTGGTCGGTGGCTTTGCATTCGGTGCCTTTTTTATGGCGACAGATCCTGTCTCCTCAGCCATGACTGATCCTGGGCGCTGGGCCTACGGCATTTTGATCGGCGTCATGTGTGTCTTGATTCGCGTCGTGAACCCCGCGTTCCCAGAGGGCATGATGCTGGCGATTCTGTTTGCCAATTTGTTTGCGCCGCTGTTCGATAATTTTGCGGTCAGCGCCAACATCAAGAGGAGGGCTGCTCGTGTCAGCTAGTGGGGAGAGTCTTGGGCGCATCCTGACGGTCGCTTTGGGACTGTGTCTGGTGTGTTCGGTGGTGGTATCGACGGCGGCGGTAGTGCTCAAGCCGGCGCAGCAGGCCAATAAGACGCTGGATCTCAAGCGCAACATTTTGATGGCAGCCGGTTTGCTGGATCCAGAGCTGTCTGTGGAAGAGCAGTTTGAGCAGGTGGAAACACGGGTGGTAGACCTGGATCAGGGTCGGTTTGTCGACGACATAGACGCGTCGACATTTGATCAGCGTGCGGCGGCCAAGGACCCGGCGCGCTCACGAGCCATTCCCGGTGATGCTGACCCCGCCAAGTTGGTGCGCCGCGAGGATCAGGCACTGGTGTATTTGGTCCGCGATACCGAGGGCGGGCTCGACAAAATCATCTTGCCGATTCGTGGCTACGGCCTGTGGTCAACGCTCTACGGTTTTATGGCGTTGGAATCTGACGGCAACACGGTTGCCGGTTTGGGGTTTTACGAACACGCTGAGACGCCGGGATTGGGTGGTGAGGTCGATAACCCGAATTGGAAGCGCATCTGGCCCGGCAAGCAGGTCTTTAGAGATGACCAGGTGGCCATTCAGGTTCTCAAGGGAGCGGTGCCTGCGGGGTCCAATGATAAACAGTGGCAGGTCGATGGATTGTCGGGTGCCACCCTGACAACCAAGGGCGTGGACAACTTGGTGCGGTATTGGATGGGTGATCAAGGGTTCAAGCCGTTGCTTGAAAACCTGCGACGGGGAGAAGCCTGATGAGTATGCGTGACACCCTGACAGATCCGATCTTCAAGAATAATCCGATTGCGCTGCAGATACTGGGTATTTGCTCTGCGTTGGCGGTGACCACCTCCCTGCGCGTCACCGTGGTGATGTGCATCGCGCTCACCCTCGTAACGGCGTTTTCAAGCTTTTTTATCTCCTGTATTCGGCAGTACATCCCCTCGAGTATTCGCATCATTGTGCAAATGACGATTATTGCCTCACTGGTGATCGTGGTGGATCAGGTGCTCAAGGCGGTGGCCTACGACATCTCCAAGCAGCTATCGGTTTTTGTCGGCTTGATCATCACCAACTGCATCGTGATGGGGCGGGCAGAAGCCTTTGCGATGAAGAATTCGCCAGTGCCCAGTTTTATGGATGGCGTGGGCAATGGCTTGGGCTATTCCTTCGTACTACTGGTTGTCGCCACCGTGCGAGAGTTATTCGGCACGGGCAAGCTGTTCGGTATGGAAATCCTGCCATTGGTCACCGAAGGGGGCTGGTACCAGGCCAATGGTCTGTTGCTGTTGCCGCCCAGTGCTTTCTTCCTGATCGGCCTCCTCATTTGGGCGATCCGGGCAGTGAATACAGAGCAGGTTGAGGAGCCCGAGTTCCGCATCGCTCACCATAATCCGGCGGAGGAGAGCGCGTAATGGAACACTACTTGAGCCTCTTCGTTCGGGCGATCTTCATCGAAAACATGGCCTTGTCCTTTTTCCTCGGCATGTGCACCTTCCTTGCGGTATCCAAGAAGATCGCCACTGCGGCCGGTCTGGGTGTTGCGGTGATTGTGGTGCTATCGATCACAGTGCCCGTGAACAACCTGATTTATCAGAACCTGCTCGCCGACGGCGCGCTGGCCTGGGCGGGATTGCCCGACGTAGATCTGAATTTTTTGAGTCTGCTTAGCTACATCGCCGTGATCGCGGCCTTGGTGCAGATCCTCGAGATGTTTCTCGATAAGTATGTGCCGGCGCTCTACGCGACGCTGGGCGTGTTTCTGCCGCTGATCACCGTGAACTGCGCCATTCTTGGCGCGTCGCTGCTCATGCAGGAGCGGAGCTTTAACCTGGCGGAGAGCGCCGTATTTGGCGCGGGTGCCGGGGTCGGTTGGGCTTTAGCTATAGTGGCCTTGGCGGGTATCCGCGAGAAGCTGAAGTACAGCGATGTGCCCGATGGGCTTCAGGGTCTCGGGATTACCTTTATCACGGTTGGGTTGATGTCGCTGGGCTTTATGTCCTTTGGCGGCATTGACATCTGACAAGCGAACCAAGGGAGCGCAGCACCAATGGATATGACGATTGTTTTCGGCGCTGGCATGTTCACCGCGATCATTCTGGCGCTGGTGCTGGTCATTATCGCCGCCCGTAGCCGCTTGGTGGCGAGCGGTAATATCAGTATCGAAATCAATGGAGAGCGCACGATTGAAGTGCCTGCCGGTGGCAAACTGCTGCAGACCTTGGCTGACGCCGACTTATTTTTAGCCAGTGCCTGTGGTGGCGGTGGCACCTGCGCGCAATGTAAGTGCGTTGTTGAGGAAGGCGGCGGTGCGATGCTGCCCACAGAGGAGTCTCACTTTACTCGGAGGGAAGCGACGGAAGGCTGGCGGTTGTCGTGCCAGACACCCGTCAAGCAAGACCTCAAGATTCAAGTGCCCGAGGAAGTGTTTGGCGTTAAACAGTGGGAGTGCACTGTTGAGTCCAATGAGAACGTCGCGACATTTATCAAAGAGTTGGTGCTCAAGCTGCCTGAGGGTGAGAGCGTCGATTTTCGGGCTGGTGGTTACGTGCAATTGGAGTGTCCTCCCCACGCGGTGAAGTACAGCGACTTCGATGTCGAGGAAGAGTATCGCGGCGATTGGGAGCGCTTTGGCTTTTTCAACCTCGAGTCGTCCTGCAAGGACACTACGATTCGTGCCTATTCCATGGCGAATTACCCTGAAGAAAAGGGCATTGTTAAGTTCAATATTCGCGTGGCTACACCGCCTCCCGGTAGTGAGGGTATTCCGCCGGGCGTAATGTCCAGCTGGGCGTTTAACCTCAAGCCTGGCGATAAGGTCAATGTCTACGGCCCGTTCGGAGAGTTCTTTGCCAAGGAGACTCCCAACGAGATGGTCTTCATCGGCGGTGGTGCCGGCATGGCGCCCATGCGTTCGCACCTCTTTGATCAGCTGAAGCGCATCAAAACGGATCGCAAGATCAGTTTTTGGTACGGGGCGCGGTCTTTGAGAGAGATGTTCTACGTCGAAGACTATGACGGTCTTGACGCAGAGAATGACAACTTTGAATGGCATGTCGCACTCTCCGACCCCCAGCCCGAGGACAACTGGGACGGCTTGACCGGCTTTATTCACAATGTGCTGTATGAACAATACCTGAAGGATCATCCGGCGCCTGAGGATTGCGAGTACTACATGTGTGGTCCGCCCATGATGAATTCAGCCGTGATCAACATGCTATTGGATCTGGGTGTTGAGCGAGAGAACATCTTCCTAGACGACTTCGGCGGATGACATTGCTGATCCAGCGACGCCTGAGGCCAGCTTTATTGCTGGCCTTTTGCTGTCTGGCCGCCTGCAGCGGCGAGCGACCCCAGCAACTCGGGGGCAGCATCTTTGGGACGACTTGGTCTGCGACCTATCAGCACGCGTCAGATGATCTCAGTGCCGAGGCGGTAAAGACTGAGATCGAGAGTGCCTTCGAGCTCGTGAACCAGAGCATGAATCACTACGACCCAGAGAGTCTGATCAGTGACTTCAACCAATTGCCGCCTAGTGAGCCTATTGAGGTCGACTGGGATTTTGCCTACGTGCTGACTGCTGCGTTGGCACTCGGCGAGGCAACCGGCGGTGCCTATGATGTGAGCGTCAGCGCGCTGTCTGACCTGTGGGGTTTTGGGCCGGACGGGCCCACTCGATTGCCAACGCAGGGCGAGGTAGACGTCGCGCTAAGCCAGGTGGGGGCGAGCCAGCTGGAATGGCAGCCGGAAACACGCACCTTGGCCAAGCGCGTGCCCAATCTGAAGCTCGACTTTTCATCGTTGGCCAAGGGATACGCGGTGGATTTGGCTGCCGATGCTTTGGATGAGTTGGGTCTTGAGCACTACATGCTGGAGGTCGGTGGCGAAGTGCGCGTCAGGGGCCAGAGTCCGAGAGGAGGGGATTGGCGCATCGCGGTTGAGCGTCCTGACCCGACCGCGCGGGGTAGCGTGCAGACGGCGCTCTCGGTATCGGATACGGGTATCGCTACCTCAGGTGACTATCGAAATTTTTTTGAGAGTGAGGGCCGGCGCTACTCGCATTTGATCGACCCGCAAAGCGGCTACCCCATTCAACACGATGTGGTGTCCGTGACAGTCGTTCATGGCTCTGCGATGATGGCAGACGCTTGGGCCACCGCACTCATTGTGCTGGGCTCAGAGCAAGCGATGGTCCTGGCCGAGGAGCGTCGACTGGCCGTTTATTTATTGAAGCGCTCGGGTGATCGCATCGAAGCCCTGTCGAGTGCCAGTATGGCGCAGTGGCTTGACGAGGATTCACCGTGACACGCGGGAAATTGGGAAAAAGAAGATGACGTTCGTGCTCGCCTTGTTGGTTTTTTTGCTGATCATGGCCGCTATGGCTGTGGGTGTTATTTTTGGGCGAGCGCCAATCAAAGGCTCCTGCGGCGGCCTCGGCGCTATCGGCATTGATCAGGAATGCGAAATTTGCGGTGGCGACCCTCAGCGATGTGACAGCAGTAGCGATGCTGTGCCGGTCAGGCAGTATGACCCCAACAGCGCTGACGCTTCGGAGCGCTGATCATTCGCTCTGAAGTGACCGCCTGACGACATAAGGCCATGCTGCTCTTCTGGGAATTAATATTGCGGTTTAGCTTTGGCGGCACACAGCGTCGCTTCACCCGCTTTGTATCAATCGCTTCCTTGGTTGGCATGACCCTCGGGGTGGCCGCACTGATCACCGTGCTGTCGGTGATGAACGGTTTCGCTGGCGAGTTGCATCAAAGACTCTTATCCGTCACGCCGGATATCACCCTGGAGAGCAAGCTGGTCTCAGATCAGGCACTTCAGGATCTGGTGGGCCTGTCTCTCACCAACCCGCCAGTGAGGGGTGCTACACCCTACATCAAAGGCACTGCGCTGTTGCGCAACGGTCGTCAGAGCCGCGGCGTGGTGGTGACGGGTGCGCCGCTGTCGGGGCTTGAGCAAGTTATCGATCTCTCCACTCATGTGATGAAAGGGTCACTAGCGGCAGTAACGGATAAATCGTTTACCGTAATTTTGGGCGCAGACTTGGCTCGCCTGATGGGGGTGCGCGTCGGAGATGAGATCGAGATGGTTTTGCCCCGGTTGACGGTCAGTCCTATGGGCGTTTTTCCAAAATCTCGATCATTAACCGTGGTGGGAACCTTCTCGGTGGGCGCGCCACCTGACGCACAGCAAGCTTATGTGTCTCTCGAGACCGGGCGTCGGCTACTGGGTCAAGCCGCTCAGCAGGGTGTGCAGCTGCGGCTGGCTGACCGCGATCTGGCGCCGCAGGTGAGTGCCTCACTCGCTGCAAGGGTTGACGGCGATGTCACCGTGCGTGACTGGCGAAGTTCGCAAGGCTCTCTTTTCGCCGCGATCAAGATGGAAAAGATCACGGTCGGCGCATTATTGACCTCGGTCATACTGGTGGCGGCCTTTAACTTGATTTCGACGCTGACTATGTCTGTGACGGAAAAGCGCGGCGACATTGCGATACTGCAGGTGCTGGGTCTGCCCGCCAAACGGCTATTGCTGCTGTTCCTGGGGCATGGTTTGTTGCTGGCCATCATTGGCATTTCTGCAGGGGCGCTACTCGGTGTGACCTTGGCGTCCTCGGTCAGCGATTTGTCACTCTGGATAGAGCAAGCCTTTGGATTGACGCTGTTTGACCCCGCCGTTTATTACATAGGCGGGCTACCTTCAGCGTTGCAGTGGGGAGACGTCACAGCCGTGGTGGCCATCTCGCTGGTTCTGAGCCTCCTGGCGAGTGTGTATCCTGCTTGGCGAGCATCGCAGATCCCCCCGGCGGAAGCGCTGAACTATGTCTGAGCAGCCGGTCTTAAGTGCGAGCCAACTTGGCAAAGTCTATTCGGATGGCCGCCGGGACGTCACGGTGCTGAATCAGCTTGATCTGAACGTCAGCGCCGGCGAGTGGTTGGCGATTGTCGGCGTGTCGGGTGCAGGCAAGTCGACCCTGCTCAATCTGCTGGGAGGGCTCGATGTACCCAGCGCAGGGGAAGTACTGGTGGCGGGCCGATCACTGGCGGCGCTGTCCGAGGACGAACGTAGTCGATGGCGAAATCAACAGCTGGGATTTGTTTTTCAAATGCATCACCTCTTGCCCGAATTCTCTGCGCTGGAGAGCGTGGCGATGCCGGCGCGGATTGGTGGCACCAATAAGCGTGACGCCGAGGAGAAAGCACAGCGACTGCTCGCTACCCTCGGTATGGGTGAGCGGCTTGGCCACAGGCCCGCTGAATTGTCCGGCGGTGAGCGGCAGCGTGTCGCCATTGCTCGCGCCTTGGTGAATGAGCCGGCCTGCGTATTGATGGATGAGCCCACTGGCAATTTGGACCCGCAGACTGCGGAGCAAGTGCTGGTGGCCATGGAGGCTTTAAAGGAGCGCCAGACCGCTTTCGTGGTGGTCACGCATGATCCCGGTATCGCGACCAGAATGGACCGGCAATTGAGTCTCACTGACGGTCGTCTGGAGGTGCTCTGATGCCGTGGGCGCTGCGTTGGCGTATTGCCGTCAAGCAGACACTCGATCCGGGCCAGGGGCTCTCTGCTTTTTTATCAAGAATCTCAATTGCAGGCATGGCATTGGCCATTGCGCTGCTGTTAGCCGTTCAGTCCGTGATGAATGGATTCGACCGTGAGATGCGCGATCGCATTCTCTCGCTGGTGCCCCACGTTCAGATCACGGGCATTGCCGACACTCAACAGTGGAATGATCTTCGAGATCGAGTCGAGGCCGATTCGTCTGTTGTGAGAGTGCGGAGGTTTACTCAGGTAGACGCATTACTGATGCGGGGGCAATCGGTGTCGGCCGCGAGGCTGACGGGCGTCGATGCCGAATCGCTCGTCGATTTTCGGCACCTTATATCGCCGGCGTCGGGCAGTTGGCGACCCGATTCACTCGTGCTGGGCGCGTCCATGGCCTCTCGACTCGGTCTCGAGTTAGGCGACCGGGTGACGTTTATTGTGCCGGGAGATGACGCCACCCAATATCAGCCCCTGAGCGTGACGTTGCAGGCGGTGTTGCAGTCCGGAACGGAATTGGATGAGGCGCTGGCGTGGGTGCATCACGATGCGCTGTCGCCCTTTGTGACGGGCAGTGGAGGCAGGCAGGGTCTGGCCCTGCAGTTGGACGATGTATTTAACGCAACTGAGTGGCGTTGGCAGAACGATTTGGCGATGCCGCCGAGCGTGAGAACGACCGACTGGCGCGCCACTCACGGCAATCTTTACACAGCGATACAGTTATCGAGAGATTTGATTGGTTTGATCTTGTTTGTCGTTATTTTCGTGGCCGCGTTTAATATCGTGTCCTCATTGATGCTTGTGGTCACGGACCGACGCAAGGCCGTCGCCATGCTTATGGCCATGGGCGGCAGGCGCGCCGACATCACAGCCGTCTTTTTTCTACAGGGTGGATTGATTGGCGTTGTGGGCGCTCTAGCGGGCGTGGCCTTGGGTCATCTGCTCGCGATCAACGCGCCGGATCTGGCAGTGATGCTCGAGCAGTGGCTGGGAGCGCCGCTCCTGCAGACCGATGTGTATCCTCTGGCGTTCGTGCCTGTTGATATTCGTTGGCAGGATGCCGTGACGACTGCGGGTATCGCCATTGGGCTGTCAGTGTTGGCGGCAACGCTTCCTGCTTTGCGCGCGGCGTCATTGCCCGTAGCCGAAACCCTCGCTCACTGACGTCGTCGGATACGGCGGGCCTGCCACTGTCGACGGACAGCATTGCGCCACATGGTGTCGATCATCCAGTAGCCCAATACCCCGAGTATCACGCCCATTACTTGTGAACCGACCAGTAGCGGCCACCAGATGTCGTCGAGGCTTTGTACAAACCAGGTCCAGGATGCCTCGAACTCGATATCCAATGGTTCCTTACCTAAAACCCATGCGCCCAGCTTATAGGCCGCATAGTAGATCGCGGGCATGGTGAGTGGGTTAGTGATAAAGATCAGCGAGAAGCTCAGCGGCACGTTGGCGGTAAACACGATAGCGAGTGCCACCGAGATGATCATTTGGCCCGGCACCGGGAGCATGGCGCAGTAGAGGCCGATACCGAATGCCTTGGCGGTGGTGCTCCGGCTCAGCTGCCAGAGGTTGCTGTCTTCAACCCAGCTACCAAAAATCCTCAACGAGCGACTCTGCCGCACCTTGCCCGGCGTCGGAATCCACTTTCTGAGGCGTTTCTTTAGCATCCCGTTGCTGGTTATCCGCGAGCCATACGTGGGACTGCAATCATAGTCGGTTGCGCGTCAAATTTAATCAGTGATCTGTCACAGAAGACAGATAGTTGGTTGGCTATGGCGTCTCAACTTATGTCGGCCCCGGACCTTGAAATGTCGCTCGGATCACGCGTCTCTAGAGCATGTGGGCTCAGTGATCGGCATTTGCTGGCAGTTTGTTTGGGGGTTGGCGCCAGTCTGGTGATGCCTCATCCCATGGTGGCGCTATCAGCGCTGCTGTTGCTGCCATTCACGGTCCGATATGCCCTCATCAGTGCCTCGGCTTTTCTGATTGGACTGGCATGGGCCGGATTAGATGCGGTTGCATGGCAGACGGCTCAAATACCCGAGGCGTGCCTGCGCCAGCAGGTTCAATTGACGGGGCATGTAGTCACCCTGCCTAAGCATACGCAGTTGGAGGGTGATCGTTGGCTTATCACCGCCGATGTCAAGGTGACGGGTATGAGCCGCAGGGACTGTGGTCGTCCTGGAGTGATCCGGGTCAGTCAGTATCTCGGTGAGGCCCAACTCGGTGAGGCGCTCCGGTACAACACAGAAATCGGTGGGTTATTCCGGTTTAAGGCACTCAGCAGTCAGTGGAATCCCGGTAGCCAGCCTGATCAGGCAAGGTGGGCCAGTCGTGGTCTTGACGCCGCAGCGACCGCGATTGGGTCGCTTTCGATCAAGCCGGTCGATAACCCGATTGCAGATTTCAGATCGAGGGCCTTGCAGCGATGGTCTGAGCGGCCCGACGAGGGCTGGGCGGTGATGCGTGCCTTGTTGCTGAGTGATACGCGCAGCATGACAGAGAACGCCTGGCGTGACTTGCGTCATCTGGGCATTGTGCATGTGTTGGTGATCAGTGGCTTGCATATTGGTCTAGTGGCCTCGATCGCCTGGTTCTGCCTGTGCCTGCCGCGACGACTCATGCGCTTGCCGGGTGATGAAGGAGGCATGGGTCTTATTACGCTGACGTTGCTTGCGGTAGTCGGCGTGTATGTGTTGCTGGTCGGGGCCGGGCTGCCAGTGATCAGGGCCTATTTCATGCTGATTGCTGCTTCGATACCGCAAATGCTGGGCTGGCAGAGTAGCGGTCTTCGGGGGTTGCTCGTTGCGATCACTATCATGCTGCTGTGGGACGCCCGGGTGCTGCTGGGAGCGAGTTTTTGGCTGAGCGCGACGGCAACGTTTTTGTTGGTGAGCACGACAGCTCGGTCATTCGGTTTACGCCGCTTATTTGCCCTGCAGGCCAAGATGGTCTTCTGTATGGCGCCGATAACCTTGTTCTGGTTTTCAGAGACAAGCCTGCTCGGTCTGCTGACTAATCTTATTGTCTTGCCGGTGGCCTCGGTGATCATGGTGCCCGCTGGTCTCTTGGGGCTAATTTTGATCGACGTGGCGCCACCCGTCGCCGATGCGATGTGGGCCGCAGGTGCTACAAGTTGGGAGTTGCTGAACTGGCCCCTACAGCGGCTCTTGGGCTGCTGCCGCGATTGGGGTGTCGTCTCCGCGTCATTGAGTTGGCAAGCCTTGGTGCTCGGTACGCTTGCGGTAGGGCTCTTTCAGCGCTACCGCCGATGGTCATTGATCAGCGGCGCGATGACTGCGTGGATACTGATCGTCGATGCCGATGCGCCCTCAGTTGATGCGATCACTGTATTGGATGTGGGTCAGGGCCTTTCAGTTGTTGTTCACGTGGCAGGCCGCACGCTCGTGTACGACACGGGGCAGGGTCGCCCGGGTGGCTTCAGTCAGGCGGAGAAAGTGTTGACGCCCTATCTGAGCCAGCACAGCTTGAACAAAATTGATGTGCTGCTGGTCAGCCATGGTGATCAGGATCACAGTGGTGGATTGGACTACTTGAATGAACGCATCGCCATTGACCGCCGATTAGGTTTTGGCGGAGAGCCCTGTCGAAATGGTGAACGGTGGCGTTGGGAGGCCGTGGAGTTTTTGGTGATTAATGGCCCCGGGCAGGGAGACGAGGCGCGCAATGATCACTCCTGTGGGCTGTTGGTGAGCACCTCGGGCTGGGCGATGCTGATACCGGGCGATGTCTCTGAAGAAAAAGAGCGGGAGTGGGTGCGCTATTGGCGGCATGAGCTTCGTGCCGAGGTGCTTTTACTGGGCCACCACGGGAGTCGAACGTCTACCGGCCATGCGTTTCTGAAATGGGCGAAGCCGGCTGCAGCGCTCGTGAGCGCGGGTCGTGGTAACCCCTTTGGCCATCCCCATCTTGCAGTGTTGCGGCGCCTGAATGAGGCGGGTATCGATCGCATACTGGATACGGGCCGCCATGGGGCGATTTCGATCTCCTTTAGAGACAAGCTGGGCCTGACGCTTCAAGGCCGGCGCAACCCATGGTCGCCATATTGGCTGAAATTGCCGTAAATACCTGCCAAAACCCTGTCTGGGGCTGACCTTGGTGGCTCGGTATACTCAGGCTCTCTGAGGGAGGGCTGTTTGTGTATCAAGTCTTGGCGGCGGGCGGCTGGGTCATGCCATTCATCGTGGTGTGCTCGGTGTTGGCCTTGGCGATCTGTATTGAGCGGCATTTTGCGCTGAACAAGCAGCGGATTGCGCCTCCCCACCTGCTCGCCACCGTCTGGCAGCAACTGCGAGGCGAGGGGCTTGATGCCCAACGTCTGAAAGCCTTGCGCCAGGGTTCCCCACTGGGTGCGATTCTCGCTGCGGGTCTGGCTAATCGGCATCAGGGCCGCGAGGTCATGCGCGAGAGCATCCGCGAGGCGGCATCCCACGTCATCCATAGCCTCGAGCGTTACCTCAACGCGCTGGGCACCATCGCGGCCATCACGCCGTTGATGGGCCTGCTGGGCACAGTGGTGGGCATGATCAGCGTGTTCACTGAAATCACCACTCACGGCACCGGTAATGCCAACGTGCTGGCCGGGGGCATTTCTGAAGCGCTACTCACGACCGCCGCCGGACTCGCGGTGGCGATCCCTGCGCTGGTCATGCATCGGCACTACACGGCGCGGATCGAATCGATTGTCGTCGATCTGGAACGCGAGGCGATCAAGCTGGTCGATGCGCTGCACAGCAACCAGAAGACGGAATACGACCTGTGAACTTTCGTCAACTGCGGCGACCGGAGGTGTCGATCAACCTGACGCCGCTGATCGATGTGGTCTTTTTGCTGCTGATTTTCTTCATGGTCTCGACCAGCTTTTCTGAAATGACCCAGCTCGTGGTGGATTTGCCCGAGGCAGAAGGTTCGCCCGCGACAACCGATGAAGCACTGATACTGACTGTCGACGTGGCAGGTAACATGACGCTCAACGGTGAGTCGGTGCCGAATGATGCGCGCGGACTTTCGTTAGCCTTGCGCCAGCAGTTGAGCGGCAATACTGACATTCCGGTGACCTTGTCAGCCGATGCAATGACCCCACATCAGTATGTCGTGACGGCCATGGATGTCGCGGCGCAGCTTAATTTGACGCGCCTCACCATTGCGACTGAGAGCCCCCGCTAGGTTAAGGCAACGTGAAGACAGAGACTGGACAGCCGAGTGATTGGGCCTTGTATCGCCGCCTTCTGGGCTACGTGGCGCGGCACGGTGGCGCCTTTTTGCTGAGTATTCTGGGCTTTCTGATTTACTCCGTTGCCAACGTGCTGCTGGCGGACCTCACGCAGTTTTTGTTGGACTCACTGGGCGAAGCCTCACAGATCAGTATGGGATTTGTCTCCAATGCGGCGCATTGGTTGTGGCCGCCGGGTGACAAGGGGCCTGTTGAGTACGCGCGCATCGCTGTGCCCGCGGCGGCAATCGTCTGCGCGCTGATTCGCGCCAGCGGTTATTTCTTCGGCAACTACTTTATGAATATTGTTGCCCGCGGAGTGGTTCACCGGCTGCGTACGCAGGTCTTTGATGCGTTGATTCGCATGCCCAAGCAAGTGATCGACGGCCACACGCACGGTGAGCTGGTGTCCAAGCTGACCTTTAATGTGGAACAGGTCAGTGGTGCCTCATCCGAGGCGCTTAAAACTATATTGCGAGATGGGCTGACGGTGTTGGCGTTGATCAGCTACATGCTCTACCTCAACTGGAAGCTTACCCTGGTGTTTTTCGCGATCACCCCGGCCATTGCCGGTGTGGTGGTGGCGGTGGGCCGGCACTTTCGGCGCTACAGCCGGCGCATACAGGATTCCATGGGCGAGGTGACCCAGCTCAGTAACGAAAGCATGCAGGCGTTTGACGAGATCCGCATGTTCTCTGCCACCGCGCAGCAAAGTGAGCGGTTTCGGGCGGCGAGCCAATTCAATCGGGTGCAGAGCCTGAAGCTGGCCTTTGTGCAGGCCGTGTCGACACCGATCGCGCAGGTGCTGCTGGCGTTGGCGCTGGCGGCGCTGTTCTGGTTCGCGCTGGACCCGGCGATCCTTGCTGGGTTTTCTGCCGGTTCGTTGGTGGCGTTTATTGCCGCGGCGACACAGTTGGGCAAGCCCATTCGCACGCTCACCAACGTGCAAAGCATCATTCAGCGAGGTCTTGCCGCGGCTGAAGATTTATTCGCGCAAATCGACGCCGAGCCGGAGCCCGATCACGGGCAGCTGACCCTCGAGCGTGCCAGCGGCGATATCGTATTGGATAAGGTGAGCTTTGCTTATCCCGGGGCAGAAGGGCCGGTGCTCACGGACATCAGCCTGCAGATCCCTTCAGGCAAAATGGTGGCGTTTGTCGGGCGCTCGGGAGCCGGCAAAAGCAGCCTCATGCATCTGCTGTGTCGTTTTTATGCGCCGAGCGCTGGCACCATCACGTTGGATGATCAGCCGATCGCAGATTTTAAGCTCGATGATTATCGGCGACAGTTTGGCCTGGTATCCCAGCGCGTCGTGCTGTTCAGTGACACGGTGCGGGCTAATGTTGCCTTTGGGCAATTGGATACGGTCACCGACGCCGCACTGAATCAAGCCTTGGAGACCGCACAAGCAGCGTCATTTGTTAACGCTATGCCGGGCGGATTGGGCGCCATGCTGGGCGATGGCGGCAGCGGACTGTCGGGTGGGCAAAAGCAACGCCTCGCGATTGCACGGGCGGTCTTGAAGGATGCCCCGGTGCTTATCCTCGATGAGGCCACCTCAGCACTCGATAATGAATCGGAAGCCGCTATTCAGGCGTCGCTCGAGGCTGTCTCGGCCGGTCGAACCACCTTGGTGATCGCGCACCGACTTTCCACGGTAGAGCGGGCAGACATGATCGTGGTCATGGACGAGGGACGTATTGTCGGCACTGGGACGCACCCTGAACTCATGGCAGCGGGCGGGTTGTACGCCAATCTTTACCAGCAGGGTTTCGCCCCCTTATGAGCAGTACGCAGGGCGCATTGGAGCGCCTGCTCAATCACATCTGGTACGGCAACAGCTTCTTGTCCTGGTGTCTGATACCCCTGACCTGGCCTGTGCGGTGGGTGATTTATCGCCGTCGTTTGCAGGCATCCCCCAAAGGCAGCACCCCCGAAGGCGTTACCGTCATCGTGGTCGGCGGTTTGACCGCGGGCGGCACAGGCAAGACGCCAGTGCTGATTGGCCTTGGAAAGTGGCTGACAGAGCAGGGCTATCGGGTGGGTGTGGTGAGCCGAGGCTATGGCGGTGCACACGGCCCTGAACCTCACAGCGTCTCTGAAGTTGATACTGCGGGGGTGGTGGGCGATGAGCCGCTATTGATCCAGCGTGAGCTGGGTGTGCCGGTCGTGGTGTGCGCTGACCGAAAGCGGGCCTTGGACGGTTTGATCGATCAGGGCGCGGTAGATGTGGTGCTCTCGGATGATGGACTGCAGCATTACCCCATGCCCCGCGATATTGAATTGCTCGTGCTGGATGCGGAACGAGGCCTGGGTAACGGTCGATTGTTGCCAGCGGGGCCACTGCGCGAGCCCGCCAGCCGCCTAGCGAGTGTCGACGTGGTACTTGAGCGAAACAGCAGCGACCCTGATCGCGGCTTCCGCTACCAACCTTCGGGTGCTGTGCATCTGGCATCCGGTCGGCAGGTAACGTGGTCGGAGTGCGTCGCCGGGTGGCGCGATCAATCCGTCATTGCCATGACGGGCCTGGGGCAGCCCATGCAGTTTTTTGAGATGCTCAGAGCACAGGGGCTCGCGATAGAAGCGGAGTCTTTGGGCGACCACGAGGCGATGACCTCATTGCATCTTGATCGTCGTGACGAACAGGTAGTGCTGATCACTGCCAAGGACGCGGTGAAGTTACCCAAGTGCACTGACCCCCGCGTCTGGGTGGTAGCCATCGAGGTGACATTGCCGTCATCATTGCTGACACGGCTGACGGCGCTTTTGCCGCCTGCGCGATTTGTCGAGGCGTAATACAGCGATGTTCAATATTGTGATTCCCGCCCGCTTTGGCTCCACCCGGCTTCCCGGTAAGGCGTTGTTGCCTATTGCTGACAAGCCGATGGTGGCCTGGGTGTGGGAGCGGGCCATGCAAGCCGGTGCAGCGCAGGTGGTTGTCGCCACTGATGATGAGCGTATCGCCGAAGAGATGGCCAGTCGCGGGGCTCAAGTCGCGATGACGCGCGCGGATCACGCTTCTGGCACTGATCGCCTTGCCGAGGTAGTGGAGCAGCTGGGGTGGGGAGATGACGCCATTGTGGTCAATGTGCAGGGCGATGAGCCGCTGATGCCGGTGGCGAATATCCAACGTGTCG
>JAYOUT010000011.1:0-15474 GCA_038151055.1 Luminiphilus sp.
CCAACGCGCCTGATTCGCTAGCGCCGGGGATACTCAATCACCGTGTTGCGAACCGGGTACTGCCCTGTTTTTCGATCTTCGAGAAACTCTCTGAGTAGTTCCCTGACGGTGGGAAACGCCAGCTCATCCCAGGGAATCTCGTCTTCACTGTACAGCGCGCTCTCCAGCGATTCGGGACCGACACCAAACTCATCGTTCTCAATGCCGCAGCGATAAAACAGATACACCTGACTGATATGAGGCACATCAAAGATGCGATAGAGCTCTAGGTCAACGGCCTTGGCCGCCGCCTCCTCCCAGGTCTCGCGGGCCGCGCCCCCGGCAGAGGTTTCGCCGTTTTCCATAAAGCCCGCGGGCAACGTCCACTTACCGTAGCGCGGCTCGATGGCGCGCTTGCACATCAGGATGCGGTCGCCCACCGTAGGCAGACAACCGACGATCACCTTCGGATTGATGTAGTGAATGTGGCCACAGTTTTGGCAGACATGCCGCTCGCGCTCATCATCCTCGGGGATCTGCAGGGCAAGGGGCCCGGCGCACAGGTTACAAAATTTCACTGGGCCTCCCCCGACTGCCAGCGCGCCCGGCGCTCGCTATCACTGTCACGACTCGCCACCCACTGCTCTCCCGCGGGCCCCTGCTCACGTTTCCAAAAGGGCGCATCGGTTTTCAGGGTATCCATTATGAGTTCGCAGGCACTGATCGCTTCACCCCGGTGATCAGCGACCGTGCCGACCCAGACGATTGTTTCCGATACCGCCAGCCGCCCAAAGCGGTGCACAATCCGCCAGCTGCTGAGGCCAAAACGTTCGGCTGCCGATTGCCCGAGGTCCTCAAGGACTTTGCGTGCCATTTCCGGGTAGTGCTCCAGTTCCAGCTCGGTGACCGCATGCGCGTCCGAATGATCCCGCACGTATCCGGTAAAGGTGGCGACCGCGGCGCCGGGTTTATCGCCCACGAGTTGGGCGTACTCAGCCGCGACGTCAATCGCCCCGCTTTGCAATGACACCGACACGTTAACCCCCGGTCATCGGTGGGAAGAAGGCGAGCTCGTCTCCTTCGGACACCTGAGCGTCAATGAACACCACCTTGTGGTTCAGCGCATGGACCAGATTGGGCTGGTTCAGCGCCTCGCTCCATTCCACACCTCGCTGCGACAACGCCGCCTTAACTGTCGCCACGTCCACAGCGGTCGCATCGGCCGTGACGCCATCTAGGTTGAGCTCGAACTCGCTCTCCCCCAATGCTTCACGCAGCGCGGCGAACAGTTTAATCGTGATCTTCACGCTGCCACTCTCCGCTTGCACCGCCTGCTTTGTGAGCCAGCTGGGTCTGCTCAATCGACATACCACGATCAATCGCTTTACACATGTCGTATAGCGTCAGGGCCGCTACCGACACAGCGGTCAGCGCCTCCATCTCAACCCCCGTCTGACCCGTCACCTTGCAAGTCGCCTCAATGCGCACACCGGGAAGGTCTATATCAGGCGCCAAATCGACCTTGACCGAGGACAAGGGCAGCGGGTGACAGAGCGGGATCAACTCGGAGCACTTTTTAGCGGCCTGAATGCCGGCGATACGCGCCACCGCCAATACATCCCCTTTTGGCGTCTCTCCGCCGATGATGGCGTCCAACGTCGCTGACTGCATGCGCACGCAGGAAGTGGCCGTGGCCTCGCGTGCGGTCACCGCTTTTTCTGTCACATCGACAATGTGCGCCCGACCGGCATCGTCAAGATGGGTCAGGCGATCTGAGTTCTCCGGCATGGCGCAATGCTAACACTCCGGTGCGACAAACGGCATAAGCTGGCATGATGCTTCCCTGCTTAGCGTTACCCGCGGACACGCCATGACCACCGATCAGACCTCTACACCGAGTATCCGTTACCGCTGGACGGTGCTGGTGATGCTGACGCTGGTCTACACCTTCAATTTTATCGACCGACAGATACTGGTCATCCTGCAAGAGCCCATCAAAGCGGAGCTGGGTCTCAGCGACTCGCAGCTAGGGTTGCTAACTGGCTTTAGCTTTGCGCTGGTCTATGTCACCGCGGGCATCCCCATTGCCTGGCTCGCCGATCGCAGCAATCGCCGCAATATTGTCGTCGCATCGCTGGCGTTTTGGTCATTCATGACGGCCATCTCGGGTCTGGTACAGAACTTCGGCCAGTTACTGGCGGCGCGATTAGGTGTGGGTGTAGGCGAAGCCGGAGGCTCTCCGCCGTCACACTCCATGATCAGCGATTATTTCCCTCCCAGCAGCCGAGGTACGGCGCTGTCCTTTTACAGCATGGGCATTTACATCGGCGTCTTGTTCGGTTTCGCAGCCGGCGGCTGGCTGGCCGAAAACTTTGGCTGGCGCAACGCTTTTTTTGTAATCGGCATCCCGGGGATCCTCTATGCGCTCGCCGTATTCTGGGTGGTCAAAGAACCCAAGCGCGGTCAGTACGATATTGGCGGCGTGCCCCCGAAATCGAGTTTAAGTGAGACCCTCGCCTGCCTGCGAGGCCGACCCACCTTCTGGTGGATCTCTGTAGGCTGCGCGTTCACGGCGTTTGTGTCCTACGGCAACGGAAACTTTATGCCTTCGTTTCTGATGCGGAATCACGGCATGTCACTGGCCGAAGTGGGTGCCACTCTCGGCCTGATATCGGGGTTATCAGGAGCAGCGGGTACCTTTCTCGGTGGTTATCTGGCTGACCGACTCGGAGGCCGAGACATTCGCTGGTATATCTGGATACCCATGCTCGGCGGCCTGAGCGCCATGGTCCCTGCCTACTACACGTTGCTGGGTGATAGCACCACTTTGATCATTGCCGCCATGATTCCCTCGCAAATTCTCGGCGCGCTGTACCTTGGGCCGTGCATTGCGACCTGCCATAACCTGGTGTCACCCGGGATGCGGGCCATGGCTTCGGCCATTCTGTTTTTTGTGCTCAATATCATCGGACTCGGCCTGGGCCCGCTAACCGTCGGCATTCTCAGCGACCTTTTTGCCGATCCTTTTGGCGCAGACAATCTGCGCTATGCGATGGTCGTTACGCTCACCATCAGCCTGCTTGGCGCCTTTTTTTTATGGATGGGCGCGCGGGGACTCAAGCGGGATCTAGAGCTCAACCAGCAAGCGCTGTCGGCAGCGGCTGAGGGGTGAGCAAGACACTGCAAGCACTCACCGTATTGTCGGCGTCAAAGAAAGTTAGAGAAAGTACGTTAAACACAGCGCTACTGAGTGAGACTCAAGCGGCTTTTACAAGGCCCGGGCAGCCTTGCGTTCTCAGTCTCTGGCAGTGGCTTTTACGCGCCTTGAGGCTACACTCTGAACGCTGGCCTCGATCAGCCAACGCATGAAAAGGAGATAATAACGATGCGTGCAGCGGTTTTTCATGAACCTGGGACGCCTCTCGCCATTGAGACGGTCGATGACCCTAAGCCAAACGCCGGACAGATCATTATTGCCGTCAAACGTTGCGGCATCTGTGGCACCGACCTGCACGCCACCGAGGAGCACGATGGCTTGCTGGTGCCGGGCACCGTGATGGGTCACGAATTCGCCGGCGAGATCGTCGAAGTCGGGCCGGATTGCCCCAGCGACTGGAAATCGGGGCGCAAGGTCACCGGGCTCCCGTCGCACTCCTGCGGTCAGTGCCTGCCCTGTCGAACCGGCAGGCCACTGCAGTGCAACGACAACATCATCATTGGTCTGCAAAGGTCGGGCGGCTTCGCCGAATACATTGCGCTCGATATTAATAATTCAGTGCTGTTGCCCGACAGCGTTGACTGGGTCGAAGGCGCGTTAGTCGAGCCACTAGCGGTCGGGCTACACGCGGTCAATATGAGTACAGACATCCGCGGTAAGCGAGTACTGATCCTCGGCGCCGGGCCGGTGGGCTTGGCGGTGTCATTCTGGTGCCGATTCATGGGGGCCTACCACATCGCCGTCACAGAGCCCGAGGAACTGCGTCGTCAGAGTGCCATGCAGTTCGGCGCCGATATGGCGCTGGCGGCCGGCGAGCCAAGCACAGTGCTGCCGGAAATCGAGCGCGCCGCAGGGGGCCCGCCTGAGGTGGTCTTTGAATGCGTTGGCGTGCCGGGGATGATCGCGGAGGCCATCGAATATGGCCAGTACGGCGGTGAGATTATGGTGGTGGGCTTTTGCGCGCGCCCCGATACCTTAGTGCCCGCAGCGGCCATGATGAAAGAACTCACGGTGCGATTTGTGGTTGCCTACGACAAAGCTGATTTCGACATGATTGGCGGCTTACTGGCCATGGATAAACTGGATGTGAGCCATATGTGCACGGGCACCGTCGGGTTTCAGGATTTCTCCGCGGCGTTCGAGAGCCTGAGAACACCGAACGCGCACTGCAAGATCATGCTGGACCCCGGCGCTTCATAGCGGGGAAGCAGGTCGGCTACACCGCATCACCAAGGGAGCATAACGATAATGAAACCCTTTGCCCTTCTCCTCACTGCAATTGCGGCACTCATCACGTTCACGAGCGCTGTCCAAGCGGACAATGGGGTCAGCTTTGAGCGCAGCTATGTGACCCATGAGTGGGGCCAGATTCATGTCCTCACCTCACAACCGGCAACGCCCGGCAATGCCACACCCCTGGTGTGTTTTGCGCCGAATCCCTACTCCGGCAACTACTACCGACTCTTCATGGAGCAGTTGGGCAGTGACCGCACGATGATGGCCTTGGATTATCCGGGCATTGGACAGTCGGATAATTACCCGGGCGAGCTCGACATGACCACGCTGGCCGACATCATGGCCGACAGCCTCACATCACTGGGTTGGGGGCTAAATGGAAACGGCCCGGTAGATGTTTGCGGCTATCACACCGGCACGATGCTGGCCTCCGAGTTAGCGGTCAAGTATCCGGCGCTGGTGCGACGCATGGTCTTGATGGGAATCCCTTATTACGACGCGGCGGGCCGGCAGGAACGCTTTGACCGACTGGGTCAGGTGAAGCCGTGGCCGGAATCCTTCGCTGCAGTGGCACAGGACTGGATATTCGCGGTCGAGATGCGCAACGAAAACGTCTCTCTAGAGCGAGCCTTTAGAAACTATCTGGAGTCTGCCGGTGCGTGGCAGGGCAAAGCCCGAATTTACGGCGCGGTTTTTCAGTATCCCGCTGAGGAGCGAGCCCCGCTCATCACTCAGCCCACGCTGATCCTCAACCCCCATGGCAATCTCAAAGAGCCTTCTCGTGAGTACGCAGAGATGATCGATGGGGCCACGATCATTGAGCTACCAGAACTCAAGTACGGCATCTTTGATGTCGCGCCCGATGTGCTGGCCTCCCACGCGCGCCCCTTTCTGAATCAGCCGTAAACCTGCAGCTTAAGGCTTGGTAACTCGAACCTGGGTAGCGTAATCGGCGCAGTCGAGACTGCCTGCGCACCCTCATTCCCCGCCGCATAGCCATGCCTTGGGCTCGATGTCTTCGGATGCGGCGTCATTTGGACTGAAAACGCATATTGATGTAACTTTATAACAAATAAAAATCTGACGGAGCGTTCCGCATGAAACTGAATGTAACGACCTTACTGCTGACCCTGCTAATCCCTATCGGCCTGTCCGGGCCGACTTTTGCAGGCCACCACGAAAAAGAAGAAGCCAGTGACCCGTTGGCGGCGGCGGCGGAATTCCCGCTGTTATTGCGCCGGACCACACTGATCGTGCGCGACATCGAGGCCTCACTGAAGCTGTACCGCGACGGCTTGGGCATGGAGGTCATTTATGATCAGGAAATCAACCGCCCCCATTCTTCAGAGGATCGCGAGCAGCGGCTGAGACTCATCTTCCTTAAGGCCTCGCACGATTATGTTGGGGTCATCGGCTTAATCGATTACGAGTACGGCTACCCGGACCATCCCGCCCACACAAAGCCAGTGCGCCGTGAGGGCTTCACACCCGGTAATGCGATTTTGCTGTTCAACACAGAGGAGCTGGAAGCCAAGTGGCCGACAATTGAAAACGCACCGGGCGTGGAGGTGATCAGCAAGCCAAAACTCACGGAGTACCCGGGCTATGGGGGCGTCGGCAAGATCCGGGTGCTGGTGTCCAAGTTTTACGATGCCGACGGCTACATACTGGAAGTGAATCAAATCCTCAAAGATTGAGCTCGGCCGCTCGGGCGGTGCTAGAGCGACCCGCAGAGGCCGCTCTCCGCCGGGCGCTTGGTCACTCAAGCGTCCCGTAAGTGCCCCTGTGGTGGGCCTTGAACGCCCGTTACTTGAGAGCCTCTTGCCAAGCAATGGCCCCTCACGGCACTGGCGTGACCTCGCGCGTCACATTGTCGGACTGTAAAAATTTAATTTTGAGTCTGCCACCCTCTTCTACGAGGTACACGCTCTCGAGCCATCGATTTTTCTCAAGCAGTTTTTGACCGGGGTTGTCCGGGTCGGGGTAAACAAATTCGCCCTGATTGACGTAGCTGATATGCGCTGCCGATTCGGTAAGGCTCACGCGGAGATCCGAAAACTGCCAGTCAGTGCTGATCCAGTTGCGATACCCGGCGCTCTCAAGAAAAGCCTCGAAATCTGACCAGCTGAAGGCCTCACCCATCTCAAAAATCAAAAAGTCGTCGGTGACCCAGTTGTGAATATCGGGGTTGGGGTAGCGCTCCACAGAGAATGCCGCAAAGAACCCCTCTAAGGTGGCAATCGCCTGCGCTTCCCGTTCGGTATCTGCGCTGGCGATATTCGCCCACCACCCAAGCAGCAGTGCTATTGCCCATACCGTTCTCATCATGCTCCCCCCGATCTCAACCTTTGATGCTCACACGCTGATCTGTGGCGGCCGCTGTGTCAATGCCACGCCTCTGGTCAGGGGGCCGCCGCTTGCAAGGGGAGATCGATCGGAGTACTTTGATCGAGCGCTTCGGCGCTATAAATAATAAAAACACCTGGGGGTTATAGATGTCTGAAATCGACGTTTTTGGTTTCATCGGCATGAACCGATCCATCTTCGCCACGTTTGTCTTGTGTGGCGTGTTGATGCCTTTGGTTATCGTGATTGTTGCCTACCTGTTCAGAAACTTCTCTACCGTTGTCCGCGGCGGCGCGATGGTGTCCTCATTGATTGGGGTCGTTATGCTCACTTTCTTCACCATGAGTGCGCAGAACGCCTTCTTCATGATGCTCACCACGCTGAGCGGTATGGCGGGGGCAGGGTCTGACATCGCGACGAATTTTCTGTCATCGGCTGGGATGCCGGTTGGAGAAACCATCAATCAACCCGGTTGGATGATGGCATTGTCGCTGGTACAGGTGATTATCAACATTGTCCTGACCATCTACGTATTTCTGTTTGCCCAGTGGGAGAGCAGCTGATTCAGATATCTGTGCATTGTCTTCCAAGGGGGCCTCGGCCCCCTTTTTTATGGCTTTGTGACGCCATTTCCTGCCCTGTCTCGCCCCACGAGCACGGCTTTATCCCGATTAATCTGGCGTGCGGACGGTTGAAGCCAACGGGAGCGACGTTTTAGTCACAGCACGAGGCTGAGGGGAACTGAGCAACGCAGCGAACATTCCTGTCACCAAATGCGCACCCTGTCCCAAGCGCTCTGCGATAGAGTGAACTTTGATTAACAGCCGCTGAGGCCTGACAAGCTCATCGCTGGTGCATGAGCATCATTCAAGTCATAACGCTCGCTGTTCACTCGCACTATCCGGGTTGCACCGAGTTACACCGCTGGCAGGTAACGACCGGCAGAAAAAGGAGCATTTGGTATGCAACATCATCGACATCGACGAATCACTTACGCGTTTGCCCTGCTCACGGCCGCAACGCTCATCAGCGGCTGCGCCGACAAGCCGGGCAGCGAGGGCTGGTGTAACGATATGAGCGCAAAAAGCAAAGGCGAATGGACAGGTGACGAAGCCAAAACCTATGCCAAGCACTGCGTGCTCGATAGCACCACAATAGGCAGTGAGGCCTGGTGCAACAACTTGAACGAGACGCCCAAGGGCGAGTGGACCACCCAAGAGGTGGCCGACTACGCAAAGTACTGCGTGGTTAACTGAGTCAGCTCCAAGCGGCACTCGAGGCGACCGTCTGGTCGCCTCCCATCCTTTCTTTGTTCGCTGGCGCAGGTCACAATTCGCCCATGAGCGAAACGCCCTCGACGCCACACACCCCCATGATGCAGCAGTATCTCGCGATCAAAAGCGAGCATCCCAACGAGCTGTTGTTTTATCGCATGGGAGATTTTTACGAGCTGTTTTATGACGACGCCGAATCCGCGGCGCGCCTGCTCGACATCACGCTGACCAGCCGCGGCAAATCCGCCGGCGAGGCCATCCCCATGGCAGGTGTGCCCTATCACGCGGCTGAGAGCTACCTAGCTCGACTGGTGAAGGCCGGGCGCTCGGTTGCGATTGCCGAGCAAGTTGGTGACCCGGCAACGACTAAAGGCCCGGTCGCCCGTGAGGTCGTGCGCATTGTGACGCCAGGGACGCTCACCGACGAATCATTGCTGGATGCCCGACAGGACGCGCTGCTACTCGCGATTGCCACTGGCAAAACGGGCTTTGGGCTTGCGTGGCTGGACGTCAGCAGTGGCCGTTTTTTGGTGTCAGAGGTCACAGACACAGTCGGGCTGGAAGCAGAGATCGCGCGCCTCGCCCCGGCAGAGGTGCTGGTGCCTGAATCCAGTCACTTCGCCGATGAAGCTTGGTCCACAGCCATCCGGCGCCAACCTGACTGGCAATTTGATGAGGTCAGCGCGAGAGAAGACCTGCAACGACAATTCCAAACCCGGGATCTCGATGGATTTGGTTGCGGCGACCTCACTCTCGGGATTGCCGCGGCCGGCGCGTTACTCAGTTATGTCCGCGACACGCAACGCAGTGAATTACCCCATATTCGCGCGATCAATCAGGAGTCACAGAGTGGCGCGGTGATTCTCGATGCCGCCACGCGCCGGAATCTCGAGATCGACCTGACCTTAAACGGCGGCGAAGAACATACGCTCTACGCGGTCTACGACAGCACGGTAACAGCCATGGGCGCGCGGCATCTGAGGCGTTGGCTGCACCGACCGATTAACAACCAACATCACATCGAACAACGGCTCGACGCAGTGGAAAAACTGACCGAGGGCTACGGTTTTGAGCCGCTGCGCGAGGTGCTTAAAGATATCGCCGATTTGGAACGAATCCTGTCACGGGTCGCACTCGGCTCGGCGCGGCCCAGAGATCTCAGTCGGCTTGGCCACAGCCTGGCCCAGCTACCGCTTATCAGAACTCGCCTACCCGCCGGCAGTGCGCTACTCAGCGAGCTGAGCGCGGCCCTCCCTGACTATCAAGCACTGACAGACTTACTCGACCGGGCACTGATCGATAACCCACCAGTATTAATCCGGGATGGCGGCGTCATTGCAGCCGGTTTTGACGATGAGTTGGATGAGCTCCGCGGTATCAGCGAGAACGCCGGTGGCTACTTGCTCGATCTTGAGCAGAGAGAGCGCGACAGTACTGGACTGTCCTCGTTGAAAGTTGGCTACAACCGCGTCCACGGCTATTACATCGAAATCAGTCGCGCTCAGTCCGAACAGGCACCCGATACTTACCAGCGTCGCCAAACCCTGAAGAACGTCGAGCGGTTCATCACGCCCGAGCTCAAAACTTTTGAAGACAAGGCCCTCTCAAGCAAAAGTCGTGCGCTGGCCAGAGAAAAGCATCTCTACGAGCAGCTGGTCACTGACATTGCCACATCGCTCGCGCCCCTGCAGGCCACCGCCACCGCGCTATGCGATCTCGATGTGATTGCCTGCTTTGCGGAGCGGGCCCTTGCTCTGGATTTATGCCGGCCCCGGTTCACTGATCGCACCCTGCTTCAGATCGAGGGCGGACGCCACCCCGTCGTGGAGGCCGTGCGCGACGTGCCGTTTATTGCCAACGACACCCACCTCGATCATAACCGCCGCATGCTGCTGATTACCGGCCCCAACATGGGCGGCAAGTCGACCTATATGCGCCAGAACGCCCTGATCGCTCTATTGGCTCACGTCGGGGCCTTTGTACCGGCGAGTGCCGTCACGCTGTCTTGTTTGGACCGTATCTTCACGCGCATCGGCTCGTCGGATGATTTGGCCAGCGGCCGCTCGACCTTCATGGTGGAAATGACCGAAACCGCCAATATTCTGCACAACGCCAGTGAACGCAGCCTCATCCTGATGGATGAGATCGGTCGCGGCACGAGCACCTTCGACGGCCTGAGTATCGCCTGGGCAACGGCGCTCGCGTTGGCCAACGACGTCAAAGCGCTGACTTTTTTTGCCACGCATTATTTCGAACTGACCGCCCTGCCCGAGCAACACCCTGCGATGGCCAATGTGCACCTCGATGCCACCGAGCACGAGGACCACGTCGTCTTCCTGCATCAGATTCAGGAGGGGCCTGCAAACCGCAGCTTTGGCCTGCAAGTGGCCAAACTGGCCGGCGTGCCGAACACGATTCTCGCCGCCGCCAAAGACAAGCTCGACGAACTGGAGAGTGGCCGCACGGCGGGCCCCGCACCGGCTCAAGCCGAACTGTTCGTCGCACCTGCGAGACCACCGTCTCCTGCCTTGGAGGCACTCAAGGCACTCGACCCCGACAACCTCACTGCCAGAGAGGCGTTGGACTGGATCTATCAATTGAAACAGAAACTTGACGGCGATAACTGACCAGTTTTCAAAACACTTTGCACCCAGTATCCTTCGCCATGGGATGAGAGAGGTATCAACATGACGTTTGTTGTTGGCGAAGACTGCATCAAATGCAAACACACCGATTGTGTCGAGGTGTGCCCGGTCGATTGTTTCTATGAAGGCCCTAATTTTCTGGTGATTCACCCAGATGAGTGCATCGACTGTGCGCTGTGCGAGCCCGAGTGCCCGGTGGATGCGATTTACTCAGAAGACGAGCTGCCCGGCGATCAGGAAGCCTTTTTGCAACTCAACGCGGAGCTTGCAGAGATTTGGCCCAACATCACAGAACGCAAAGAACCCCCTGCGGACGCCGAGGACTGGGCGGGCAAGCCGGGCAAACTGGAATTTCTGGAGCGCTAAGCCAACTAGCGCGCTGGTAGCAACGCGGTGGGATTCACAGGCCGCCCGTTTCGCCGAATCTCAAAGTGCAACTTCACCGAGTCAGCGCTGGTGCTGCCCATCCGGGCAATCACTTGCCCAGACTCGACCTGCGCCCCCTCTGCGACGAGCAACGCGTCGTTATGACCGTAAGCACTCAAATACGTGTCGTTGTGCTTCACAATCAGTAACGCGCCATAACCGGTCACGCCCGTACCCGAGTACACCACGACCCCAGCAGCTGTTGCCATCACCGGCGCGCCACGCTCGCCGGGGATATCAATCCCCTTGTGACGCTCATCGGAAAATCCCCGGCTGACCTCGCCCTCTGCAGGCCAGACCCACGCGCTGACCGGCGCATTGGTCACCTTGGCAGCAGGCGCTGAGACAGTGCTTTCACTGGATCGAGTGGAGGGCGCCGGCGCTACAGCAGAGGCCTTGGATTGTGCGGGCGCCGCTTTCGCAGTCGTGGCGGGTGTAGCCGGCGTCGATGCTTGCGCCGTTTTTTCTGGCGCGGCAGGCGCGGGCGCAGAAGCTTGCTCCGACGGCACCGTTTTCAGCCGCTGCGATACCTGAATGACATAGGGCGCGTGGATACCGTTGATGGCCGCCAAGGTTCGATAGTCCATTCCCAATCGAAAGGCGACCGAGTACAGCGTGTCACCTCGCTGTACGACATAGTCGGGCCCACGAGGCAGCTCCTCACCGTAATCCGGGCGTGACGCGCCGGTCTGGCGCACCTCAGGACGGTCTGCCGCCGCTGGCGTGGATTTGTTCACAATCGGCGCCGGAGGATTGTCAGCGCAGCCCACCACAAAGAGCGCGATCCCACCAACAATCGCCACGGCCAATGGCGAAGGCACCCTATCGAGCACCGCGCGACCCCAGCCATTGCACGCCGAACACCAGTGCAAGCCCCACCAAAAACGCGACAACGCATAACGCCAGTTGCGGCGCCATGACATCGACTGGCCAGACCGGTCGGGTAATTGCCGACGCCCCGTCACCGCTGATTAAAGCGGGAGCGCGCCAGGGCCATACGGCCACTAGGGACCCCATGAGTACGCCGCTCAAAAACGCCATCGCGATGAGCCGATGGCGTCGCAACAGACGATCGAGCAAGCGCGCAAAACACAGCAAGCCCGTCGCGCATCCCGCCGCTAATACCATCAGCTCAGTGATCTGAAAGCCCTTCACTGCAGCCAGCACCGGCGCATACATGCCCATCAATACCAGCATAAAACTGCCCGATATACCGGGCAGGATCATGGCGCAGATGGCGATCGCGCCGGCAATAAATAGACCCGGCAAGCCCGACATCATCGCCACCGGCGGCATGAAACTCACCGCCACCGCAGCGCTGGCACCCGCAGCAAAGCTGACGATGCGAAATACGTCGTCCAACAGGACCTCGTCTCGCAACAACATGAGCCCACTGGCCAAAATCAGTCCCGAAAAAAACGCCCATAGCGGCTGGGGATAGGCAGCGAGCAACCAATGTATGCCTGTGGCCAGCGTAAAAATAGAAAGCAGAATACCCGCCAGCAAGATGCTCAAAAATGCGCCGTCGAGACGGTACCAGAGTCCCCGCCAGCGACCGCCCAGTAACATGGCCAGCGCCTCGGCATCAGCCGAGACAATGGCGCGGATCAGTCGATCGTAGATGCCGGTAATGAGGGCAATGGTGCCCCCCGAGACGCCCGGCACAATATCGGCGGCGCCCATGGCCATGCCACGCGCCAAGATGCCCCACGTCGATTGAGTCACCGCGTGACGCCCCTCACCATGGGCACGAAATTGACCTCTTCGATGACCTCCTCCACGAACCCGTCAGGTGTGGCCGTCACCATCATCAACTGCTGCCGGTCGCCGCCCACGGGCAGAATCATGCGGCCGCCGGGTGCGAGTTGATCCAACAGCGCAGTGGGTAATTGTTCTGGCGCTGCGGCGCCGAGAATCAGATCGAAAGGCGCCTCGCCCGGCCAGCCTTCCAGGCCATCACCATGTCGCAACCTGACATTGCGAATGCGCAAGGTGCGTAACTGCCGGCGAGCACGCTCGACCAACGGCTTGATACGCTCTATGGCGCAGATCTCATCGACAAGATTCGCCAGAATCGCCGTTTGATAGCCGGAACCGCTGCCCAGCTCGAGCACCTTTTTGGGGCGACCATGAGCCAATGCCAACTGACTCATCCGCGCCACCATGTAGGGTTGGGAGAGCGTCTGGCCATAGCCAATGGGCAGCGCCGTATCTTCGTAAGAGCGATGCGCTAGCGCTTCATCAACAAACAGGTGTCTGGGCACGCTGCGAATGGCCTCGAGCACTTCAAATTGACTGATGCCCTGATCCATTAACCGCTGTATCAGTCGCTCCCGCGTCCGCAACGAGGTCATGCCGATGCCCTGCTGACTCACGCAGTCGCATCCCCTGCAACCAGACACGCCACGGCATGTACCGCGATGCCTTCCTCGCGGCCAACGAATCCCAGACGCTCGGTCGTCGTGGCTTTGACATTCACAGACGCCTCGCTGACGCGCAGATCCTCCGCAATATGGCGCCGCATCTGGCTCACGTGCTCATTAAGTCTCGGGGTCTGCGCAACCACCGTCACATCAACATTGCCAGTGGACCAACCTCTCTCATCAAGCTGCGCCACGACCGCACGCAACAAGACCCGACTGTCTGCGTCTTTAAAGGCGTCGTCGGTATCCGGAAAGTGCGTACCAATATCGCCAAGTCCTGCCGCACCCAGTAGCGCGTCACAGATCGCATGCAGGACCACGTCGCCGTCTGAGTGCGCAATCAGGCCTCGCCCGCAGGGGATGCGAACACCTCCCAGCACCACGTGGTCACCGTCGCCAAAGGCATGAACATCGTAACCATGACCGATCCGCATCATGTCAATGCACCTCCTTTTTTTCTGAGAATGAGATCGGCAAATGCCAGATCCGATTCAACGGTGACTTTGATGTTGGTCGCCGGGCCCTCTACCACGTGAACAGCCTGCCCCGCCCACTCCATGGCCATGGCCTCGTCGGTTACCTCGGCCAACTCCTCGAGGCATTGTCCCAAGGCCGAGCGCAAGGCGAATAACGGAAATAACTGGGGCGTCTGCGCACGCCACAGCGCTCGCCTGTCCACGGTTTGCACCACCCTATCAGTTTCATCCACCTGCTTGAGCGTATCGGAGACGGGTGTCGCCAAAACAACGCCCTCGCCCAGTTCTCGCGCTCGTTCGATCAGCCGGGTCAGCGCCTCCAGCGGCAAACAGGGGCGCGCCGCATCGTGAACCAACACCCAATCCTCTTCACTCGCTTGTGTCGACAGTAACTCCAGTCCCGCCATCACCGAGTGAGCACGCTCGGCACCACCCGGCGTCGTCTGCACCCGGACATCCGCAAGACTGTCGATGACATCGGCACGCCGATCCGAAGGGTCCACCGCGACAACAATGCCTCGGACATCGGGGCTTTCCAGTAGCGCCCTCAGGGTATGTTCCAGTAATGGCGCACCGGCAATGTCGCGATACTGCTTGGGGATTTCTCCACCGAGTCGTCTGCCGGAACCGGCTGCTGGCACCACCGCCCAGATGCTGTTCACGGCGACTCTGTCTCCTCGACAAACTGGTAGTAAATCTCGCCTTCTTTGATCAGCCCGAGATTCTCTCTTGCGTTCTTCTCGACCGCCTCGTTACCACCCTGCAGGGCGATGACCTCGTTGGTGAGCGCCTCGTTGCGTGCCGATAACTCAGCATTCTCTGCCTCAGCGTTTTCCAACCGCACGCTCAGCCTGTTGGCCTCGGCGAGACCACCCTCGGCGAACCATAGGCGGTACTGCAGTAGCAATAACAGTCCCAATAACCCGCCCAGTAGCCAGCGCATCAGGAGCCCGTCAGGATGCCCCGGCCAGGATATGGCGCGGTCAGGCCAAGCTCTGCTTCAATCCGCAACAGCCGGTTGTACTTGGCCACCCGATCAGAGCGACACAGCGAGCCCGTCTTGATCTGCCCCGCTCCGGTGCCAACCGCCAGATCGGCGATGGTGGCGTCCTCTGTCTCACCCGAGCGATGGGAAATCACTGCCGTGTAACCCGCCGCCTTGGCCATGGCGATGGCCTCGAGGGTCTCGGTTAGGGTGCCGATCTGGTTGAACTTGATCAAAATCGAGTTGGCGATGCCCTCATCGATGCCGCGCTTCAGGATCCCGGTATTGGTCACGAACAGGTCGTCTCCCACCAGTTGCACGCGATCGCCCAGTTTATGGGTCAAGGTCGCCCAACCTTCCCAGTCTGATTCATCCAAGCCATCCTCGATCGAGACAATCGGGTGTTGGTCGACCAAGCCAACGAGATAATCGGCGAACCCCTCGCTGTCAAAATCGGAACCATCACC
>JAYOUT010000011.1:15574-32197 GCA_038151055.1 Luminiphilus sp.
GGTGGTGGAAAATTTCGGCGCCCATGCGCAGCGCTTCGGCGAAGTTTGAAGCCGATACCGGCTGAATCATGAACTCCTGAATATCGACATTATTGTCGGCGTGCTCACCGCCGTTGAGGATATTCATCATGGGTACAGGGAGCGATAGCGAACTGCACCCAGAGAGTTCAGCGATATGTTGATAAAGCGGCTTTTTTGCGGCTTGCGCGGCGGCCTTTGCGGTCGCCAAGGACACCGCCAGTATCGCGTTGGCGCCGAACTGCGCCTTATTCTCAGTGCCGTCTGCCTCAATCATGCGACGGTCAACACCCGACTGATCCTGCGCGTCGTGCCCCAATAGCATTTCACGGATCGGTCCGTTGGCATGCCCCACCGCACTGAGCACGCCTTTACCCAGATAGCGCGACGCGTCGCCGTCGCGTAATTCCAATGCCTCGCGCGTTCCGGTACTGGCACCTGAGGGCGCACAGGCACTGCCAACGCTGTCATCATCCAGAGTGACCTCGGCCATCACGGTCGGATTCCCGCGAGAGTCCAGCACCTCGAAGGCGCGTACGTCGACGATCTCACTCACACTGTTACTCCTGAATAAAAGGGTTTACTGAATAGTCAATTCGGGCTGAGCCTTGACCAGCGCGTCTACCGCCTTCACCTGCTCCAGAAAGGGTTCGAGCTGGTCTAGCGGGAGCGCGCTGGGGCCGTCGCATAGCGCGCTATCGGGGTCGGGATGAGATTCCAGAAACAACCCGGCGATACCCAAGGCCATGCCCGCTTTGGCGAGCTTAAGTACCTCTGCTCGCCGCCCGCCAGAAGCGGCATCACCGGGGTCGCGTCTTTGCAGAGCATGCGTGACGTCAAAGATCAGCGGACAGCCTGAAGAGATATCGCGCATCACTTCAAACCCCAGCATATCGACGACTAAATTGTCGTAGCCAAAGGTGCTGCCCCGCTCACAGATCATCAGCCGCTCATTGCCGCACTCATGGAATTTGGCGACCACATTCCCGATCTGCTCAGGACTGAGAAATTGCGGCTTCTTGATATTGATCGCCGCACCGGTCTTCGCCATCGCCTCAACCAGATCCGTTTGTCTGGCCAGAAAAGCCGGTAACTGCAAAATGTCGCACACCTCGGCTACAGGCTCGGCCTGCTCGGGGGTATGAATGTCAGTCAGCAGGGGTACGTTAAAGGCGGTCTTCACCTCAGCCAGAATGTCGAGCCCCTCTGCCATGCCCGGACCGCGAAAGGAGTGGATCGACGAGCGATTGGCTTTATCGAAGGAGGCCTTGAATACGTAGGGGATGTCCAGCTTTTCACAGACTCGGGTGTACTCCGCAGCGCTGTCCATCGCCAGCGCTTTACTCTCGAGCACGTTAATGCCGCCGATCAGCACCATTGGTTGGTCGTTGGCGAAGGTGCAGCCTCCGACCTCTACTGTGCGATGGCGTTCACTCACGCCGCGTCACCACACTGTCGTGACGCCGCCAGCGCCGCCTCGATATAGCTAGTGAAGAGCGGGTGCCCTCCCCGCGGGCGTGATTTGAATTCCGGGTGGAACTGACACGCCACAAACCAGGGATGAGCAGGCAGCTCAATGATTTCAACCAGTTCACCATCTTGCGACCAGCCGCTCACTTTCATGCCGGCCGCCTCCAGCTGGGCGACATAATTGTTGTTCACTTCATACCGGTGCCGGTGACGCTCGGAAATCTGCTCTGCACCATAAATGGCCTGCGTTCGAGTGCCCTGCACCAGCTGACACGGTTGAGCGCCCAGGCGCATCGTGCCGCCGAGATCAGAGTCCTCCGAGCGAAGCTCGCGCTCACCGTCGGCGGTTTGCCACTCGGTGATCAGCGCGATAATCGGGTGAGGCGTATCGGACTGCATCTCGGTGGAGTGCGCTCCCTCGAGCTGACATACGTTGCGCGCGTACTCGATCATCGCCATGTGCATGCCGAGGCAGATACCGAGAAAAGGAATGCCCTGCTCGCGCGCGTAGCGCACCGAGTCGATCTTGCCCTGAATGCCGCGGTCTCCGAAGCCACCGGGCACCAATACCGCATCCAAATGCGACAGCAAGCCAACGCCTTGCGCCTCGATTTCTTCCGCGTCGATGTAATCGATCTCGACCCGGGTATCGGTTTGCAGGCCAGCATGATCCAGTGCTTCGTTCAGAGACTTGTAGGCATCCACCAAATCCACGTACTTGCCCACCATGCCAACGCGCACCACGCCTTGTCTTTGACTGAACTCCCGGCGCACCACGTCCTCCCACTCCGACAGGTCGGCCGCGGGTTGAGCAATACCGAAGCGCTCCAAAATGTAGTCGTCGAGGCCGCTGTCTTTGAGGTTACCGGGTATCTGATAAATGGAGTCGGCGTCCATCAGCGGAATCACCGCCCGCTCTTCTACGTTGGTGAACAGCGAAATTTTGCGCCGCGCGCCCTCATCGACCTCGACGGAACACCGGCAGAGCAACACCTCTGGCTGCAAACCGATCGAGCGCAACTCCTTGACAGAGTGCTGGGTCGGCTTGGTCTTGATTTCGCCCGCAGTCGGAATAAAGGGAATCAGCGTGAGATGCATTAATAGTGCGTTCGAGGCGCCCAATTCGAGCTTGAGCTGCCGCACGGCCTCTAGAAACGGCTGACTTTCGATGTCACCCGCCGTGCCGCCGACCTCTACCACTGCCACTTCAGCGTCGCCAGCTCCCTTCACTACGCGGCGTTTGATCTCATCAGTGATATGAGGAATCACCTGAACCGTGCCGCCGAGATAATCGCCCCGGCGCTCCTTGCGCAGCACCGCATCGTAAACTCGCCCCGCCGTAAAGTTATTGGCGCGACTCATGACCGTGCGCGTGAACCGCTCGTAGTGACCCAGATCCAGATCGGTTTCAGCACCATCGTCGGTGACAAAGACCTCGCCGTGCTGGAACGGGCTCATCGTGCCGGGATCGACATTGATATAAGGGTCCAGTTTCAGGAGGGTGACTTTAAGGCCGCGTGCCTCAAGCACAGCAGCGAGGGAGGCGGCTGCGATCCCCTTGCCAAGGGAAGACACTACGCCACCAGTAACGAACACATATCTCGTCATGGAATCCACCAAAGCGAAAAACGACCCCTGACACCTGTTTCGGTGCCTTCCGGGAAGGTCTCTCCGATGGACGATCAGTCTAGCAGGAAGCCCCGCAAGGCTCAATTCAAACCGCGTTAAAAAGCCGCCAAATTGGCTTCAATCCCCCTTCTGCGGCTTTCGCTCCAGACGACTCAAGACCCTGCAATGGGCCCGCTGAAAACAGCCAAACGGGCACTGAATCTCTCGTCAAAACAGGTAGATGCGCTCGCCACCACGGGGGAATTCTCAGCTCTTGCAGCCACTTTTTGCTAGGTTTTGAAGGCCTGTTGAGTGGCGCCAGCGTCGCCAACTGCCCGCAAGGGATACAGCCCAGTGTTGTCCCAGCGAGGAGTCCATAGGCACCCTCGCACGCTTCCCAACTCAGGCTGCCCCAAGGGCCCTCCAGCGATTCACCCGCTACCACCTCATCGGGCAAAGATACTGACGCGCCCGAAGCAAGCGAGATCGGCACACTGATCACCATGCCGTCCCATGCGCGCAGACAAGCGCTGTCCCAAACCAGTTCCGGAGTCCGATCTGCTGCCGCGGTGAGCACTTGCCGCGCAAGCTCCAACAAGCGACGTTGATCGGGGGCATCCAAGCGCAACTCTCCCAGCCACTGGTGAATCTCGGCGGCGAACACGGCGGGGTCCTGGGTCGGATCCACCGCCACAGCCGGCTCCCCCACCACAGTTTGAGTTCGCTTCAGTGGCAACGTGCTGAGCCGTTGTTGGGTGAGCGCCTGTAACTCCGCTGCCCGGCGCACGGTCTCGCGATAGCCGGGCCATCGCTCGGCAATAGCGGGTAGCACAACCTGCCGAAGATAGTTCCTGTCCTGCTCGGTCTGCAGATTGCTGGGGTCTGTCACATAGTCCAGACCCGCGGCTTCGACCGCTGATCGCAGTGTTTCGCCGGGGGTATCAAGCAACGGCCGGAAAATCAGCCCGTCGCCACAGATCCGCTGCCTCGGAATACCTGACAACCCTCTTGGGCCTGCGCCACGGAGTAAACGGAGCATCACCGTCTCCACCATGTCATCGGCATGATGCGCGGTGAACAAGACCTCACCTTTTTTCACTACCGCCTCGAAAGCGGCGTAGCGCGCGGTGCGAGCATCGGACTCGAGGCCATGCCCACTGGGCTCAATATTGCAGTGCGCGACTTCCAGCGGCACACCCACATTGTCAGCATGCCGCTGGCACAGCGCGACCCAGTCAGGCGCGTCAGCATGCAAGCCGTGATTCACGTGAATGGCACGAATAGCCGGCGCTGCGGCGCTCTCCCGATAAGCCACCAGCGCATGCAATAAAGCCACGCTGTCGGCACCGCCTGAGAGTGCCACCCACCAGCGCGGTGAGCGGAGAATCGCTTCGGGGAGTGGACTCAGATACTCGCGCACAAGCCCGGTGTCAGCCCTTAGTTACCGTAGGACATCAGCCTTCGATAACGGGCTTCGAGCATGGTATCGGTATCCATCGCCGCCAGTCGCTCGACCTGCGTGAGCAGATGGGCCTTGAGGCGACTGGCCATTTCTGCCGGATCCCGATGGGCACCGCCCAGTGGTTCGGCGATCGTCGCATCGACGATGCCCAGCTCTTCAAGTTTTGAGGAGGTGACGCCCATGGCTGCCGCCGCATCAGGGGCAAACTCCGAGCTCTTCCAAATAATATTGGCGCAGCCCTCAGGCGAGATCACAAAGTAGGTCGCAAACTGGAGCATGGCCAAATGATCACCGACGCCAATACCCAGCGCGCCGCCAGATGAGCCCTCGCCAATCACCACACAGATCAGCGGGGTGCGCAGGCGCGACATGACGGCAAGATTCTGCGCGATGGCCTCAGAGATGCCCCGCTCTTCAGAGTCGATGCCGGGGTAGGCTCCGGGGGTGTCGATCAGTGTAATCACCGGCATTTTGAAGCGCTCGGCCATTTCCATGAGTCGCATCGCCTTGCGGTACCCCTCGGGCTTGGGCATACCGAAATTGCGGTACACCTTGTCTTTGACCGCACGACCCTTCTCCTGGCCAATGACCATCACTGGCCGGTCGTCGAGTCGCGCCACACCACCGACAATGGCCTTGTCGTCGGCAAAGTGTCGATCACCATGCAGCTCATCGAACTCAGTGAAGATCTGCGGGATGTAGTCCATTGAGTACGGGCGCTGCGGATGCCGGGCGACCCGCACGATGTCCCAGGCACTGAGATCTGCATAAATCTTCTCGGTCAGCGCCGTCGATTTCTCGCGAAGACGATCGATTTCCTCGGCAAGGTTCAGATCCGCACCGTCACTCACACCCTGCAGCTCTTCGATTTTCATCTCGAGTTCTGCGATGGGCTGTTCAAAGTCGAGGTAGTTGGGATTCATAGATGAGGCACCCTGTGGCGCAGTGCGACTGGCAAAGAGGGGCAGAGTCTACAAAGCGAGGCCTCCGACGTCACGCCCACTGTTAAAAAGTTGGCTATCTCGTTACCCTGCCGCCCATGATTGCCCCCGGTCAAAGCGCGCCCAGACTGATCCTCGCCCCCATGGAGGGAGTGTTGGACTCGGTCATGCGTGAACAGTTGACCCACCTCGGCGGCTACGAGCGCTGCGTCACAGAGTTTGTGCGTGTCTCTCAAACGATCCTCCCAAAGCGAGTTTTTTATCGCTATGCCCCCGAGCTCGCGCACGGCGGGTTCACACTATCGGGCGTCCCGGTGTATCTGCAGTTGCTCGGCTCCAACCCTGAGCTAATGGCCGCCAACGCAGAGCGTGCCGCCGCGCTGGGTGCTCCCGGCATTGACCTCAACTTTGGCTGTCCTGCCAAAACCGTCAATCGGTCCCAAGGCGGTGCTGCTTTGCTACGGTCGCCTCAACTGATCAGATCCATTTGCGAGCGGGTCCGGGACCGGGTCCCGCACACCATCCCGGTCACCGCCAAGATTCGGCTGGGCTACGATACGGATGAACATTTCGCCGAAATCCTTGAGGCGCTGGCAGCGGTGTCGCTCACTGAGGTCACCATTCACGCGCGCACCAAGCGACAGGGTTACCGACCGCCAGCCCATTGGCACCAACTGCGCTTGGCAAGAGAGGTCTTGCCCTTCCCCGTGATTGCCAATGGCGAGTTGTGGACACCGTCCGACATCGCCCGCTGTGCTGATATCAGCGGGTGCGACGCGTTCATGCTGGCTCGAGGCGCGCTGTGCCGCCCCGACCTGGGTGCGGCGACGCAGGCTTTTTATCGAAACGAGCCCAGCCCTGCCTTCGGCTGGGAAGAGGTTCAGTTACTCCTGTCAGCGTTTCTGGCGAGAAATTGCGAGCTCTACGATCCCCGATACGCCGTGAATCCCGTCAAGCAATGGCTGGTTTACCTCAAGGTTTACTACCCCCAGGCAGGCGCACTGTTCGGCCGGGTAAAAAGAATCACCGACCCCGCGGAGATGGCGGCCGCTCTCTGTGAGACGGCGCCTCTGGCTCAGGCGGCCTGAACCGCGACGAAGCGCTGCTTCGCAAGGCAGCAATTAGGCAAGCACTATGACCAGCACGCTGACAACCGATAGCCCCCAGGATCTGTGGGGGCACCCCAAAGGGCTTTATATCTGCTTTGGCACCGAGCTCTGGGAACGCTTCTCTTTTTACGGCATGAAATATTTGCTGCTCCTGTACCTCACCAAATATCACCTGTTCTCAGATGCCAGTGGCTTGGGCGTATTGGGTAGCTATGCCTCACTGGTCTATGCCATGCCAGTACTGGGCGGGCTGATCGCTGACCGATTCATTGGCATGCGCAAAGCCGTCACGCTCGGCGGCATCTTATTGGTCGCAGGCCATCTGGGTATGGCCTTTGAGGGTGAAGCCGCTCGAGAAACCGCCAACCGCATTGTCAGAGACGAACAGGCGCTATCCGTCTTTTATTTGTCGCTGGCACTGATCGTGGTGGGCGTCGGCTTTCTGAAACCCAATATCTCCACCGTGGTAGGCAAGCTGTACGCCGAGGGCGACCCGAGGCGCGACGCCGGCTTCACGATTTTTTATATGGGCATTAACGTCGGCGCATTTACCGCAACGCTACTCTGCGGCTGGCTGGGCGAGGTTTACGGCTGGTCATGGGGTTTCGGTGCCGCCGGTGTCGGCATGCTATTGGGGTTAATCCTGTTTCAGTGGGGCCAGAAGTACCTCATGGGTCACGGTGAACCGGCTGATCCCGATCAGCTGTCTCGCCCAACCGGCCTGCCGGGACTGACCATTGAGCGGGCCATCTACTTGGGGAGCGGGTTGTTGGTGGCCATCGTCTGGCAGCTGGTGCAGCTCACCGACACCGTCGGCACCTTGCTCGACTTCTTATCGCTCACAGTGCTGGCCGGGCTGGCCTGGTTTTTGTTTTTCCGCTGCGACAAAGTTGAGCGCGACCGGATGTTTGTCCTGATCGTGCTGACGCTGTCGACCGTCATTTTTTGGGCCTTGTTCGAACAGGCCGCAGGCTCGATGACTCTGTATGCCGATCGGGTCACTGACAAGATGCTGTTTGGCATCCCGCTAACTGCCGCACAATTTGGTGCCGCAAATGCACTGTTTATTTTTTTATTGGCGCCACTCTTTGCACTGCTGTGGACACGACTCAATGCACGCGGCTGGGAGCCCAGCACGCCGGTCAAGTTTGCTTTCGGGATCGCGCAGGCAGGGCTTGGCTTTGGCGCCCTGGTGTATGGCGCACAGTTTCCGGATCAGGCCGGAATCGTGTCGGCGTGGTGGCTGGTGCTGGCCTACTTGCTACACACCATGGGTGAGCTTTGCCTCAGCCCGGTGGGTTTGTCTGCCGTCACGAAGCTGGCGGTACCTTCGGTGGTTGGCGTGATGATGGGCACCTGGTTTCTTGCGTCAGCCTACTCCTCGTATGTGGCAGCTCAAATCGCCACCATCGCCGCCCGGCCCGAGGGAGAGGACAGGCTCAATCTTACCGAGGCCTTGGCCGGCTACACCGATCTATTCAGCCAGTTGTTAACAATAGGCCTGATTGGTGGCGCCACGCTGCTGGTCTTGTCGCCCATACTCAAGCGCATGATGCACGGCATCCGTTAGGCCGGTAATCGCGAGCAAATCACGCCGTGCTGGGCATGGCGCCCTCTGCCATCTTCGCCGCTAACTTTCGCTGCCGCCGGGCCTCACGTCGCTGCTGCCAGTCGTAGCCGACCAGATACATGGCAGGCACCAGCAACAAACTCACGAACAGCGCAAAGAACACACCGAATGCCAGCGACAACACGGCCGGCTTCAGGAATTGGGCGCTGGTCGACTGCTCGGCCATGATCGGGATCAATCCCACGAAGGTCGTGACCGTCGTGAGGAAAATCGGCCTGAACCGACTCACCGCCGAGACAACCACCGCCTTGGGTGGCGCCATTCCCTCTCTCTCTAGCCGCCTGACATAGTCGACCAACACCAAATTGTCGTTCACCACCACGCCCGCCGCGGCACCAATACCGAAGTAGGAAAACAGCGCCATCGGCAGATCGAATATGAGATGCCCAAACACGGCACCCATAAAACCAAACGGCATCGCCGTCATGATCAGGAGCGGCAGACTATAAGAGCGGAACGCCACCGCGATCAGGGCATAAATGACAAACAGGGCGATCGTATAGAGCGAGGCGATTTCGCTGAAGAATTCGGCTTCGGCTTCCTGCGACCCGCCTTTCAATACCCGCAGGCCCGGATACATCTTGATCAGCTCAGGCACATAACCCTCTTTGACGGCACGATTAATCTCGCCCAGTGACTCCGGTTCAACCGTGGCACGCACTGTCACCACCCGATCGCCATTGCGCCGCGTGATCCGACGGGTCGCGAGGCCCGCTTCGACCTCAGCCACCGCCAGTAGCGGTACCAGCCTACCGTCGGGTGTGCGGATGCGGACATCCTCAAAGGACGCCAGTGATTCGCGCGCAGCCTGGGGGTAGCGCACCATGACCCTGACGTCGCCATCGGCGCGGGGTAGCCGCTGCACTTCCTCGCCATAAAAGGCCTGACGCACCTGAGTTGAGACGTCGCCCAAAGTGATGCCCAGCTTTTCTGCTCCGGGCAACAGATTGAACCTCAACTCGGGTAAAGAACCCCACTGATCGTCGCGGATAAAGAAGGTTTTGTCGTAGCTCGCCAAATGCTGTTGCAACACCCGGCTCGCTTCGTTGAGTGTATCGAGGTCCTCATGTTGCAAGAGAAAGGTAATGCTCGCTTCCTCATCGCCAAAGCTGTAGTTGACCTTGACCTCGTCGGCATCCGGGATGTCGCCGACCAGCTCTGAAAAGCGATCCGCTGTCTCTCTGGCACTCAGGGCCCGTTGATCCGGCGGCGCCAACTGCACAATGGCGATCACATCACCGCGCCGGGCGCGGGTATACCAGCCCTCGATCAGTTCGCCACTCCCTCGACCGGCTTTCGCCTCGGCGTTGACCTCTGCCGCCAGCTGTTTTTCAGCTTGCTGTAACTGCCCCAATACCTCGATGGAGCGACTGTATGGCGTGCCCGGGGGCAGGCGCACATTGATGTAGACCTCCTCACTCTCGACCTGAGGTGAGAAGAAGAACTTCACCCAGCCACTGGTGAAGAGCCCCAGCGAGACGAGAAAGAGCGAGAAGAACACCATCGTTGTGGTGTAGCGGCGATCGAGGCACTTCTCCAAAAAGGGTCGATAGGTGTTTTCAGCAAAGCGCACGATGCTGTCTGCGATGCGTCTCTGTCGCGTCATCCACTTCGATTCAGACTTGGCCGTTTTCAGGTTTCGTAAGTGGGCGGGAAGGATCAAAAAAGCCTCGATCAGCGAGAACAGCAGTGCCAGAGAGATCACCACCGACAACTGCCGGGTGAATTGCGCGGTCACGCCCGATAAAAACAACCACGGCGCGAAGGCCACCATGGTGGTCAACACCGCAAAAATCACCGGTCGGCTCACTGCAAAAGCGCCCGCGACGGCGGCATCCTCGCCCGTCAGTCCGCGCTGATGGACATGGTGGTGCACACTCTCCCCCACCACAATCGCGTCGTCGACAACAATGCCCAACACCAACAGAAAAGCGAACGTCGACAGCATATTCAGCGACACATCGTTGGCGGGTAATAACGCAAACGCGCCCATAAAACTCACGCCAATGCCCACGGTCACCCATAGCGCCACCTTGGGCTCCAGGGTGACAATCAAGAGACAAAAGACGAGGATCAGACCGAGCACCGAGGACTCCGCGATCAAGTCCATCCGGTTTTCATAGACGTCGGCATTGTCGCTCCACAATTCAAGATCAACACCCACCGGCAGGGTCGGCTGCGTTTCCTCGATCCACTTCTTGACCGCCTGACTGGCCTTGACGATTTGCATGTCGTCCGTGGATTTCACTTGCAGCAGCACCGCTGGCTGACCGTTGAGCGTGGCTAAAATCTCGTTCTGTTCGAACCCGTCGTCCACCTTGGCGACGTCGGCCACCCGCACCCGCCCGCCGTCAGCGGTTTGTCTGATAACGATTTGCTCAAAATCGGTTTGATTATCTGCAAGGTTCTGGGCGCGCAGCTGCACGTCGCCCGTCTCTGTGCGCACCTCACCCACCGATACATTCATCGAATCGCGGCGAATGGCCCCTGCAACGTCAGAAAAGCTCAAGCCGTAGTTGCGCAGGTCCCGCTCCGATAACTCGATGGTGACCTCTTCACGCCGCGAGCCGAATACATCCACCTGCGAGATATAGGGCAAGCCCGCCAACTCGTTGCGCAAACGGTTGCCCAAGCGAGTCAGGGCTTTTTCCCCTATATCTCCAGCCAGGGCGACCCGGATAATCTCTTGCCGCCACTCCAATCGGCGAACGCGGGGGTTTTCGATATCGCGCGGGAACGACGTCACGGAATCTACCGCGTTCTTGACGTCGTTCAAGAAAGCGTTGAGGTCAACCGTGGGAAAGGTTTCGACGGTCAGCGAGCCAGAGCTCTCTCGCGCTTCAGACGTGACGCGATAGACATTGGAGACGTTTTTCAACGCCTCCTCGATACGCTGAACAACCTGCTGCTCCATTTCTTTGGGAGAGGCGCCCGGCCAGATCACTTCGACCTGAACAATATCTGGCTGAATCGAGGGGACAACTTCTTTTTCGATAGTCCGCAGGCCCAGCCAGCCCGCGGTGACAATGATGAGCATTAATAGGTTGGCGGCAACCGGATTGCGCACCCACCATCGGATCAGACCTTCCATGTCGTGACTCTCAGGCTTCGTTGTCGTCTAAATTGGGCTCGGTGCCCACGTTGTCGGCTACGGCTTCGGTATCCATCGCTTCGAGTCGCATGCCGCGAACCGGGTTGCGGATCGCCGAAACGATCACCTGCTCACCGGCCTCGACGCCAGAAGCGAGTAGCGCACTGTGCCGGCTACGATGAATGACATCGACCTGGCGGATGTCCAACAGACCCTCGCCATCCAAAACGAATATCTCGTCACCCGCTCGCAGACCTTCGGCGGCGATCTGAATACCATCAGCCACCAGCCTGCCCTCGATTTCGGCATCAACGTAGAGGCCTACCGCCAGCGGCATACCGGAAGTTGACTGCGCCAGACCATAGGGGTCTTGCACCTGCACCGTGCCGTAGACCGTGCGGGTAGTGGGGTCAATCGCCGCATCCACTCGAGCCAGCGCGCCCTGCCAACGATACACAGCACCACCCAGTGATGCTGACAGGGTGGTCTGCAAGCCACCGACTTCTCCGCCGTCAAAACCAATGGGGATACCCAGAGCCGACAGCTGATTGGTGGTCAACGCGACTCTGACTTCGGCAACGTCGGTGCCAAACACACTACCCAGCACTTTTCCGGGGTTCACGTATTGACCCAAGTCCGCCGACTGGCTCTCCACCCGGCCCGCAAAAGGCAAACTAATACGCGTTCTTTCCAGGTTGGTTATGGCCAAAGCCAAGGCGGTCTCTGCGGCTTTGAGCGCCGACTCGGCTCTGGCTACCTGTGGCTTTTTCAGGGCTAGGGGAGATGGAGATTTTTGACCCGCCAGCTGCTTCCTGGCGACGTCGGCATCGGCAAGCGCCTGCTCCAAGTCGACCTGGGCCGCCGCCACCCGCGCGCGCCGCTCATCGACCGCCGCGCGATAGTCGGTATCTTCAATGGTCAACAGCACGTCGTCTGGACCGAAGCGCCCACCCTCTATAAACGCCGGCGCAATCGACGTGATTTTGCCACCGACCTGCGCCACCAACTGGGTTCGTATGCCGGGCCGCACCTCGCCGAAGGCCACCACCGTGGGGCGCGTGGTCGTGCGCACTGCGGGGACAACCTCAACGCTAATCGGCCTGGGCGGTTGAACGCTCGGCGCGGGCTCTGGCTTGGTCACCTGCAACAGCACGTAGACCGCGATACCGGCCAAGCCCACGCCTACAGGCCAGGCCGCTCGCCTCAATGTGGCAATCATGTTCCTCTCCCTGATCCAGCGACAACGCCGCACGCTGCTGGTGCGCTGCCGCAACTGCCTTCCATAGCGAAAAATATGCGAAGCCCAATATTACCGCGCAGGCGCGCTTCTCTCCATGGGGATAAGTCGCATTTGATCTGTGGAACTTTTTGAACGCGGGGCGTCATGCTGCTTGAGGTCGGTCTATCAGCAGGAACAGCTCGCTCAAATTTGCACCCCAGCGCGCTAACCTCATCACACTCAGATAACACTTGCATAACAATCACGTGACGGCTGCGTGACGATCGACAATCGCCGCATCGGAGCCGCTACGCTGCTGGACAGTATCGGCAGCACCGCCGCGCTCAAAGCATCAGCCGAGTTGGCTGTTGCTGGGCCCACTCCGACCGATCTGCAAATAAGTACCAGCCTCTGCCTGCCGTAACCGTCCACAGACTTGCTACCCTGCGCAGGTCCTAAATCACGGAAAACTCAGATGTCAGATCGGCAATTTGAGGTTGTGCTGTACGGCGCAACCGGCTTCACAGGAAAACTGGTGGCAGAGTATTTGGCCGAGGCCCACCCGGACCTCACTTGGGCCATCGCAGGGCGCAGTCAGCAAAAGCTGGACGAGGTCCGGCAAACGCTGAATCTGCCGGAGTTGCCCACGATCATTGCCGACAGCGCTGACCCCGCCTCACTCACTGCCATGGCCCGGCAAGCGACTGCGCTCATCAGCACAGTGGGGCCCTATGCGAAATACGGTACACCTGTACTCGAGGCCTGCGCGACCGAGGGTACGCACTACTGCGACCTCACCGGCGAGGCCCAGTGGATGGCTGAGGTCTATGAGCGAATCGATCCGATCGCTAAAGCCAGCGGCGCAAGACTGATCCACTGCTGCGGATTTGACTCCATCCCCTCAGATTTGTCGGTCTATTTTCTGCAGCAGCAATTCAAGGAACGCTACGGACGCTACGCCCATCGCGTCAGTGGCAGAATGGGTCGTGCGGCCGGAGGCGTCAGCGGCGGCACAGTCGCCAGTCTGATGTATGTTGCCGAACAGGCCTCTCAGGACCCCGCGATCAGAGAGCGCATCATGGACCCTTATGCGCTCTATCCTGCGGGGCTTGATAAAGGCTTGGATGTTCCGGATCAGACCGGCATCGCCTGGGATGATGATTTTCAGTCTTGGACCGGGCCCTTCGTCATGGCCGCCATCAATACCAAGGTGGTCAGGCGCTCGCACGCGCTGGCCGGGCTGCCTTACAGCGCGGAATTCCGCTACGACGAATCGCAGCTGTGCACCAGCCGCGCCAAGGCGTTGTTGAGTGCCGGCGGTCTGGGTACGGTCATGGCCGGCACTTTCTTCTCCCCGACTCGCGCACTGTTGAAAAAGGTGCTGCCCGATCCGGGTGAGGGCCCCAATGAGGCGACCCGCAACAATGGCTTTTTTGAGTTCTGGGCCCACGGCAGCGACGGGGAAAACCATTTGCGGGTAAAGGTTGCGGGGCAACGAGATCCCGGTTACGGCGCAACCTCGAGAATGCTGGCCCAGGCAGGCCTGTGTTTGGCGAGGGACGAGGTGTCTGTGGGAGGCGGTATCTGGACACCGGCCAGCGCGCTGGGCGATCAGATGCTGGCGCGATTACCCAGCGTAGACATCCACTTCTCGGTGGTTGAATCCTGATTGACTCCACGCCCTCAGGGAACGCAGAGCGAGAGCAGAAGAGACGAATTGGCTGAGCCAGTGGGCGCCTTAACCCACTGTGTGGGATCTGTCTAAGTCTGCAGGTGTCAACATGGGCCACATAAAAAGGCCGCCCAAAGGCGGCCTCTAAATCGATAACAGGCGTTTAAATCGGCTCGTACTTGAACTTCTGACCACCCAGCGTGGCCTCGTACATCAAACCACCCTTGGCAATCGTAAAGACTGCCATGCCGCTGCGGCCGTCGTATTGCTTCTCGCTCGCGCTCACTGTGCTGGAGTCGGCGTCGGTGCCAGAGGAGGCGTTACCGCCGCCACCGGTCGAAGTGGACGCCTGGGCGCCAGCGGTCAGCGCCACTGCCGTTGCCTGCGCACCAAACTCGAAGTTACCTGAAGCGAAGTCCTCGAACGCACGCTTATCCCGGAAAAAGATCATCTGGCTGTAGACCTGACCTCCGAGCTGCAAGCCATAGGTGATCTGATTCATTTTGGTTTGGCCCACCCGCTTGCCGCCGACATACACTTCGCCTTTGCCGTGTGCACCGCCAATACCGATGCCACCCTTCCCAATACTGGGAAACACGGCGTATCCGTATGAGTCATCGATAAAGTCACCTGCACCGGCGCCGCGGAAATTATCAATGGTGGTGCTGATATCGTCAGCCAATACGGGTTGTGCAACCAACGCAATCGCTGCAAACAGTGAAGCAATCAAAGTTTTCATCAGGCTTGTCCTTTGTTTAACATTTGTTGAATAGCTTACTCGATTCCAGCCGCGCTTACAGCTATCACTCAGGCAGGTAATCTGAACGCATCGCTACAATCAGACTACTGCAATGAATATAGAAGTACAGTCAGTGACCGTGCATTAAGTGACAGCGCAATCCCTCGGCATCTCTCACCAAACGATGGTTTCTCCCCGCCAATCGAGGTATGCGAGCTCCCCGTCGACCTTGGCGTCACTTAAGACGCGATCGAGCGCAGTCGCCGCGTGCTCGGGTGTCTGCAGGGTCTGTGGGTCAACGTTGCCCTGAAAAGGCTTGGAGAGCGGGGTATCCACAGTACCCGGGTGATAAGCGATCAACTTGGCCGCAGGGTTCAGTCGGCGGAGCTCGAGTGCCGCACACTTGAGCATCATATTGAGCGCCGCTTTGCTGCCACGATAGCTATACCAACCGCCCAGCTGGTTATCGCCTATGCTGCCTACCCGCGCTGACAGGACGGCAATGCGGGGCGCGGTACTGCGCTTCAGCACCGGCGACAGCGCCGCCAGCACCCGCATTGGCGTGAACGTATTCGCCTCAAACACGTCAGCCATCGCACGACCCTCGAGTTGATTGAGGGCCCTTTCCGGGCGATAACCCTCCCCCTGTAACACGCCGTTGCAAATCACCAAGCGATTGATATCAACATCGGCGTCCAGCAGCATCTCAGCGATCAACTCAAGCGACGCGTGGCTGTAATCGCTGTGTTGGACGGACACACCGTCGAGTGCCCCGAGTTGCTGCTCACTGGCTAACGAGCGAGACACCGCGATGATGGGTCGGGCTGCATTGCGGGCCCATTGCGCAATCAGTGCACTCGCAATCGCACTGCTGGCGCCCACCACCAGGTCTTGGCTTGGCTTTTCTGTCATTGAGTGCGCTCCCAGAGATTCTCGATTGCGTTAGGCTTCTCGATCTTCTTACGACAGGAATTCACGCCAGATGACAATGCCAAAGCGGATTGCCTTTATCGGACTGGGCGCCATGGGGTTTCCCATGGCCGGACACCTCGCCAAAACAGGGCACAACGTGACCGTCTTTAATCGCACTGCCGAGCGCGCCAGGGCCTGGCAAGCGGAGTACGGCGGACAGATAGCGGCGACGCCGGCTGAAGCAGCAGAGCACCAGGACGCCGTGATGATCTGCGTCGGTAACGACGACGACGTGTTGGCGGTGACAACCGGTGATGAGGGTGCGCTCAAAACCTTGCCCGAGGGTGCGCTACTGATTGATCACACCACCACCTCCGAGGCGCTGGCGATCTCACTGGCGGAAATCGCCAGCGAGTCGGGGGTGGCTTTTCTGGATGCGCCTGTCTCGGGGGGGCAGATCGGCGCAAAAAATGGCGTGCTTACAGTGATGGCGGGCGGAGACGAGACTGCCTTTCAGAGTGCCCTACCGCTGCTTGAGTGTTATGCCAAAAGTGTTAAGCGGATGGGTCCGGTTGGCGCGGGTCAACTGACCAAGATGGTCAATCAGATCTGTATCGCGGGCTTGCTACAAGGGTTGTCAGAGGGCATTCATTTTGCGGAGCGCGCGGGTCTCGACGTCACCGAGGCAATGGAGGTTATCGCGCAAGGTGCAGCGCAAAGCTGGCAGATGAATAACCGCGCAAGCACCATGA
>JAYOUT010000011.1:32297-38434 GCA_038151055.1 Luminiphilus sp.
ATCGCGCAAGGTGCAGCGCAAAGCTGGCAGATGAATAACCGCGCAAGCACCATGATTGCCGGGGAGTTTGACTTTGGCTTCGCGGTCGACTGGATGCGCAAGGATCTGGGCATCGCAATTGCGGCCGCTGAGAAAGTGGGCGCCCCGGTGCCGGTAACCCAAGTGGTGGATGGCTTTTATGCCGACGTACAGAACCTAGGCGGGCGACGCTGGGATACGTCGAGCCTTATACAGCGGCTTCGGGCGCAAACGCCCTAACCGGGGCCCCACAATAGGATCATCACGCCCGGCAAGAGCAGGCTTGCCGCGGCACTCAGGCTTTAGAGGGCACCCGGGAAGGCGCCGCCATCGAGCAAAATATTCTGACCGATCACGAAACCGGCTTTATCGGAGCATAGCCACGCGCAGGCCGCACCAAACTCTTCCGACGTGCCAAAGCGCCCGGCGGGGACCGTAGCGGTTCTGGCCTCGCGCGCTGCCTGCTCGCTGATACCCCGCGCCGCAGCATCCACCGCATCGAGCATGGCCAGACGGTCGGTATCGTGTAAACCCGGTAATAGGTTATTAACGGTGACACCACTGCCCGCCACCTGCCGGGAGACACCTGCCACGTAGCCCGTCAGACCGGAGCGTGCGGTGTTGGAGAGACCCAAGACCGGTATCGGGGCTTTCACCGCCACGCTGGTGATGTTCACGATGCGGCCCCAGCCCCGGTCCATCATCCCGGGCAGCAGTGCCTTGATCAGTGCGACGGGCGTCAACAGGTTAGCATCAAAGGCGGCAATGAAATCGTCACGATCCCAATCGGTCCACATACCGGGAGGGGGTCCACCCGCATTGGTCACCAAAATATCGACTGCTCCCGCTGCTGCCAGCACGGCGGCCTGCCCCTCCTCCGAGGTAATGTCAGCCGCGACAGTCATTACGTCGACGCTGTGCGCGGTTCGGATAGCGGCAGCCGTGGCCTCCAGCGCCTCACTGCCGCGGGCATTGAGCACGAGGTGAACGCCCTCAGCGGCCAACGCCTCGGCACAGCCACGACCTAAACCTTTGGAGGACGCGCATACCAGCGCCCGACGATCCTTAATACCCAGATCCATGAATGGCTCCCGTAAGCGAAGATTCAGCCGACGATTATCATCTATCTGGTCATCACTGCGCGAGTCGCATCACTCCACCTCAACTGACGGCGCAGCCAGCGGAGGCCGGCGCTGCTCAGCCAAATGAAGCAGATTTGAGGCGCATCCGTTCTATAATCGGCCGGCCGCAATGCCGGGGCAGCGCGCTGCCATCCACTGCAACCTCGTCGGAACCGATTCATGTCCGTCACGCCTTTTTGGGAAACCAAGTCACTCGAATCCATGTCGGATGCCGAATGGGAATCGCTCTGCGATGGCTGCGGACAGTGCTGCCTGCACAAACTGGTCAATGAAGACACCGCCGATGTGTTTTACACCCGAGTCGCTTGCAGATTGCTCGACCCCGATACCGGGCGCTGCTCGGGTTACGCTGAACGTTTGGAGCAAGTTGCAGACTGCCTCGATGTCAGGCGCATGACCCGCCACGAGCTGGCTTGGATGCCGCGCAGTTGCGCCTACCGTCGCCTCGCTGAGGGGAAACCCTTGCCCACGTGGCACCCGCTGATCACAGGCGATCCCGCGTCGGTTGTGTCGGCGGGCATGAGCGTCACAGGCAGAACCGTTAGTGAGAACACCGCAGATCTCGATAATCTGGAAGCCGAGATTATCGAGTGGGTCGATACCTGACATCCGCCTCTTCCGCTCCCTGATGCGCCCCGTGGTAGTGTTATCACAATGCGTTACGTTCTGGGGGAAACATCATGCAAGACGAGACACTGGCGCGCACCACCTCCGGGTATCCCATGCTGGTGGTATTGCCGATTACGATCCTGACTGGCGTGGCTGGAGCCGCGCTGCTGGGAGCCATCGCCGCCAAGATTTTTGCTGTCATCGTCGCCGTGCTCGCCTGCGTGTGTTTAGCGGGCTTTTACATGGTGGCGCCCAACGAGGGCCGGGTACTGCAACTTTTCGGTCAGTACGTTGGCACCGATCGCGCACTGGGCCTGCGCTGGGCGAATCCCTTCTACACCAAACAAAGAGTGTCGCTGCGCATCCGCAACTTTGAGAGCGGACAACTCAAGGTGAATGACTCTGCCGGTAATCCCATCGAGATTGCGGCGGTGGTGGTATGGCGGGTGGTGGACACGGCTGAAGCGGTGTTTGAGGTTGACGATTATGAGGACTACGTGGCCATCCAAAGTGAGGCGGCAATTAGAAATATGGCCACCAGCTACCCCTATGATGACCACGAAGGCGAATCCATTACGTTGCGGGGGAGCGCCAACGAGATTGGCGATATCCTCAAGGCCGAGGTGCAGGAGCGGCTCGGCAAAGCGGGTGTCGAGGTATTGGAAGCACGCATTAGCCATCTTGCCTACGCACCTGAAATTGCCAGTGCGATGCTGCAGCGCCAGCAGGCTTCAGCCATCGTGGCCGCACGAAGCAAGATTGTTGAGGGTGCCGTGAGCATGGTTGAGGCGGCACTGGATCAACTGACACAGCGCCAGATCATTGAGCTGGATGCGCAGAGCAAGGCGTCGATGGTGAGCAACTTGCTGGTGATTCTCTGCAGCGATCGGGCAGCTCAACCGGTGGTCAACAGCAGCACGCCGACGACGTAGTCAGTGGCCTCAGGTTTTCATCGCCCGGGTCAAAATACGATCGAGCTGATCGGCAAAGGTTTTACGGTCAGCCTGATTAAGTGGCGGTGGCCCACCCGTGTGCTCACCAGAGGCGCGCATGGTCTCCATAAAGTCACGCATTTGCAGCCGTTGCTTGATGTTGTTCTCGGTATAACGCTCTCCCCTGGGCGTCACGACTGACGCGCCCTTCGCCAGTACCTCGCTGGCCAGCGGAATGTCGGCAGTGATAACAAGATCCCCTGTCACCACGCGCGCGGCGATTTCATGGTCCGCCATATCGGGTCCCTTGGCGACCTGATACAGGCTAATAAGTGGCGACGCCGGGACCTGAAACGACTGATTGGCAAACAGCGTCAGCTTGATCTCTCGCTTTTGCGCCGCACGATAGAGGATCTCGCGGATGACAACCGGGCACGCATCGGCGTCGACCAGAATCTGCATGCTGGGTGCCCTCCCGCATCTGTTGGTTGAAAAAAGTACGCGTTGTTTCCGCTTTATCTCAGCTAAAGCAGACGGCGGATCAGCTTTCGGTGAACCGCTGGCCCGTTCACGCCAAGTGTGTATACTACGCGCCCCGGCGGGAGCCCGTCTCGCCGGCATCGCGCGGAATTAGCTCAGCTGGATAGAGCGTCGGTCTACGAAACCGAAGGTCGCAGGTTCGACTCCTGCATTCCGCGCCAACCTTCCTCGAAAGCTCTGAGACTACCGAACCAGAAATCTCAATCAGCGGATGAGCGGCGTGTATGCCAACGCCGGTCAAGCCTCGGGTAAAACTACGGTGCAAGATTGTATTAAAGTAAGGAACCGCCCAGTGGATTAACAGACCACTGGCGTCAACCCAAGCAAGCGCGACAGAGCGAGAGCGAGAGTGAAAGAGAGTGCCATGGCATCAAACAAAGGCGGATGGCTTTATTTGTTTCTGGCCGGTCCCATTCTTATAGGCGCCGCTTACAGCATCAGCGCGCTGCTCACTGCCGATAACGCGGCCGGTGAGAAGGATCCCTCAGAGCTCTCTCTCGCCTTCGATCTGCTTCTGTGGGTCGGTGCACCGATTGCGATTGTGGCGGCCCTGCCGCTACTCGCCGGCATCATCAAAGTCCTCAAAAAATCCTAGGCGAAACGCAATCAATAGCGCCCTCACCCTGTAGGACCATCATTCGAGCAGATTGCGTTGCCCCTGCGCGAATACGCTGCTCGCATCGCCGGACACAACCAAACCAATCGCCATAGCGAACGGCAGACGCCACGCCGTGTTGACGACACGCCGATCACTAAAGTCTCCGCGCCAAGACAGCTGGGATTCGCTTTACACTGGGGCTCGACTGCGACCCAGACAACCGGAGAAAACACCGTGAGAGCCACCGCTGAATTAGTAGAGATGGGAACCATTACCGCCCAGCTGGGGCAACGCGTAGAGGTGGGCAATGGACCCAAGGGGTCTCGCCTGCTGGTCGATGTCACCAGTGTGGAGGTCGAGGGTGATCGCATCCGCGCCAGTCTGGCGGCCAATGATGCTGCTGACTGGTTGACCGTGGGCAATGACCCGTCCGTCGGCTGCGTTGATGTACGACTGACCCTGAAAACCGACGACGGCGCCTTTATCTATGTCGAGTACGCTGGCCGCGCCGATATGACGAACGGACTGATCGCTACGGCGCCTACCTTCCAAACCGGCGACGAACGCTACGCCTGGCTCAATCACATACAGGCAGTGGGCGCCGGCGCTCTGGGGGAAGATGGCGTGCTGACCTACACCCTCTACGAGGTCGTGCTAACCCGAGCCTGAATCTGCACGGACTTCGCTAGAGTGCAACCATGCCGCGAAGAACCTATGAATCAGACGGACACCGTGTTGAGGTCGCAGAAGATCTAGACGATTTGGTGTCAGATAAACGCGAGGGTTGGCGCGCGACGCCTGCCAAGGCGCGGCGCAGGAATCGCCGCTATGGCAAGCGGCTGACAAAATCTCTGCAGACCACCGCGACGGATAGCGACGCGCACTAGCCCACTCGCCACTCCCCCACAGCTTGACCGTGCGTTATTCAGATTCGCTGACGTGCACGCCGCGCCGCCGGTTGTAAGCCGCTCCGCAAAAAGAAACGGCCCCATCAAAGCCGCCGGTGGGGCGCTTTTCAGGGACCGCTGTAGACTTTTGGTCTGACAGAGGTTACGCGCCACTCTGTCGCTGGATCACTTGTCACCTCCGGGAGCAGGGTCTATGGTGAAAGCTCGTTCGCCTACAACGGCGCGAGCGAGGCTCAAAAAAAATAAACAAACCGATCACGGGGGAAGTCACATGAAATACTGGAATGCGCTCTTGCCAGCGGCTTTGCTGGCGCTCGCAATAAACCCTTCTCAGGCTCAAGACGCTATGCCGCCCATGGGCAGCGTGGAAAACTGGGGCTGTCAAATGAACGAAGGTACGTCGTCATCAGACCTCATGAAAGTCGTGGATGACTGGAATGAGTGGGCCGACGACAACGAACTCGACACCTACACGGCGTGGATTATGAATCCCATTTTCAAATCTGACGCCGATTTTGTGCGCGAGGCGGGGTGGTTTGGCTACACACCCAACTTCACTGAGGCCGGCAAAGTCATGCAAGCCTGGATGACCAAGGGCCAGAAGCTGAATGAGCGATTCAACGATGTCTGGACCTGCTCGTGGCACAGTGAATTTGCCACCATGCTGGTGCGTCCGCCGGCTGACGGGCCCTCCTCGGCTATCGTCAGCTTTAGCGACTGCACGCTCAATGAAGGAGCAACAGTAGCTGACTTGATGGCAGCCACCGCCAAGTGGAACGCCTATCTCGACGAGCAGGAGGTGATGAACGCCATTGCCTATCACTTTCCTGGTCATGGCAATCCGACTGATATGACTGCGGATATGAAAGTATCGATTTGGAGACCGAGCCTCGAGTCATATGGCCGCGACGCAGACCTCTACGTGAACGGCGGCGGCTTGCAGGCCAACGACGCCATCTTTGGTGAAGTGATGAGCTGCGACAGCGCGCGGATGTATGCGGCGACGCTGGTTCGAGGCGGACAAGCCGAGTAACGATCACAAGGACTCGTCTGGGACATCGTCTCCAGCAGGTTCTAACAGGGGTGATCGCAGCTAGCGATCACCCTTCACTACCACCCTCTTCCGTCATTTCGTTCACCCTCCGCGACCCCTCTTCGCACTTTCTTTATTGCGGACGCTTGGCCGTGCAATTTCTGCTGGCGCGGGCGGCGTTTTTGAGTTTAATCTAACCCTGTTTTTCGGCCCGGATAACACTTGTATCGGGCGAGCGCTGGCCGGCTTTAGGGGGGGACCTGACGATGGCGAGACGTGCGGGAGGCAGACAGGCGCGACATGCTCAACGCAGCGCGCCGCTGGAAGAGGCCATGAAGCCTGTGCGGCCCGGTGAAC
>JAYOUT010000012.1:0-13547 GCA_038151055.1 Luminiphilus sp.
AGATACTCGGCGTTACCCGGTACTTCCCGACACCACTGGGGCACCGACCTCGACATCTGGGATGCGGCGGCTGTCGATGCCGACTACACGTTGCGACTTGATCCCGGGGAATACAGCCCCGGCGGTGTGTTCTCTGACATGACGCAGTGGTTGGATGAGCAGATTGCGGCAGATAATGCCGAGGGCTTTCACAAACCTTATGCGGTCGATCGGGGCGGTGTGGCGCCCGAAGCGTGGCATATCAGCTATCGGCCCGGTGCCGAGGGCTATCTGTCTGAGATCGCCGCAGAGCGCCTGTTGCCTTTGTGGCGCGGAGAGCCCGATCCATTGGGCAAAATCCACGAGCCCTTAACGATGCTGCATGTGGTCGAGCCCCGCATTGAGGCGCTACTCAACCAATATGTCGGCACAGAGTGAGGCGGCTTCAACGCTAGGCTGAGTGTGGTGCGATTACTCTGACCAGGGTTCGCAGCGTTGGCGGGCTAAAACGCGTTTTAACGTTGTGTAGCGTGGCATCCCTTTGTGGTAGTCCGGATAGGCTTCCCCGGCGATCAGCGGCTCAAAATAGGCTCTGCCCGCGGCAGTAACGCCAAAGCCGTCTTTCGTGATAAAGCGGCGAGGCATTTTCTTCTCCCGGTTAGCGACCCGCCTTAGCGGCGCCGTGCCGATCCGCCATCGGTAAGGTTGGCTCGATTTTCGCTCCACGGTTGGCATCACCGCATTGGCCCCTGACACCGCCAGCTCCACCGCTGCCTTGCCCATCGCAAAAGCTTGGTCGACGTCGGTTTGACTCGCGATGTGACGCGCCGCGCGCTGTAAATAGTCGGCGACCGCCCAGTGATGTTTATAACCCAGTTCGTCTTTCACCATGCCGGCCAGTAACGGTGCTAACCCACCTAGCTGTGCGTGACCAAAAGCATCGCGCTCCCCTTGATCGGACAGCAGCCGTCCATCGGCAGTGCTGGTGCCCTCGGAGGCTACCACCACGCAAAAACCAAACTGCTCAACGCATTGTTGGACCTTGGCCAGAAAGCGTGCCCGGTCGAACGCAATCTCCGGGAACAAAATGATATGTGGGGCGTCACCGCGTTGGCGACCTGCGAGGGCGCTGGCGCCGGCAATCCAGCCTGCATGGCGACCCATGACCTCTAGGATGAACACCTTGGTTGAGGTAGCGCACATCGACTCGATGTCCAGTGCCGCCTCGCGAGTAGAGATAGCCACGTACTTGGCGACCGAGCCAAAGCCGGGGCAGTTATCGGTAAGCGGTAAATCGTTATCGATGGTTTTGGGGACGTGAATTGCCTGAATGGGGTAGCCCATTTGCTCACTGATTTGCGAGACCTTCAGGCAGGTGTCGGCTGAGTCGCCGCCGCCGTTATAAAGGAAGTAGCCGATGTCATGGGCTTTGAATACCTCTATCAGGCGTTCGTATTCGGCGCGGTTATCCTTGAGGCTTTTCAACTTGTATCGACAGGAGCCAAAGGCACCTCCCGGCGTGCTCATCAGACCCTCAATCGCGCGGCCGCTCTCTCGCGAGGTATCAATCAGCTCCTCTCGCAGGGCACCAAGGATGCCGTTTTGGCCCGCCAATACTTTGCCGATGATCTTCGGGTGTGCCCTCGCGGTCTGAATGACGCCGGCAGCGGAGGCGTTAATGACCGGAGTGACGCCCCCGGACTGCGCGTAAAAAAGATTGAGTCGCTTCATGTTCTCATTATCAGGTGGGGTCGCTACGAGGGCGTACCGTAGACCCCATGAGCGCCAATGGCAAACCGGCCGTGATAATCTCTGCCCAGCCAGGAGAGGCCTGTTGTCAGATCACATTCATATACTCGGTATTTGCGGCACCTTTATGGGCGGTCTGGCCCTGCTTGCGCGGGAGAGTGGCTACACGGTGTCGGGCTCAGATCGCAATATCTACCCGCCAATGAGCACCCAGCTACAGGACAGCGGCATACCGCTAATTGATGGCTACGAGGCGGCGCAGCTGGACTCGGTCACGGGCCAGATCATCGTCGGCAACGCGCTTTCCAGAGGCCAGCCCGTGATAGAGGCCATGCTGAATGACGGGCTGCCCTATACCTCGGGCCCTGAATGGTTGGGTCGACATGTGCTCCAAGATCGCTGGGTGCTGGCGGTGGCAGGAACTCATGGGAAGACAAGCACTGCCAGCATGCTGGCATGGATTCTTGAACATGCGGGTCTTGAGCCAGGCTTCTTGATTGGTGGGGTGCCTGCCAACTTTGGTTTGTCGGCCCGGTTGGGTGGCGGCCAGTATTTTGTCGTCGAGGCAGACGAATACGACTCGGCGTTCTTCGACAAGCGCTCCAAGTTTGTTCATTACCGCCCAAAAACGGTCATCATGAATAACCTTGAGTATGACCACGCCGATATCTTTCCAGACCTGCAAGCCATCGAAACCCAATTTCATCATCTCGTGCGCTGCGTGCCGGGAGAAGGCCGCATCGTCCGTGGTCAGGGTGTGGCGATTGACCGAGTGTTGGCTAGAGGGTGCTGGACACCCGTCGAGTCGGTGCAAGCTGCTGGTGAAGTGGTTGGCCAAAGCTGGCGCTGGCGCGCGCTGTCCCCGAACGCCAATCAGTTGGAGATCGCTTCGCCAGAGGGTGAGATGGCGCTTTTGGAGTGGTCTTTAATTGGTGAACATAACGCCGCGAACGCAACGGCGGCGATAGCCGCCGCCGCGCATACAGGCGTACCGATGGTTGAGGCGGTAGCGGCCCTGCACCGATTCAAGGGCGTGCGCAGGAGGCTGGAGCTGCTGGGTGAGCCTGGGGGCACTGCGGTATATGATGATTTCGCACATCACCCTACGGCGATAGAGAGCACGCTCTCTGCGATGCGGGAGTCTGTGTCGCAAGGCAAGCTCATTGCCATTATCGAGCCGCGATCCAATACGATGCGCTTGGGCGAGCATGCCGATCAGTTGGCGAAGTGCGCGGAATCGGCGGATCACGCGCTGTGGTGTGCCACGACCGCGTTGAACTGGGATTTGGAAGCTGCAGTGTCACACTCATCGCGGCAGGAGGTGCTCCCCGATGTTGACAGCACCATCGACAGGGCACTCGCACTGGCTGGGGTAGGGGACACCATCGTCGTGATGACCAATGGAAGCTTTGGTGGCTTACACGGCCGCTTGTTGAGCAAATTATCCGAACGGAGCCCGCTGTGACCGGAGTGGCGCGTTTTTATGGTCTGATCCTGCGCGGACCCTGGTGGATTTTGTTGTGCTACGCGCTGGTGATCGGTGTCGCAGTGAGTCAACTTCCCAAGTTGCGCCTGGACGCCTCCTCGGACTCTCTGCTGCTGCAGGGTGATCCTGATCTGGCCTATTTTCGGGAATCTGCAGAAAAGTATTCGGGTGATGAATTTCTCATACTGACCTGGGAGCCTGACGCGCCCCTGCTGTCGCCCGACTCTCTGGAGCCGCTTGCTGCGATGGCGGACGAGCTGTCACGGTTACCGGGCGTTGCGGGCGTCACCACTTTACTCGACGTACCTTTGTTGGAGAGCCCGCCACTTTCGCTGACCGATTTGGCGCGGGCCGACAGCATCGCGACGCTGCGGGATCCCGAGGTAGATCGGGAGATGGCGCTGGTGGAGCTGACCACCAGTCCGATTTACCGCAATTTACTGGTCAGCGAAGCTGGAGACTTAACGGCTGTGCAGGTCTCTTTGGCGCCCGATGAGCGAGCCGAGGCGTTGCTCGATGAGCGGGAGTTGCTGCGTGAGCAGGAGCGTGCAGGTCAACTAGATGACGCTGCTCAGGCACGGCTCCTCGAGGTAGAGGCGGACTACGACATGGCGCTCGCGAGAATCGGTAGCGAGCGCGATCGCATGGTCTCCGCTGTGCGGGGTGTGGCAGAGCGGTTTAGGCCCTATGCCAACATTTTTGTCGGTGGCGTGCCCATGATCGCGGCGGACATGATGGCTTTTGTGCGCTCGGATCTGGTGACATTTGGGTCCGCGATCCTTGGGGTCATGGCACTCGTGCTGTGGCTCATTTTCCGCGCCCTCAAGTGGGTGTTGATTCCGTTAGTGACCTGCAGCGCCACCGCCACTTTGTTGCTTGGCGTATTGGCGGGCACCGATTGGCGGATGACCGTGATTTCGTCCAATTCAGTGGCTGTCTTGCTCATCGTCACGCTGTCCCTGTCTATTCATTTGGTGGTGCGCTACCGGGAGCTACAGCGGGCACAGCCTGACGCATCGCGACAGACCCTCTCTGCGGCTGCGGCAAGGCTGATGTTGGTGCCCTGTCTTTACACCGCCATGACCACGATCGTCGCGTTTACGTCTCTCGTGGTTGCCGGGCTGCAACCCGTCATTGATTTTGGCTGGATGATGACCACCGGTATTGTCCTCGGGTTCTGCTCGGCATTCTTGGTGGTGCCCGCCCTGATGGTGGTGATGCCTGACAAGCCGCTGGCCGACGAAGGTCGGTCTGATACGCCTTTTACCGCGCGGTTCGCGAGCCTTGTGCAGCGTTATGGACGAGGCGTCATGGCGGTTACCGCCGCTTTAGTGGTGCTGTGTGTCGCAGGCATCCGCAGCCTCGAGGTTGAAAATCGGTTCATTGATTACTTCAAGGAGCACACCGAGATCTATCAAGGTATGGAGCTACTTGATGCCCGCCTTGGCGGCACCATTCCTCTCGACGTGATACTGCTGGCACCGCCTGAAATCACTGAGCCGGCATCCGAGACGACAGCTGCCGACGAGGGAGATGGTTGGGAGGACGACGGATTTTTTGATGACGGTTTTGGCATCGATTTTGGTTTCGGCGCCGAAGACAGTCAGACCGCGGGATATTGGTTCTCCGTGCCGGGTCGTCTGCTCATTGATCAGGTGCACGCGATCATCGAGGGCAGGGCGGAATCCGGAAAGGTGCTGTCATTGTCCACGGCTTTCGAGGTCATGGATGGGCTCTATGGCGGGAGACTTGGCGGCGTTGAATTGGCGCTGATTGAGAACAGCCTGCCGGACGAGGTGAACGAGGCGCTGGTGGCCCCCTTTTATTTTGCCGACGACCAAGAAGCCCGGTTGAGCGTGCGGGTGATGGAAACCAGCGAATCATTGCGGCGCGATGCGTATCTCCGTGAGCTTCGGGAGCAAATTTTGAGCGAAACCGGCATTGCGCCGGAGCGACTTCAATTCACCTCTTTGCTGGTGCTCTATAACAACGTGTTGCAAAGCCTTTTCCAGTCACAAATTATGACCCTGGGTGCCGTATTTGTGGCCATTGGTCTGATGTTTTGGGTGTTATTCAGATCGCTTTCGATTGCGCTGTTGGCGTTGGCCCCGAATGTGCTCGCGGCTGGACTGGTACTCGGCTTGATGGGGTTGGCAGGTATTCCACTGGATATCATGACGATCACCATTGCGGCGATCGTAGTGGGCATTGGCGTCGACGACTGTATCCACTACCTGCACCGTTTTCGGGACGAAATTGCGTTGGATAACGACTATCGGGCGGCGATGCTCCGTAGCCACACTAGCATCGGTCGTGCGATGTACTACACCACGCTCACCGTGGTAGTGGGGTTCGCGATGCTGACGCTCTCGAACTTCACGCCCAGCCTCTATTTTGGGGTATTGACGGTGGTGGCCATGATTGCCGCTGTGGCGGGCGCCCTCTTGTTATTGCCCCAGTTGATTATGATGTTCAAACCATTCGGACCTGAGAGTCGCTCGTGAACTGTCGCTCGAACTGCGGTGCTTGTTGCATCGCGCCCTCCATCAGGCAGCCCTTCTGGGGCATGCCCGCCGGTAAGCCTGCTGGCGTAGCCTGTGCTCATTTACAAAGTGATTTGCGCTGCGGTCTTTTTGGCGACCCGCGTCGACCCGATGTCTGCGAGCGCTTTCAACCAGAGCCGGCGACCTGTGGTGCTCATCGTCATGAGGCGATGGCGCTACTGGGAACGCTTGAGCACCAGACGGCTCCCTGACCCGATGTCTGAGATCGCGCTGTTCCCCCTGTCATCGGTGCTGTTACCCACTGGCCGCATGTCGCTGCAGATTTTCGAGCAGCGCTATCTGGATTTGGTGGCTCGCTGTATGCGCGAGGACGAGGGGTTTGGCGTTGTCTGGCTGCAACAGGGATCTGAGGTTTCTGGCGGGTCGGTCGACACTCCCAATGTCGGTGACTACGGCGTTTATGCCCGCATTGTTGACTGGGACCAGTTACCCAATGGCTTGCTGGGTATTTTGATCGAGGGCCAGCAACGTTTCGATGTGCAATCGGTATGGCGTGAGGCTGATGGTCTGGTGAAGGCTGAGGTGGCATTTACTCAGACCCCTGCGACCGAGCCCCTGCCCGAGGGCTATGCCGCATTGGCGGAGGTGCTGGAGGGTTTGCTGAAGCATCCCCAGATTCAGCGCCTTAAGCTGCAGTCCGATTTGACCGAGGCCTGGTCTGTAGGTTCCTTATTGGCGCAGTTGCTACCGATTGACGAGGCGATCAAGTATGAGTTGCAGGGCATTACGTCGGTGGAGCACCTGTTGGCTGAAATGGATAACATATTGGTCGAACTGAGTGGAGAAGAGCGCGCTTAAAAAGTGCCGAAGAGCTCTCCTCGACGCGCCACTGCATGGTGCACAAATACCCGTAGAGGGGGGCGAGCTCCCTGATAAAGAAGGATGCAAAGATGTTTGATCTGAAAATTACCGGTGGTTTGGTGGTCGATGGCAGTGGTGGGGCGCCGCAGATAAGCGATATCGGAATCGTCGGAGATCGCATTGTCGCGGTGGGTCAGTTGCCCGAGCCCGCTGATCGGGAGATCGACGCGTCAGGCAAAGTAGTCATTCCGGGTTTTGTCGATATCCATACCCACTATGACGGCCAAGCAACCTGGGATCAGGAGATGGCGCCCTCGTCTTGGCATGGGGTCACCACGGTCGTAATGGGTAACTGTGGTGTGGGCTTTGCGCCTGCCGCGCCCGATCGGCAGGACTGGCTCGTTGGGTTGATGGAGGGTGTGGAGGATATTCCTGGCAGTGCGCTGACAGAGGGCATGACCTGGAACTGGGAATCGTTTCCCGAATACCTGGACGCACTGGAGCAGCTCGACCGCACCGTCGATGTGGCCGCACAGGTTCCTCATGGTGCAGTGCGCGCGTATGTCATGGGTGATCGCGGCGCCGCCAATGAGGAGCCTACCGAGACAGAGATTGCACGAATGTCTGCCATCGTTGAGGAGGGCCTGCGTGCCGGAGCGGTCGGCTTCTCGACGTCGCGGACCATCCTGCACAAGTCGATCGATGGTGAGCTCGTGCCTGGCACGACAGCGACCAAGGAGGAACTGCTGGGTATTGGGCGCGCCCTCAAGCGAGCGGGTCACGGCGTGTTTGAGATGGCCAGCGATTTGCTACCAGAGTGGAATGAATTCCAGTGGATGGGCGATTTGAGTCGAGAGACCGGCGCGCCTGTCACCTTTACGGCGTTGGAGTCGCCGATCAAGAGCTTGCCTTTCAAGGAGCAGTTACAGCAGATGCGTGATCAAAACGCGCAAGGCGGGCAAATTGTCGCGCAGATTTCGATGCGCGGTACGGGTTTGATTTTAGGCTGGCGCGCGACCTTCCATCCTTTTTCGCAGCGCCCCAGTTGGAAAGCCATTGCGGAAAAACCGTGGGCTGAGCAATGGCGACACTTGCAAGACCCGGCATTCCGAGCTCAGCTGCTATCCGAACAAGGTGAACCGACGGGCAGCGACCTGCAATTGATTGCTGATCTCATGGAAAGCGCCTTCTCCATGCAGTATGAGATGTTGCCGGGGTTCAACTATGAGCCTGCTGCCGAGCAGTCGATTGAACAGCGGGCAATCGCGTCGGGTGTGACTGCGGCTGAGTACGCATACGACTTTATGATGCGTGATGAGGGCGCAGGCATGATTTATTTTCCGCTACTGAATTATGCCAACGGCAATCTCGATTTTCTGGAAGACGCGCTGGACTCCGATGACTGCGTCAACTCACTCTCCGATGGCGGCGCGCATTGCGGCACGATCTGCGACGCAGCCGCGACAACCTTTATGTTGCAGCACTGGGTGCGAGACAGAGATGGACATCGCATGCCGCTCGAGCGGGCGGTCAAGCGCCAGTGTCATGACACGGCGCGGCTTTACGGCTTTGACGACCGAGGTGTGCTGGCCCCCGGTTTCTTGGCCGATCTGAACGTAATTGATCTAGACGCGTTAGCGCTCCATCTACCGACCGTGGCATTCGATTTGCCTGCAGGCGGGCGTCGACTGCTGCAGACTGCCTCCGGCTACGAGTACACGATCAAGTCCGGGCAGGTGACCTTCCGCAATGGTGCCGCCACCGGTGTCTTCCCGGGTCGGGTTATTCGTGGCCCTCAACCGGCATCGGAGGCGTCCAGCCTCCCAGCGACTGCCAGCGATTCACGATAAGACAGAAGAGCTCCGCTGTCTTGGTGGCGTCGTAGTGTGCCGAGTGGGCCTCGCTGTTGTCGAAAGGAATGTCTGCCAGCGCGCACGCGCGCGCTAAGACAGTGTGTCCAAATGCCAGGCCCGCCAGAGTAGCCGTGTCAAAGTAGGAAAAGGGATGGAACGGGTTGCGCTTGAGTCCCAAGCGCTCAGTGGCCACGTTAAGAAAGCCCGCGTCGAAATGGGCGTTGTGGCCCACCAAAATGGCGCGGTTACAGTGCTGTGTTTTCACCGCCTGCCGCACATGGGCGAATAGCTCGCCCAAGGCAATGTCCTCGGGTACCGCTCCGCGAAGCGGGTTTTCAGGGTCTATGCCGGTGAATTCGAGTGCTGAGGGATCCAGATTGGCACCCTCAAACGGTTCGACGTTGCGGCTGTGGGTCTCGCTGATGACCAGTTCACCCTCTGGGGTCATTGACAGCAGCGTCACCGCAATTTCCAAAATCGCGTCGGTCTGACAGTTGAAGCCGCCGGTCTCGATATCAACGACGACCGGCAGAAAACCGCGGAACCGATCGCGCATACCGCCCACCGCCGACTCGATATCGGCCGGCCCGTTGCCGACAGCAGGGGTGAGGGACTCATCCATCACAGGGGCTCAACTGTCCAGGCGACTTGTTCTCCAGCGCGGATGGGCACCAGGGTCCCGGCGCCGAGCGGCAGCGTGTCGGGCACAGATACCGCGCGCTTGGTCAGTCTGACTGAGCGGGTGTTGCGCGGAAGCCGGTAAAAGTCCGGGCCATTCATGCTCGCAAAGCGCTCCAGTTGGTCAAGCGCATTTTCTTCATCGAAGACTTCGGCATAAAGCGCTAGCGCGGCATGGGCCGTGTAACAGCCGGCGCAACCACAGCTCGACTCCTTGTCGCCTCGGGCGTGCGGTGCCGAATCTGTGCCGAGGAAAAAGCGCGGATGGCCTGATGTGACCACTTGGCGCAGTGCCGATTGATGCTTATCCCGCTTCAGCACGGGCAAGCAGAACAGGTGTGGTCTGATTCCTCCCACCAGCATGTCGTTGCGGTTGTAGATTAGATGATGCGCTGTGACCGTCGCGGCGACATTGTCGCCAGACGCCTGAACAAATTGCACAGCGTCGGCGGTGGTGATGTGCTCGAATACGATCCGGAGTGCAGGGAAAGCGTCGACGATAGGGCCGAGAGCCGAGTCAATGAACGCTTTCTCGCGGTCGAAAATGTCCACGTGGTCATCGGTGACTTCGCCATGGATAAGCAGCGGTAAATCATGGCGCTGCATGGCGTCGAAAACGGGGTATAGCGACTGCAGGGCTGTGACACCTGAGTCCGAGTTGGTGGTGGCACCCGCTGGATACAGCTTGATACCGTGGACATGGGGGCAGTCCGCCGCTTCAGCAACCATCGCTTCGGTTGTATGGTCCGTCAGATAAAGCGTCATCAACGGTTCGAAACCAGTATCGGAGGGAACGTGCTGCAGAATACGGTCGCGATAGCTCAGGGCGTCGCGGGTCGTGGCAACGGGTGGCGTCAGGTTTGGCATCACGATGGCGCGCCCAGCCCAGCGGGCGATATCGGGCACCGTAGTGGCCAGCGCTGCCTCGTCCCGCAGATGGATGTGCCAGTCATCCGGCAATGTCAGCTCTAACGAGGTCATGGTCGTGGTCACCTTGAAGGTATGCGCAGTGTAGCAGAGGTGAGTTGTTGGCGGCCTCGGAGGGTGGCTATGTGGCGCAGAGCCACGCGCAGACGTACACTACGCAACCCTTTTTTCTAGGCAATGTTATGGCGACGGCAAATAAGGTCGTGCTGGCGTACTCCGGAGGTCTGGATACCTCGGTCATCGTGCGCTGGTTACAAGAAACCTATCAGTGCGAAGTAGTGACCTTTACGGCTGATATTGGTCAGGGTGAAGAGGTGGAACCCGCGCGAGCCAAAGCACAGGCTTTGGGCGTGGACGAGATCTATATCGAGGACCTTCGCGAGCCCTTCGTACGAGACTTTGTATTCCCGATGTTTCGCGCCAACACGGTCTACGAGGGTGAATACCTTCTGGGCACGTCGATTGCCCGTCCGCTGATTGCGCAGCGCCTCGTTGAAATTGCCAACGAGACTGGCGCAGATGCTATTGCGCATGGCGCAACGGGGAAGGGCAATGATCAGGTGCGGTTTGAGCTAGGCGCCTACGCGCTGAAACCGGGCATTCAGGTGATTGCACCGTGGCGTGAGTGGGATCTGAATTCCCGCGAGGCGCTGATGGCCTATTGCGAGCAGCACAATATCCCGGTCGATTTTGCCAAGGCGCAGAAAAAGTCTCCGTACTCCATGGACGCCAATTTGCTGCACATTTCCTATGAAGGTGATGTGCTGGAGGACCCTTGGATTCCACCCGAGGAAGATATGTGGCGCTGGACAGTGAGCCCAGAAGCGGCACCTGATCAGCCCGAGGAGCTGACACTGACTTTCGAGCGCGGTGATGTCGTGGCGATAGACGGTGAAACGCTCTCTGCCGCGCAAGTGTTGGCGAAGCTGAATGAGCGGGGCGGGGCCAATGGTATAGGTCGCGCCGATATTGTTGAGAACCGCTATGTGGGGATGAAGTCTCGCGGGTGCTATGAGACCCCGGGCGGCAGCATCCTGCTGCGTGCCCATCGCGCGATTGAATCCATCACGCTCGACAGGGAGGTGGCCCACCTCAAAGACGAGCTGATGCCTCGTTACGCGAAGCTTATCTATAACGGTTACTGGTGGTCCCCTGAACGTCATGCGTTACAGGCAGCCATTGATCAAACGCAATCTGTCGTCAATGGGGATGTTCGGGTGTCCCTGTATAAGGGCAATGTGACCGTCACCGGCCGGCGTTCAGCTGATTCTCTGTTTGACGAGAACATCGCGACGTTTGAGGCCGACGGTGGCGCCTACGACCAAGCGGATGCTGAAGGATTCATTAAACTGAACGCGCTACGTTTGCGCATTGCAGCGACCAAGGGGCGTCAGCACCAGTAGCGAATAAGCGGCCCCACGCGTCAAAGCGTTGCTGGCTGGCGCGTTGAGGACTGCCCTACTGGGCGGGTAAAAACGGTGTAAAGTGAAGCGGTACTCGAGTGGGCCGCCAATAATGCGCTGATAAGCGGGTCTGCCCATAGCGACACAGGCGCAGCCTATGCAGTTCGGGCTGTGCAGTGCCCGGCGAAGCCCGGCAAGGAAGGATCTATGAATTCAACGGTTGATATACCTCCAGTGCAAGAGATCGACGCCGAGGCGTTCGACGTCATCATTATCGGCGCTGGTTTGTCGGGGATTGGTACAGCGGTGAGGTTGCGACGTGATTGCCCTGACCGTGACTTTATATTGTTGGAGCGGCGCGAGGCGATCGGCGGCACGTGGGATTTGTTTCGCTACCCCGGTATCCGTTCCGACAGTGATATGCACACGCTTGGCTATGACTTCAAGCCGTGGGAAGCCGAGAAAAGTATCGCCGACGGCCCATCAATTCTGAGCTACGTTAACGAAACCGCTGACGAGCACCGCATTCGCGAGCGCATTCGTTTTAGTCAAAAACTCGTCGCGGCGGACTGGATCAGCGAACGCAGCCAATGGCAGCTAACGGTGGAAACGCCAGAGGGTGTTAGGCGTTATCGCTGCGGCCTGCTCATGATGTGCGCAGGCTATTACAGCTATGACCAAGGCTACGAGCCCGATTTTGCTGGTAAGGGTTCCTTTAAAGGTGAGTGGATTCACCCCCAGTTCTGGCCGGATAACCTGGACCATGCAGATAAAAAAGTCGTGGTCATCGGTTCGGGTGCGACCGCCATGACGCTGGTACCGAATATGTCGCGGCAGGCTTCACACGTCACGATGTTGCAGCGCTCTCCAACCTATGTCATTTCGCGGCCATCGATCGACGGCCTGGCCAACTGGCTGCGTAGCGTACTGCCGCCCAAGCTGGCTTACGACTTGGTGCGATGGCGCAATACCGTGTGGCAACAATGGATGTACAAGCTCACGAGAGTTGCGCCCGGCGTGGTGAAACGATCGCTGCTCAAGAAAGTGCGTGAAGAGATTGGCGAGATGGTTGACGTCGAGAAGCACTTTACCCCCCGCTATAACCCCTGGGATCAGCGTTTATGTCTGGTGCCAGATGATGATTTGTTTCGTGCAATCCAGTCGGGCAAGGCCTCGGTCGTGACGGACCAGATCGAGAAAATCACGGAGGGTGGCGTGCAGCTGGCCTCGGGCGATCATCTCGACGCCGATATTATTGTCTGTGCGACGGGGCTTGAGTTGGTGGTCTTGGGCGGCGCTGAGTTCACGCTCGACGGTCATGCCATCGATTTTGCCAATGAGTGGACTTACAAAGGCATGATGTGCTCGAACATCCCTAACATGGTGCATACCTTTGGCTATATCAACGCGTCCTGGACACTGCGGGCCGATCTGATTGCCACCTGGGTGTGTCGCCTGCTCAATCACATGCGCACTACGGGCATGACCACAGCAACGCCACGTATCACCGATGAGCTGGCCGCTTCAATGACCCAGCGCTTCTGGATCGACGATTTTTCGGCCGGTTATATGCAACGTGTCATGCACCGGTTCCCAAAGCAGGGTGACCAGATGCCCTGGATGAATCCCCAGAACTACCGCAAAGATCGCAAGATGTTCCGTGACGATCCGATTCAGGACGCTGAATTGATTTTTGAGCGTGCTGGCGTGGTGGCGGAAGCGGCCGTGCTTCAGGAGGCGAGCTAGCCCCCGGAGATGAGCGGGCCCGGTTTGCAGGAGAGCAGCATCTACTGCCCGTATTGCGGTGAGTCGATAGAGGTGTTGCTGAACCCCGAAGATGTGGGTGTAGATTACATAGAGGATTGCCAGGTGTGCTGCCGGCCTATTGAGTTTCGACTGCGCGAAGATGCGGGTGGGTGGCTAGAGGCCGAGGTGCGATCCGACGTCGAGTAATGCAATCCGGCGTTGTGGTGCTCATTAACAGCGTGCACACAGTTTTCAAAGCACAGCCAACCTTCGCCCAGTATCGAATCGGATTGTCGGTAACCGCCGCGATGTTTAATGGCGTTTTTTAATGCCAATTTTTTTAATGCCAATTTTTTTAATG
>JAYOUT010000012.1:13647-36857 GCA_038151055.1 Luminiphilus sp.
TTTTTTAATGCCAATTTTTTTAATGCCAATTTTTTTAATGAAAGTCGCGGGATTTGACGGTCAGCATCTGCAAGTGATCACTGCAATCTTCAAGCGTGCCGGCGATGACATGCACCACGCCTTCGCGGCATTCCACTGTGCCTTTAACGAGCAGCATTTGAGCTGTCATTAAGCTCTGTCGGCAACGCTCCTGCACGGCAGGCCACACGATGACATTGATGTTGCCGGTTTCATCTTCGAGCGTCAGAAAAACCACCCCTGAAGCCGTACCCGGGCGCTGCCGGCAGGTGACCAGCCCCGCCACGCGCACAAAGCGGCGATGGCCCAGTGGTTCGAGCTCGATCTGTCGTTTACACCGATTGAATGGGTATTGATGGCGCAAAAGTGCCAATGGATGCGCCCGGAGAGTGAGACCGGTACTCCGGTAATCGGCAACGACTTCCTCACCTAAGGCGGGGGCGGTTATGGTGACGCCGTCGCGATCAGAGTGGCGCAATGTGTCATCAGCCGGTAGCAGAGGGCGGTGCTCTTCCAGCGCCATAGTCTGCCAGTGGGACTGGTATCGGTTGCCACTGAGACTCAAGAGTGCATCCGCGGCGGCGAGTGCTTCCATGTCGCCACGATCCAAAGAGGCGCGTTGGCGCAAATCTGCAACGTCATTGAATGCGCGTGCCACGCGAGCCGCATGAATGCGTTTGCCCGCTGCCTCACTGAGACCTTTTATCAACCGTAACCCCAGCCTGATAGGGGGATGCTGATTATTTGCCGACGGCATCAGTTGATGATCCCAACTGCTGTGATTCACATCGACGGGGAAGATCATAATGTTGTGTCGTCGTGCGTCCTGTATCAGCTGCGACGGCGAATAAAAGCCCATGGGCTGACTGTTGAGCAGTCCAACATAAAAGGCGGCGGGGTGATGGCACTTTAGCCAGGCAGAAACGTAGGCCAGCAGCGCAAAGCTCGCCGAGTGTGACTCTGGGAAACCGTAACCACCGAATCCCTTGATCTGATTGAACAGCCGATCTGCAAAATCGGCGGTATAACCCTTGTTAATCATGCCTTGTTTGAGCTTGTGCTCGAAGGTGAGCAGCTTACTGTTTTTGCCCCAATTGCTAATGGCACGCCTCAGGGCATCGGCTTCTCCGCCGGTGAATCCTGCCGCGACCATGGCCAGGCGAATAACCTGCTCTTGAAAAATAGGGACCCCCAGCGTTCTCGACAGCACTGACTCAATGTCCTTGTTGGGGTAGCTGATGGCTTCCAATCCCGCTTTGCGCCGTAAATAAGGGTGAACCATGTCGCCCTGAATCGGTCCGGGTCGCACAATGGCGATTTCGATGACCAGGTCATAAAAGCAGGCAGGCTTCAGCCTTGGCAGCATGGACATCTGCGCCCGGGATTCGATTTGAAAGACGCCTAAAGAGTCGGCTTTTTGCAGCATCCGGTAGGTCGCCGCATCTTCTCGTGGAATATCCTGTATCGACTGGATGTCAGGGTGTTGTCGGTGAATCATTTGCAGTGTTTTGCGAATGGCTGACAGCATACCGAGAGCCAGAATATCGACCTTGAGCAACCCTAGAGACTCGATGTCTTCCTTATCCCATTGAATAACGGTGCGGTCCGGCATGCTGGCGTTTTCAACGGGCACCAGATTTGAAATCGGCCCCCGACTGATCACGAATCCGCCGACGTGCTGCGAGAGATGGCGTGGGAAACCCAGTATTTCCTGCACTCTGGCCATGAAGTGCTCAGCAATTTGCTCCGAGCGCGCGACGCCCTGTTGTTGGAAGCGACTGGTCAGTTCCCGCTCCCGGTTCCACCACGCCAGAGAGCTGGCCAGCTCGTCTATGAAGCTGGCATCAAACCCCATGGCTTTCCCAACGTCGCGCACAGCGCTACGTGATCGATAAGTGATGACAGTCGCAGCCAGTGCGGCCCGACGACGGGTATATTTTTCGTAGATATATTGAATGACCTCTTCACGCCGCTCGTGCTCAAAATCCACATCAATATCAGGCGGTTCGTCTCTTTCGCGGGAGATGAATCGCTCGAATAACAGCGAGACCTGCTCGGGAGAGACTTCTGTGATGTGCAGGCAATAGCAGACGACAGAGTTAGCGGCAGAACCTCGTCCCTGGCACAGGATATGGCGTGATTTAGCGAACCGGACGATGTCGTAAACGGTGAGAAAGTAGTACTCGTAGGCAAGCTCTGTGATCAGATCCAGTTCTTGATGGATCCGCGTCTGCACGGCTTCCGGTATACCTTGTGGCCAGCGTAGTTTGGCACCGGCAGCCACTTCCTGGCGGAGGTAGCTGTTAGCAGAGTGGTTGGCCGGAACCACTTCTTCCGGATATTCATAGCGCAACTCATCCAGGCTGAATTGGCAGCGATCTGCGACGCGCCGTGTTTCTGCAATGAGTGTTTCGGGGTACAGCGACTGCAGTGTGTCCAGCGTACGCAAGTGTTGCTGGCTGTTGATCAGTCGCCGGTGACCCAGTTGTTGCACTGGAGTCTGGAGTCGAATGGCGGTTAGCACATCGTGTAGCGCCTTACGCTTGGCGCTGTGCATTTGTACTTCGCCGCAGGCAACCATGGGGATCTGAAGCGTTTGCGCTATGTGGTAACGGTGTTTAAAGCGCCGCCATTCGTCATTGCCCAGTAGCCTGCTGATACCCACCCAGACACGGTCTTTGCAGCGCCGTGCTAATTGCTGGAGATGAACGATCTGGTTGTCAGTGTCATCCGGCAAGAGGATAAGCAGGCAGCGTTTGAGATGAAAGATGACATCGCGCAGATGAACAATGTATTCCCCTTTGCCGCTGCGGCGGCGCGCGCGACTGATCAGCCCCGATAGTTCACCGTAGGCTTCTCGATTGGGTGCCAATGCGACCAATCGAATACCTTCTGTCAGCGTAAACTCACTGCCAACAATTAGCTTGAGGCCTCGCTCTTTGGCGGCGACATGGGCTTTGACCACGCCTGCCAGAGAGCACTCATCGGTAATAGCCAGAGCGCAATAGCCGCAGCGCGTTGCCCGATCAACCAGTTCATCGGGCGCTGAGGCGCCACGCAAAAAGCTGTAATGGCTCAGGCAATGAAGTTCCGCGTACACAACAAATACTGTATAAATAAACAGTATTCTAGCGACATGCGTACTCTGCTGAAAAGCCCTGATATGAAATAGCGTAGACTGCTTTTAACGATGCACGTAAAGGTGTGCGGGCAAAGCCATGGACCAGTCGTTGATCAGCAGGTGCGATCTGAAAAGGAGAGGCGATGATAAAGAGTAGAGCAGTCCGCAGCCGATATGCGCTGGTGGGTATCCTCTGTTTCGGCCTGGTGGCTTGTACCGGTGTGCCTGATGGTATTGAGCCCGTTACGGCATTTGATCAGGGTCGGTATCTGGGAACCTGGCACGAGATTGCTCGGTTGGACCACAGTTTTGAGCGGGGTCTGACTGACGTAACGGCCACTTACGATATCAATCCTGACGGCAGTATTTCGGTATTGAACCGTGGTTTTGATGCTGAAGAAGGGGAGTGGCGCGAGGCAGAAGGCGTTGCACGCTTTGTAAAGTCGCCGGATGTCGCCCATCTCAAAGTGTCTTTCTTTGGGCCGTTTTATGGCAGCTATGTGGTGTTTGAGCTGGGGGAAGATTACGACTACGCCTTCGTTTCTGGCTTTAATCGCGACTACTTGTGGTTCCTGGCGCGAAGCCCTCAGATCAGCGATGCACTCAGGGCGCGATTTCTGGAGACCGGTGCCGAACTGGGATTCGATATGACCGATCTTATTTGGTTGGATAATCCGGCTGAGGCCCTCGCGGAGCAGTCGCACTGAGTTCGCATGCTATGGGCAATCTGATCTCGATCGCATGACCCGACCTCAGGCCACAGTCCGGATAAGAGACCTAGCTCGGGCATTACACGATTAGGCGAAGAGGCCGTGTAAATACCAGCGACGGTTGTGCCGATCCTGATAAATCCAAACCGGTTGTTTTTGGGGTGTATAGGCAATGTAGTAGTCCCGGCTGACGGGCGTACTCCACCACTGATCTTCGATACGCTCCGGGCCATACAGCACATGCAGCAGGCCATTCCAGTACAGCTGCTCTGCGTCCTGATGGATAGGCTGGGGGGCGGGCAATAACCAAAAAGGTCTTTGTCCCAACGGGTTGTCATCGCTGTTGCGCTCAGCACTCATGGTGTGTGTTTCGACCACTGCGTCTTCCGGCAGATGTTCGTAGCGGCAGTCCAGATAGCCGACAGCCTGCAAGCCGAGCCTGCCTCGCAGTCGATCGACCAATTCGTGGCGGGATGCCATATCAATCCCGCTATGAAACAAGTCTTCAGATGCGCTACTGGCTTCCTGAAACTGCTCTACTACCAGCGAGAGTCCTTCAATACCTTCAGGGAAAGACTGATTGTCGAGTTGCAGGCACGACAGCTCGAACCAAAGCCCGGCATTGTGTCGTGCCGTATCAGAAAAAACTTTAAAGGAGATACCTGAGGGTGCTTCTGCCGCATGCCGTTGCAATATGGAATGAGATGGTGAGAGGGGTGCTTGAGGTGAATGTCGAGGTATCAGATAGCGCCACTCGATAGCGCCACTCGTGAGCTGTGTATTCGTCAAAAAGTGGCAGAAGTGTTCCAGCAAGCGCCGCATGGCGGGATGCAGTTCCTGTTGATTTTGAATATCAAAACCGAACCACAGCGTATCTTCAAAACGCTCCGGTGGCTGGTAGGTGACAGCTGGCTCCTGTCGGTTGCCTTGTAGTTGATTGAGCCACTCCAGAAAAGCCTCGCCGCAGCGCTTACCCAGCGCGGGTAGGGGAATATCAAGCAGCTGCCGAAATTGTCGTATACCCGTTTTCTCAAGACGTTTGACAACTTTGGGAAATGTATCGTCGATGAGATTCAGAGGGAGTGGTGCCAACCGGATGGCAAGGGGTTGTTCGGCTCGGCGGGCGTCATCGCGGTCGGTATGGCTCAGTAGCCAGGCAGCGTTGCAGGTTTCGGCAACGCCGAGTGCGGCGGTGAGTCCACGCAGCTGCATCTCGTTGTCGACATGATCGAGTAGCGCCTCAAGGCCGTGATGCACTTGCAGGCAGCTGCCGATTTCAATCATCAGAGCGTTATCGCGCCAGCGTTGTAGATGCGGTGAGAGCCCATAGGCCCAGCTGGTGAGCTGTTCCAGCAACCTGTCCTCGGTTTCCAGCGAGCGTTCGAGTACGCGATATTCACAATGAGACAGTAATGCCTGCGCTGTGCTGACACTTTGCCCGGGCAGTACACCGTTCAGGCTGGCCTGATCGTCACAAACCAACACCTTGCGCTGGGAGGCGATAACAGTCGCGATATCGTGGCGACAGCCCTGTTGTTGTAACAGGGCTTCCAGCGGAAGTAACTCAAAACGGAGGCAAAGCCACAGAGACATCAGCCCATAATACTGTATTTTTATACAGTATTATGGAGCGGCCCCAATGACTTATCCCGATGACCCCGTCATTTTGCAAAACTATACTGGTGCGCTTTCATTCGCTGGCTGTAAACCGGATTTTATTATGCTGAACCTGTATCACCTGACGATATCCCGCTTGGCTTGCGCAAGCGTCCGCTTATCCCGGTGTGCCGCCACTGTTTCTCGGTGGCTATTAGGCGCGCTGCTGGTCGTGTTATTGGCGGCCTGCGACCCGACACAACCCTCTACCGAAACCGCCGAAGTCGCCGCGCCCCCGTCTGCCGAGCAACAGAAATTGGAGGCCTTTTTCGCCGCCACCTGGGCCGAGGATCTGGCCCGGTTCCCCGCTAGCGCCAGTTACCTCGGTGTTAAGGATCAGCAGGATCAATGGAACGATGTGTCAGAGTCTTTTCAGCTCGAGTCTCTTGAGATAACGCGCCAACGACTGGCGTTCATCGAGGGCATTGACACCGCCCAGTTATCCTCAGAGCGGTTACTGTCCTACCAACTGTACCGCCTGGATCTGGAACGGACACTGGCGGGGGCGCCTTTCAGGCATCACCGCTATGTTATTCATCAGCATCGTGGCCCTCACACCGGTGTGGTCAGTCTATTGGTCAATGTGCACACCGTTACCTCCGAAGCCGACGCTCAAGCTTATATCGCCCGTTTGAATAACTTGCCGCAGTACTTTGACGGCGTCATCGAGCAGCTGGCGCTTCGTGCTGAGAAAGGCATGTATCTGGTCGACTGGATGATTCCCAAGATCGTTCGATCAGCGGGTAATGTGCTCAAGGGCGCACCATTTGATGACAGCGCCGAGCCATCCATTCTTTGGCAGGATTTTTCCAGCAAGCTGAATGCATTGGACCTGGAGCCCTCGGTATCGGATGGCCTCAGCCAGGCTGCTAGAGCGGCACTCCTCACCGCGGTTAAACCTGCTTATGAACGGCTCATCGCTGCGATTCAAGCGCAGCAGAGTGCCGCTCCCTCCGAGGATGGCGTCTGGCGGTTTCCCGAGGGGGACGCTTTTTATGAAAACAGGTTGCGTGTGTACACCACGACCGATCTGACGGCGGAGGAAATTCACCAAGCGGGTCTCGCTAATGTAGCGCGGCTGCATACGGAGATGCGCGCGGTGATGTCGGCACTGGGAGAGGAGGGAGAGCTCAGCGACTTTCTTGATCGGGTGCGCAACGATGCTTCCCTGCGCTACCCCAATACCGATGAGGGCCGCGACGCGTACCTGACTGCAGCTCGTAGCGCTATCGAGAGCATGGCGCAGCGGTTACCGGATTACTTTGGGGTGTTGCCGAAATCGGACTTGGTTGTGAAGCGAGTGGAGCCTTACCGCGAACAGTCGGCGGGCAAGGCCTTTTATCAAAGCCCGCCGCCCGATGGCTCACGGCCCGGCATTTATTACGCAAATCTCTATGACATGAACTCGATGCCCACCACTGACCTGGAAGCCTTGGCGTTCCACGAGGGCTTGCCGGGTCATCACTTGCAGCGTGCTATCGCCGCAGAGCTGGGTGATGTCCCTGATTTTCAGCGGCATACCCGGTTTACTGCTTACACGGAGGGGTGGGGCCTCTACTCTGAATATTTGGCGCACGAAATGGGTTTCTATCAAGATCCCTACTCAAACTTCGGGCGCTTGGCGATGGAGCTCTGGCGTGCAGCCCGTCTGGTGGTCGATACAGGGCTACACCACAAGCAATGGACGCGGGCAGAGGCGGTGGCATACCTGGTCAACAACACCCCCAACGCTGAATATGACTGCCAGCGCGCCATCGAGCGGTATATCGCGATGCCGGGTCAGGCAACGGCCTACATGATTGGCAAGCTCCGCATTGTGGAATTGCGGGAAATGGCGCGCGAGGCCCTGGGTGCTGATTTTGATATCCGTGCTTTTCACGATGCCGTATTGCGCACTGGCGCGGTGCCCCTTGATCAACTTGAGGCGAACATTAAGCGCTTGATCAACACGACCCTTACTGACGGTTAACGAGCGGCTTTGGGGTAAGGTCACGGGCAGGGTTGTTCTGACCCAGTCATCGAAAAAACCGATGGCATTTATCTAAACAATCAGCTTTTCAATACGGGTGGCCAGTGGCTAGAGTGTCGTCGGGGTATCTCTTTTTACTGAGGACAGCATGATGAAAATGACGTTAATGAAAACGACGGTCGTGCACACTGCCTTGGCTGCGGCGCTGGTGGCGTTGCCGGTCATTGAATCGGTGGCACGAAGCACACCTAAAAGCACCCAGGCCTGGTGGCCGACCAGTCTTGACCTGACGCCTCTGCGACAGCACGAGCGCAGCGCCAACCCACTGGGTGGCGATTTTGACTACGCCGCAGAATTCGCGCGTCTCGATTTGGAAGCGCTCAAAGCGGATATCAATGACACGCTCACGACCTCCCAGCCCTGGTGGCCGGCAGACTACGGTAACTACGGTCCGTTTTTTGTGCGTATGGCGTGGCACAGTGCCGGTACTTATCGCACGTCAGATGGCCGCGGTGGTGCCGATGGCGGCCAGCAGCGTTTCGAGCCGCTGAACAGCTGGCCCGATAACGGCAACCTCGACAAAGCGCGACGACTGCTGTGGCCCATCAAGCAAAAGTACGGCAACCAGATCTCCTGGGCTGACCTGATGGTCCTCGCGGGTAATGTGGCCATGGAAAACATGGGATTCAAAACGTTTGGATTTGCCGGCGGCCGCACCGACGACTGGGAGCCCGAGTGGGTGTACTGGGGTCCTGAAGCCAAGATGCTCGCTGACGAGCGCTACGCTGAGGGTCGCCAGTTGCGTAAAGGCCTGGCTGCTGTACAGATGGGTCTGATCTACGTGAATCCCGAGGGCCCTAATGGCAATCCCGACCCCGTGCTGGCCGCCCACGATATCCGTGAGACCTTTGGCCGCATGGCGATGAATGATGAAGAGACCGTGGCACTGATTGCTGGCGGTCACTCGTTTGGTAAGGCCCACGGCGCGCATAAGCCTGATGACTGCGTAGGTCCGGAGCCAACTGGCGAGGCAATCGTTGAGCAGGGCTTTGGTTGGAAAAACACCTGTGGCAAGGGTAATGCAGAAGACACGGTGACTTCCGGTTTGGAGGGTGCTTGGACCGCGACGCCGACCCAGTGGTCAATGATGTATCTGGCGAACTTGTTTGCCTATGAGTGGGAGCAAACGCGCAGTCCGGCGGGCGCGCTGCAGTGGCAGCCCAAGGACGGCGCGGCGGCGGGCACAGTGCCCGATGCCCACCTCGAGGGCGTGAGCCATGCACCGGTGATGTTTACGACAGACCTGTCGCTCAAGTTTGATCCCAGCTACCGCGAGATCTCGCAGCGCTTCCTCGAGAATCCTGCCGAGTTCGAGCTGGCCTTTGCGAAAGCATGGTTCAAATTGACGCATCGTGACATGGGTCCAAAGATCCGTTATTTGGGTGACGATGTGCCTGCAGAGACCCTGGCCTGGCAAGACCCGCTGCCCGAGCGCGACTACAAGCTGATCAGTGACCGGGATATCCGTAAGCTGGAAGCCGCTATTGAGGCCAGTGGACTGTCCAATACGCAGCTGGTGAGTACCGCGTGGGCCTCTGCCTCCACGTATCGCGCCACCGACATGCGCGGCGGTGCCAACGGCGCTCGTATTCGTCTCGCGCCCCAAAATCAGTGGGCGATTAATAACCCCGCTGAATTGGCCGAGGTGATGGCTGTGCTGGAAGAAGTACAGGACGAGTTCAACAGCGGCTTGTCCCGTGGCAAGCAGGTGTCACTGGCTGATGTCATCGTGCTCGCGGGTAACGTCGGGGTTGAGCAGGCGGCTGAGGAATTCGGAGTTGAGGTATCGATTCCGTTTACTCCAGGACGTGTCGATGCAATCGAAGGTTCTGTAGACGCAACCTCATGGTCTGTGATGGAGCCTCGCCATGACGGTTTCCGTAATTACATGGCAGACCTCGGCTTTATGTCGCCTTCGCAGGCGTTAATCGACAAGGCCGATATGCTGAATCTGACCGTGTCAGAAATGACGGTATTGCTGGGTGGATTACGTGCCATGAATGCCAATGCCGATGGCAGCGACCGCGGTGTTCTCACGGATCGCCCGGGAGTCTTGAGCAACGATTTCTTTGTGAACCTGCTGGACATGAATACCGCATGGGGGCCGTCCTCTGAAGCGTACGTCTTTGAGGGACGCGACCGGCAGAGTGGTGAGCTCAAGTGGACCGCGACGGAATTCGATCTCGTCTTCGGCTCCAACTCGGAACTGCGTGCAGTGGTGGAGTTTTACGCGTTTGACGAAAGTCGGCAGCGTTTTATCAAAGATTTTGCCAGCGCGTGGACCAAGGTTATGGACGCGGACCGTTTCGATATTGAAGACTCTGGCAACGTTGTGGTGAGCGTCGCCCGATAAGCGGTTAGACGCTGTATGACTAAGCCCCGCCTCGCGGGGCTTTTTTATAGGTGTCTTATAGGTGTCTTATGGGTGTCTTATGTGTGCACCCTTGGCCGATTCTCGAGGTGACCGCTCAGGCAGAGGGGCGGCAATCTGACTGACTTAGGAACGAATCTGGCGATTCCATAGCCGTCCAGACGGGGGCTACATGAGGAATGGATTCATCCATTGGCAGTGTAATTGCCGGACTTTGGTGCCCCCCTCGTTGCTTGAGAATTTTGATCTGGCGGTAACCGTCTATCTGAATTTTGAGGCTGGCGGGGGAGGCCTGATCCAGCGCCTCGGATGAGCGAAACAGAATAGCGACTGTGCCATGGCTGGCAGCGGCCAACTGAATTTTGCGCAGTTCTGCATAGCGATAATCCGTTGCGCCCAACCAGGCAAAGACCGCGCTGCAGGTGTTGCTCCTTAACGCTTGCTCGGTTGACCACAGAACTTCATCACGATTTCGGGGGTGCACGAGCATGATCTCCCGGAGGTCGATGCCCTCGCCGGCAAGCAGTGGGGCGTAAGGCGTGTAGGGAGGATCAATAAATACCTGCCAGTGACCCTGGCCGGAAAGGGTTTTCATCATAGGCATGAACACACCCATGGCATCGAGCCCGCATTGGTCGCTAATGACTTCGATACACCCTCCGGGTGGCCAGCCTCTGTTGTAGAGTTGTGCATCCAGAGCATCGAAACCGGTTCTGATCCCGGAAAAAGTATAGGCATCGCCGTTGGCAGCGGTAGCTTCTGGATGCAGGAAAACACGGTTTTGTTGACCGGCGTGTATTGGCCCCATACCGTGTTGGCCCATGCCTCGCCAGGTATCGGCACGGCGGAAAATATCTTCGAGTAGATAATTCATGATGTACTCCGGTTCCATACAGTTATGCCTGATCGCCGTCGCGGGTCAGCGAGTGTCAGACGAGACAGCCACAACAGTAAAAATACTGTATAAATAGACAGTATTTGAGCATGACCCAAAAAGCAAGTGAGGATTTTTCGGACTGTCGTGAAACGCGACAGGTGCATCGGTCCGCGCTCTCGGATCCGCGGTTTAGGCGCTATTACCCGGCCAGTTGGTTCTCGAGCTTGGGCGCCTGGCTGCTACGATTTTTACTTGGCTGGAGCGCCTGGGAACTCACGCATTCAGCCACTTGGGTTGGCATTGTCGGGGCTCTGATGCTGGCACCGGCTCTGGTGCTATCCCCATGGTTTGGCATCTTGTCAGACCGCATCAACCCGCGTGAGGGGCTTCGGTTCTCCATGGTTATTCACAGCCTGATCGCGCTGTTGGGCGCGATCACATCGGGCTTTGACGTCTACGACCGCGCGATGTTGGTCACGTTGGCGAGTGCGCTCGGCGTGGCGACTTCTCTTCACTCGCCTATGCGGCTGGCGCTCGTGCCGCTACTGGTTGCCCGTGAAGCCCTGCCTAGCGCCGTCGGTTATTCCGCCATGTCGTTCAATATCGCCCGCATGGTGGGGCCTGCTGTGGGTGCCATACTGGTGGCCCAATTGACTGTCACCGCCGCGTGGATGACAGCCATGCTGATGTTCTGCATCTCTTTTCTGGGGCTTTCACGGCTGAGAATCGAGCGCGCCTCGGATGCCGAAAGGTCAGCGCCCTATGTTCAGCAGCTGATGGCTGGTTTTCGCTATTTACTGGGACGCACTGATCTCAAATTACTGCTGGCACTCACGGCATTGAACGGTCTGCTCGGGCGCACGGTGATTGAGCTGCTGCCCGCTTTGTCAGGGCAGCTATTGCAGGGTGGCTCCACCGAACTGGCGACGCTGGTCGCCATGGCTGGCCTGGGTTCGGTACTGGGCGGCTTGTTTGTCAGTCGCCAAACAGCAGATCTGATCGCGCTTTTCAGACTGGTTTGCGTTGCCATTGGTCTTGCCTGTCTTGGACTTGCAGCCCTGCGCTGGTTCTCCGGGACCCTCGGCCTGTCTGTGTGGGTCTCTTGTCTCAGCATTGTGGCGACCATTGCCGGAACGGGTTCGCAAACGCTGGTTCAGCTGTGTGCAGAGGGTGATTACCGAGGTCGGGTGATGAGCGTGTGGACGATGTTCGCGATGGGCGCCCCTGCTTTGGGCGCGGCACTACTGGGCGCGGGGGCAGACCGATTCGGCTTCAGCAACGTGTCACTGTTGGTGGGGGCGGTCGGTTTAGGCTTGGCGGCGACGTGCTATGCGAGGCGCTCCGCTGTTGTGGGCGCCGGCAGTCCCTGAGCCATCACTACCACCAGACGCTCCAGTAGACTCCAGGGTTCGCCGCTGAGAAACCCCTTGCTGGCGCCGTCTGCCTGGAAGCTCAGCGCCTGCATCTCCGCGAGATCCCGGCCACCGAGTCGATTGACCGCAGCGCGCACCAGTGCCTGACGATTACGCCACACGCCGCGCTGATTCAGTGCCTGATTGATCGCCGCACCCCCTGCCACGTCCCGTTTTACATCGGCCAATAATCGCACCTCGCGGGCGATCGCCCACAGTAGGACCGGCGGTTGAATGGATTCTGCTCTCAGTCCTCTCAGCGTTCTCACCGCCGCTCTGGCATCGCCTGACAGTGCAACGTCCACCAGTCGAAAGGCATCGTAGCGCGCGTTGTCCGATACCGTGTCTGCGACCATTTCGGCGCTAATGGTTTGCTCACCATGTAGCAAACGCAGCTTCTCGATCTCCTGAGCGGCGGCCAAAAGATTGCCTTCGAGCCGCTCAGCCAGCAACGCGACAGCATCGGGGTTTGCGCTTAATCCTGCGCTACGCATGCGGGACAGGATCCAGTCGGGCAATTCAGCGGGCGATACAGGCCAAATGGGAATGATCACGCCGGCCTCGTCCAGCCCCAGATACCACTTACTTTTTTGCGACTGTTTATCGATGCGTCCGCTGACGATCAGCAACACATCCTCCGGTTGAGTACTGAGGTATTCCTGCAGTGCTTTACTGCCCTCGGTACCCGGCTTGCCACTGGGTAGCTGAATTTCGATTAATTTTCGATCGGCAAACAGAGACAGGGACCCCGCAGAGTGACCCAGCTCCTGCCAATCCTCTTTGTTCGCAATATGAATCCGCTGCCGTTCGGCGCATCCCGCTTGTCGCGCTGCCGCGCGGATGGCGTCGGCACACTCTTGAACCAGCAGCGGTTCATCGCCGGATACGAGGTAGCAGGAAGCCAGGGTGTTGCTGAGGTGTTGCTCAAGCTGCGCGGGCTTCAGTTGCATCAGTTGGCGACGCTGTGACTCAGTCTGCGAACAATTTGAGCGGCGAGATCCCGACGCATTTCGTCCCGTAACAGACGGAGCTCCTCCGTCTTGCCGACAACGTTGCGAGGGTCATTGAGCATTTGGCGATTGACGGTTGCCCGTGCATCAATGGGATCACGATCCGCCTGCTCGAGGGTAAAGTCAGCCGCCAAGGTGAGTTCTAATTCTGCCGCTCGAGCTTGTGCGGTGAGAGACACATTGCGTTGGGTGAACTGTTCAGGTTGCAGTGTCAGTATCAAGGTGGCGTCACCGTCATCAGTCAATATCAGACCATTGGCGGTTAATTCCTGTGTCACCTCCCGGGTCAGTTCTGATCGGGGTTGGCTGCTGATCAGTCGCAGCAGCGTGCCTTCTAGTTGCGCGCCCGCAGAGCCGCTGCCCTTCAATTGAAAGCCACAGCCGGTCACCACCAGCAACGCCCCGATCACGATCAGGCGCCAGAGGTGCGAGGTACTGCAGAAGACGGTGTAGACAGTGCGCGTATTCATCATTGGGCGACAATATTGACCAGTTTCTGTGGCACTACAATGACTTTTCGAATCGTGGCGTCGGCGAGGAAGCGCCGCACGTTTTCCTGATCCTTTGCCAGTGCCTCGATCTCGTTGCGATCGGCTGACGCGGGGACCAGAATTTTGCCGCGCACCTTACCGTTCACCTGCACCACGATCTCCAGCTCGTCACGGCTCAATGCGGACTCATCCAACGCAGGCCAGTGGCTCTCGACAAAGGCCTCCCCCGTCAGTTGACGCCACAGGTGTTCGCTTAAGTGCGGCGTAATGGGCCACAGCATTTGCAAAACAGCATGCAGTCCCTCACTGATCACGTTGCGGTCCTCGGGCGTCTCACCCGGATGACGACCGAGGTCGTTGCACAGCTCCATGATCGCAGCAACGGCTGTATTGAAGGTCTGTCGGCGACCGTAGTCGTCGCTCACTTTGGCGATGGTCTCGTGGATCTTTCTGCGCAGTGTTTTTTGTTCTGCGGTGAGCGATTCCGCTGACGGGGCGCTCTCGTTGGATCCAAAATCATGGATCAGGCGCCACAAGCGCTTGATGAAGCGGTGCGCACCCTCCACCCCGGAGTCTGACCACTCCAAAGACTGTTCCGGTGGTGCGGCAAACATACTGAAAAGACGCACCGTATCGGCGCCATAGCGGTCGATCAAGGCTTGCGGGTCAACCGTATTACCCTTTGATTTTGACATCTTGGCGCCATCCTTCAGCACCATGCCTTGCGTCAGCAGTCGCTCAAACGGCTCATCACTGTCCACCAGTCCTGTGTCGCGCATCAATTTATGGAAGAAGCGGGAATAGAGCAGGTGCAGAATCGCGTGCTCGATGCCGCCGACATACTGGTCGACCGGCAGCCAGTAATTGGCTTGCGCACTATCGATCATGCCGTCGGTATAGTGCGGGCAGGTAAAGCGCGCGTAGTACCACGAGGACTGTACAAAGGTGTCGAAGGTGTCGGTTTCGCGCTCGCAGGGCTGCCCCTCAAGCTCAAACTTGCGCCACTCAGGGTCTGCTTTGATGGGCGATGTCACGCCATCCATTGCCACGTCTTCAGGTAGCAATGAGGGCAGGCGGTCAGCGGGAATGGGGATATCTCGCCCGTCTTCGAGGTTGAGCATGGGTATGGGTGTACCCCAGTAGCGCTGTCGCGATACGCCCCAGTCTCTCAACCGGAACTGCGTTGTAGTGCGACCCATCTGCTTGGCCTCGAGCTGCGCAGCGATGCCCTCAAAAGCGGCTTCGAAGTGGCAACCATCGAACTCTGCAGATCCTGTGAGCACACCGTGTTCGGTATAGGCGCTGTCTGCGATATCGGCTGGCTGGCCTTCGGCGTCACAGATCACGGTTTTCATCGGTAGCGAGTACTTGCGCGCAAATTCCCAATCTCGCTCATCGTGCGCCGGCACGGCCATCACCGCGCCCGAACCGTAGTCCATAAGCACGTAGTTGGCGACCCAAACGGGGATTGCTTCACCGGTCAATGGGTGCGTGGCGCGCAAGCCGGTATCCATTCCGAGCTTCTCAGCCTGAGCCATGTCGGCTTCGGCCACAGATGCCTGTTTACAGGCGGCAACAAATTCGGTCAGCTCAGGGTTCTGCTCGGCCAACGCAAGCGTGATCGGATGTTCCGCGGCGAGACTGATGTAGGTGACGCCGAACAGCGTATCGGGCCGGGTGGTGTACACCTCGATGCGGTCAAGGTCGGCAATCGGCGACTCCAATCCAAATGACAGTTCCACACCGCGACTCTTACCAATCCAGTTCCGCTGCATAATGCGCACGGCCTCTGGCCAGCCTTCCAGCGTGTCGAGCCCCTCCAGTAATTCCTCGGCGTAGGCGGTGATGCGAATAAACCACTGAGGAATTTCTCGCCGCTCGATCAGCGCACCAGAGCGCCAACCGCGCCCATCAATGACCTGCTCATTTGCCAGTACCGTCTGGTCCACGGGATCCCAGTTCACCGTCGCCATTTTCTTGTAGACCAGGCCACGCTCGTACAGTTGAGTGAAAAACCACTGCTCCCATTGATAGTACTGCGGGTCGCAGGTGGCAATTTCCCGGTCCCAGTCGTAGGCGTAGCCCAGTCGCTGTAATTGGGCGCGCATGTGGTCGATGTTTTCCCGGGTCCACGCTGCGGGCGCGACCTCATTGGCGATCGCCGCATTTTCCGCGGGAAGTCCAAACGCGTCCCATCCCATGGGCTGAAGCACATTCTTGCCCTGCATACGCTGGTAGCGCGCGATCACATCGGCGATGGTGTAGTTGCGCACATGGCCCATGTGAAGCTTGCCGCTGGGGTAGGGAAACATGGCCAGGCAGTAGAACTTCTCCCTAGCGTTGTCCGGCTGCACCGCAAAACGTCCCGACTTGGCCCAGTCTGCTTGTAGTGCGACTTCCAGCGTTTGCGGCGTGTATTCCTGACTCATAGTGACTCTATATTGCGTGATTTTTTAGTGCGTACTGAGGTGATGTTTGCTGTGCGGGTCGACCCTCGGGAAGGGGGGATCGCCTTTGTCAGCTCAGCCTAAATCTTGATCAGTGCCGGCGCAGAGTTTACCAGCATTAAGGGCGGTCTCGACCCAATACCAACGTGATCAGCGCAAATACCAGAACGGGTAAGCTGCCTGTCAGCGCATAAGGCGTGTGCCCCGAGCGGGGCTGAACGGTTCCTATCACGACAGCGTCAGTGAACTGAGACGAGGTTGCGATCACGCGGCCGCTGGCATCCACCAGTGCGGTGACGCCGTCGTTGGTGCTACGAATCAGATCCCGTCCCATTTCGGCCGCGCGATAGCGGGCCATCTGAAAGTGTTGCCAGGGCCCGACACTGTCACCGAACCAGGTATCGTTGCTGATGGTGATCAATAGCGCCGTATCGCGACCGATTCGCTGTACGAAGTCGGGGTAAACGATCTCATAACAGATGAGGGATGCGACCGGCAGGCCATGGGCGATGAGTGGTGGTTGATCAGACGAGCCCTCACTGAATTGCGACATGGGCAAATCAAAAAATGCGATGAGCCCGCGCAACCACCCCTCCAGCGGGACGTACTCTCCAAAGGGCACCAGCTTTTGTTTGTCGTAAGTCCCCGATCCGTTGCCCAGCGCCACGATACTGTTGTAGCGGCCATCCGTGTCGCGGGTAGGGATTCCAGTGATCAGCGTTGTAGTGCTGTTGGTTGCGTCCTGATCGGCCTGACTGATGACGGCTTCTAGCTGATCGCGATAGCCCGGTAGCGCAGATTCAGGCCACACTACGATGTCGTGGTTTTCAGACAGTCGCGCACTGCGCTCAATGAAATCACTGAGAATGCCGCCGCGGTAACGGGGGTTCCATTTTTCCTTGAGCGGCACATTGGGTTGAACGGCCGCAACGCGCAACGGTTTGCCGATGGGCTGAGTCCACTCCACGCCCGACCACAGCGAGCCACTGAGCCATAGTGCAGTTGAGCACAACAGCGTGATGATCCAGCGTGGCGCGTGTTGAGGCTGGGACAGCGCCGACAGCCAAAGGCACCCCAGCAACACAATGAGCCAAGAGGATCCATACACCCCGATCACGGGGATCCAGCCGGCGAAGGGTGATTCGAGCGTGCCGTAACCGGCATAGGACCAGGGGAAACCTGTCAGTAGCCAGCTCCGCAGCCACTCGAACAACACCCACAGGGAGGCAAACTGTATGACCTGCCAGCCCAAATGGCGGCTCGCCAGTCGGTGGAAGAGCAGCGCTTGAAGTGTAAACAGCAGTGCCAGGCCGCCACAGAACATCACAGTGAGCGTCACTGCCAATGGTATCGGTGTATTGCCGTAGACGTGGATGCTGACGTATACCCACGACACGCCAGCACCGAAAAAACCGGCACCATAGAGGAACCCGGTGCGCAGTGGCGTTCTACAGTGAGCCGGGTTCAGACAACAGAACAGCACGCCCGCACTGAGACCCACCAGCGGCCACCAATCAAATGGTGCGAGGCCGAGCGGAAAGATCAGGCCAGCGACACAGGCAAGACCCCAGCGTGGCCAGTTATTGGGCATTACTCTGCCGGCACAGAGGCGTTAGTGGTGACGCGCAAACGGGTGAGTCTTCGCTCGTCGGCGTGAATCACTTTGAATTCAAACTGGTCTAGGCGGACAGACTGATTCCGCGTCGGCAATTGCCCGAAAGCGTTAATCACTAATCCACCGATGGTGTCGAACTCTTCATCACTGAAGTCTGTGCCGAAGAATTCATTGAAGTCTTCGATGGGCGTCAGGGCCTCAACCATGAATGAGCTGTCATTGACTGGTCGAATCAGCTGGCCCTCTTCAACGTCGGTTTCGTCCTCGATCTCGCCAACAATCTCTTCGAGTACGTCCTCGATCGTAATCAGGCCTGCGATCCCGCCATACTCGTCTATCACAATCGCCATATGATTGCGGTTTTGGCGAAACTCGCGAAGCAATACATTCAGCCGTTTGCTCTCGGGGACGGCAATGACCGGCCGCATGAGTTCTTTAATGCTGGGCACCGTCGCATCAGTTTGAACCAGTGGCAGCAGATCCTTCGCCAACAGGATACCGATGACGTCGTCGATGCCATCGCCGATGACCGGATAGCGCGAGTGACCCGATTGGGTGATTTGCGGCAGCGCCTCCAGAAGCGGCTGATCGGCGTCGATGACCACCATCTGTGCGCGAGGGATCATGATGTCGCGCACCTGCATATCGGTGACCAATAAGGCCCCCTCCATGATTTTCCGCGCGTCCTCGTCAATAATTTCGTGTTCCTCGGCCAGCGCGAGCACGCCCTCGAGGTCAGACTTGTTCTGCGGCTCTCCGCTGATGAAGTGGGTGAGTCGGTCCAGCCAAGATCGTTCTTCGGATTCCGACTTGCGGTCTTCGTTCACAGTGCTGCGCCCTCCGGGGGCTGTTGACAATCGTAGGGGTTGGGAAAGCCCAGATGGTGAAGCAAATCGATCTCCAGCCGCTCCATCAACTCGGCCTCTGCTGACGTTTGGTGGTCGTGACCGAGCAAGTGCAATACACCATGGATGATCAGGTGCGCCCAGTGAGCCTCGACCGGTTTTGCTTGTTGGGCTGCCTCACGCTCGACGAGGGGCGCACAAATAACCAAATCACCCAGCAGGCCAGATTCGGCGTCAGGCGGCAGATCGGCAGGAAAGGATAAGACGTTCGTTGCGCCGGGTTTGGCGCGAAAGGTCTGGTTGAAATCAGCCGCTTCATCGTCATCGGTAATGCGGATCGAGAGCTCGGGCGTGTGTCCGGACCGGTTCTGCGCGCTTGCCAGCGCGCGGCAGACCCAGTCCTCGATGGTCTCGTCAGATGGCGAGGCCATGGGGGTGTTGCGGTCCACGGACAAGATGATGTTCACGGAGGACCCTCGCCGCCACGCTGAGCGGTTTTTTGTTCGTGCGCGTCGTAGGCACTGACGACTCTTTGCACCAATGGGTGGCGCACGACGTCTTTGTTCGCGAACTGAGTAAAGGTGATGCCTTCGACATCCTCTAACACGGTCATGGCGTGTTTGAGACCACTTTGCGTGCCCTTGGGCAGGTCAATTTGGCTGGTATCGCCTGTGACCACAGCGGTTGAGCCAAAGCCGATACGAGTCAGGAACATCTTCATCTGTTCCTTGGTGGTGTTCTGTGCCTCATCAAGAATGATAAAGGCGTGATTGAGCGTTCGACCGCGCATAAAAGCTAACGGCGCGATCTCGATCACGTGTCGCTCAATGTATTTGTTGACGGTTTCAAACCCCAGCATTTCATACAGCGCGTCGTAAAGCGGCCTGAGGTAGGGGTCGACCTTTTGTGAGAGATCCCCGGGCAGGAATCCGAGACGCTCGCCTGCTTCCACTGCCGGGCGGACCAGCAGGATCCGTTTGACCTGCTCGTTTAACAGGGCTCGCACCGCACAGGCAACGGCAAGATAGGTTTTACCGGTGCCTGCAGGGCCAATGCCAAAATTGATGTCGTGGCTACCGATCGCGGAGACATAGGCTCGTTGGTTTTGACCGCGGGGCCGAATGGATAGCCGCTTGGTGCGAATCAATCCTGCAGTTTCACCACTGATTTCTGCACTTTGCGGTTCACTCAGCAGCTCAAGATCGGCTTCTTGCAGGCGCAGATGAATGCTTTCTGGACTCAGTTGAATACCATTTTCAACATCGGCGTAGAGCGATGACAGGAGCGACGCTGCCATTTGGCAGCGGGCGTGTGCGCCTCGCAATTCGAACTGATTGCTGCGGTTCTGAATGGAGATGTTCAGCCGCTTTTCAATCTGGCGCAGGTGACTGTCCAACTGCCCGCACAGGGCTGCCAGATTACGCGCGTCATTAGGTTCAAGGGAGAGTGTGATATGTGAGGCCAGACCCGGGGGGTTAGCCTCGGGCGCCGATTGCTCTGTGTCCAACGGTTTTCACGCCGCCTCTTTCACATTGGGAACCAAACGATACTCGCCTTGCAGGCTGAGTCAACTCCCGGATGGCGTTATCGGGACGCCTAAATCAGGCGGCCCAGCAGGGAGTTTGTGTAGGCCGCTGTGATTTCAACGTCCGCAAATTCACCAATAAGCCCACTGTCCTGACACGGGAAGTTCACCACTCGATTGTTTTCTGTCCGCCCCGATAGCTGTCCCGGATCCTTTTTCGCATAGCCGGTGACCAATATTCGCTGTTTGCTGCCCACCATGGCCTGAGCAATTTGCTGCGCTTGCTGGGCGATTCGTGCCTGCAAAATATGCAGGCGCTGTTTCTTGACGTCCTCGGGCACCTCGTCACGCAGATCGGCGGCGGGCGTGCCGGGGCGAGCGCTATAGATGAAGCTGAATGACGAATCGAAGCCGACGTCCTCGATCAGTTTCATCGTCGCTGCAAAATCAGCTTCGGTCTCTCCCGGAAAGCCAATAATAAAATCGGATGACATCGAAATGTTGGGTCTCACTTTGCGCAGGGCACGAATGGTCGCTTTGTACTCCAACGCGGTATGGCCCCGCTTCATGGCCATCAAAATACGGTCAGAGCCGCTTTGCACGGGCAGGTGCAGATGGTCCACCAGTGCGGGAATTTCTGCGTAGCAGGCAATGATGGCGTCGGTGAATTCAACCGGATGTGAGGTGGTGTAGCGGATGCGCTCGATGCCGGGGACCAGATTGACCAAATGCAAGAGCTCAGCAAAATCGATGATCTCGTCGAGGTGGTTGCGCCCGCGATAAGCGTTTACGTTCTGTCCTAAGAGGTTGACCTCTTTAACACCCCGGTCTGCCAGCCCTGCAATCTCGGCAATGACATCGTCGACCGGACGCGACACTTCCTCGCCCCGGGTGTAGGGCACCACGCAGAAAGTACAGTACTTGCTGCAGCCTTCCATGATCGAGACGAAAGCACTTGGCCCGTCGACACTGGGCTCTGGCAGTCGATCGAATTTCTCAATCTCGGGGAAACTGACATCCACCACGACTGGCTCACCCCGGCGACGATCGTCGAGCATCTCTGGCAGGCGGTGAAGTGTCTGCGGACCAAATATCAAGTCAACGTAGGGCGCCCGCTTGCCGATCTCGGCGCCTTCTTGGCTGGCGACGCAACCGCCGACACCTATGATCAGGTCAGGATTCTGCTTTTTCAGGTGCTTCCAACGTCCCAGTTGGTGAAATACCTTTTCCTGCGCCTTTTCGCGAATAGAACAGGTATTCAGGAGCAAGACATCTGCCTCGTCAGCCGAGTCGGTTGGCTCGAGGCCGTGGCTAGCCCCCAGAAGGTCTGCCATTCTGGCCGAGTCGTACTCGTTCATCTGACAACCGTGGGTCTCGACGAACAGTTTTTTCGCGCCTGATTTGCTCATTTTGCTCCGTGGGGTGGCTCCAAAGCCCCGAGGGCGCGGAGTATAGCGCCTGTCTGACGGAAATTTCTCCCGGTGGTGGAGCTTTGTACGCAAAGTGTTACCATTCCGCCCCTTTTCGCCACACCACCTTGGTTTCCAAGGAGCCAACATGTCGTCTCAGCCCATCTATAAAGTCATTTTCCATAATGGTGGCCAGGTCTACGAGGTCTTCGCTCGCCAGATTTACCAGAGTGACATGTGGGGATTCGTTGAGGTCGAGGAGCTGGTGTTTGGTGAGCGCTCGCAGATTTTGGTTGATCCCGGTGAGGAAAAGCTGAAAAACGAGTTTTCCGGCGTCAAACGAAGCTATATCCCGCTGCAATCGATTGTGCGCATTGATGAGGTCGACAAGGAGGGCGCCGCGCGTATCTCCGAGGGCAGTACCGCCAAGATCGCGCCGTTCCCGGTTACCCCTCAACCCTTCGCTCCCTCGCAAGGAGATGACTGAGCGCAGCTTGGTTCTGGTCGGTTGCCTGGTCACCGACTGCTATTGGCCTTCGGTATCATCGCGAGCCACGCCGCCGCTACTTTTGCAGTCGGGCTGGAGATGAGAGTGACCTGAAGTCAACGGGCATTGGTATAACGGGCGTTAGGTCCTATCAGCTCAGGAAATGACTTTTGGGTAAGGATCTTGCGGATGGTTAGCCCTCTGTGATGGATCGACCCGCGTTCTCAGCGACTTGAAACCGCCTCTCTGAATCCCCATATCTCCTAACGAGGGCAATGGTATTTGTCTTGGAAGGGAGAGCATTCAGTGGATCGGGAAGACGATATCCAGTACGACGGCGAGATCTTGCCGCCTGAGGCGGAGCAGGTCGTGCCAACGCCAGCTGTCGCCGATGATGTACTGCCCGATACCCTGGTACTGCTGCCACTGCCCGGCCGGCCGTTTTTCCCGGGACAGGTGCAGCCTGTTTCATTTAACCCCGATAACTGGCAAGCGACATTGGATGCCATCGCCCAACAGGGCTCAGGGCTGCTGGGCCTTGCTTTTGTTGACGAACCGGATCCGGGTAAAGCCACGGCGGACCAGTTCCCGACCATGGGGTGTGTTGTCAGACTTCACCGTCCACCGATGGCAGAGCACGGCGGCCAGTTTCTCGCGCAAGGATTGCGCCGCTTCCGCATCGTACGGTGGCTCAACCAGCAAGGTCCGTGGGTCGCTCAGGTCGAGTACCCCCGGAGTCAGGGTGACCGGGAAAGCGATGAGATCAAGGCCTACGCCATGGCGGTGATCGCTGCAATCAAGGAATTACTGCCCCTGAACCCGCTGTACAGCGAGGAGCTCAAACAACATATCGGGCAATTCAATCCCAGCCAGCCCAGCTTATTGGCGGACTTTGCGGCGGCGCTGACCACAGCGAACGGCGATCAATTGCAGGAGATCCTCGAAACGCTACCGCTAACTCAACGCATGACGAAGGTGCTGGAGCTCTTGAAGCGTGAGAAGGAGGTTGCCACGCTGCAGGGACAAATCAGCACCCAGGTGAACGAAAAGGTCTCTGCGAATCAGCGTGAATTTTTTCTGCGTGAGCAGATGAAAGTGATCGAGAAAGAGCTGGGTATTTCCAAAGATGACAACACCTCAGACCTCGAGCGCTTTCAGCAGCGGCTTGAAAACCTGCACCCGCCGCA
>JAYOUT010000013.1:0-2074 GCA_038151055.1 Luminiphilus sp.
CTGGCGTGCTCGGTCTGGAACTGCAGACGCGCGAGGCGCTGATAGAGCTCGCAGCGTTGCATCAGCTCATCGTGGGGGCCGCTGTCGATGACGCGGCCCTCATCCATCACCACGATGCGATCCGCGTTGATCACGGTGGAGAGGCGGTGAGCAATGATAATAGTCGTTCGCTCTCGCATGATCTCGGTCAGTGCTTGCTGCACGTGCCACTCGCTTTCGGTGTCGAGCGCGCTGGTGGCTTCATCGAGCAGCAATAGCTCCGGATCGCTGAGTATGGCGCGGGCCAAAGCAATGCGCTGCCGCTGGCCCCCTGAGAGCCGCACACCCTGCGCCCCCAGATGGCTCTGGTAGCCCTCGGGCAGCGTTTGAATAAACTCGTGGGCGTGGGCCATTCGCGCCGCGGCTTCCACCGCCGCCTGCGCTGGCTCGTTGGCGCCATAGGCGATGTTGTAGAAGATATCCCCCGAAAAGAGCGTCGGCTGTTGCGGGACCAGCGCAATCTTTTGACGCCAGGCATCCAGCGAGATCTCCCGGAGGTCCACACCGCCGAATCGAATGGCGCCGGCGATGGGGTCGTAAAACCTCAGCATTAACTCGAACACGGTGGATTTGCCGGCCCCTGATGGCCCAACCAGCGCGATGGATTCACCGTGCTGGATATCCAGGGTGAAGTCGCTGAGTGCAGGGTGGGTATGCCGACTCGGGTAGGCAAAGTGAACCCCCTCAAAACTTAAAGCTGTTTGATTGGCGGGTGCGTGGGTGCCGGTATCGGGGATTTCACTGGTCTCAGCGAGGAGCTCCATCAAACGCTCTGCAGCGCCCGCCGCACGTTGCAGATCGCCCCAAACCTCCGAGAGCGTTGCGAAAGCCGTGCCTACCATCACGGCATAGAAAACGAAGGCGCCCAGTTCGCCGCCGGTCATGCGGCCTTCGATAACATCCAAACCGCCGGTCCACATCATGCCGACCATGCCACCCATCAATAGGAAGATAGCGAAGCCGGTGAGCAAAGCCCGCTGAAATACACGAGCGCGGGCGACGGAAAACGCCTGCTCGACGTCTCGGCCAAAGGCATTTTTCTCGGCGGCCTCACGGTTAAAGCTTTGCACCACCTTGATCGACTGAAAGATTTCTCCCGCGTGGCTTCCCACCTCGGCGATGGTCTGCTGACTTTTATTAGACAGTTTTCGCACACGTCGACCAAATACGAGAATCGGTACCAGCGTCACGGGCACGGCAACCAAGATCACCAGGCTGAGCTTCAAGTTGGTGATCACCATGAGTGTCAGTGCGCCAGTGAGTGTCAGCGCGTTACGGGCAGCGAGACTCACTGACGAGCCAATAAGAGTCTGTAGCAGGGTTGTATCCGTGGTGAGGCGAGACATGATCTCGCCCGAGTGGTTGCTTTCAAAATAGCTCGGCTGCAGGTGCACCAGATTGTTGAACACGGCGCTGCGAAGATCAGCGCTGACGCGCTCTCCCAGCCAGGAGACCAGGTAGAACCGGATCATGGCGCCAATCGCCATCGCGACGCCGACAATCAGCATAAAGCTCACTGCTTTGTAGAGGCCCGAAGCATCGGCACCGGTAAAGCCTTCATCGATGAGTAATTGCACGCCGTAACCCAGTGTCAGTTGAGCACCCGCGGTGAATACCAGTGCCGTACTGGCGGCGATCAAGCGACCCTTGTGGGGCCAGAGAAAACCGAGCAGTTGCCGGAGCGGCGCCAGCGACTTCGCACGCGGTGCTTCCTCGCCGCGAGTGGTCGAGGCGTTGTTGGGCATCGTTTCGGTCGATGATTCAGTCACAGCAGTGCTCAGTGTCGTTGAATAAGCGAAGGTTGTTCAGCGCCACAGTCTACGCGGGACGAGCGCAAAAAGATCGCAAGGCGCGCAGGGTTGATGCAGGCACTGGGCTCCGCGATTGTCGTCTTTAGCGCATCGGGTTGGGCGCAACTCGCGATAAGCTGGCCGTCATCCGCTAGCGAGCCTCTACGATCCTCTCTCAATGATGCCCAGATTGAAGACAACGTTGCCTATGGCGGCCCGGACAGCAGGCGAAGCCTATCGCTCAG
>JAYOUT010000013.1:2174-4700 GCA_038151055.1 Luminiphilus sp.
GATGACTATCCGGGACAAAACCCCAGTGCAGCTGATTTGCGACTCGAGCGGGACTCAGAGCTCGATCTGAATCGGGGTCGTTTGAAGGGGGGCGGGCCGCTTGGGGCTCAGTGGCTGGACGTGTACTTTGAGTATGACCAGCCCAGCGGCTACCTGCTTGATCTTCGCGCCACGGTGCAGTTGCGTGACCAGCTATTTTTGCGCGTGGGGCAATGGAAGTCGGACTTCAATCGCGAGCGCATTGATTCCTCAGGCAAGCAGCAGATGACTGAGCGATCGATTTCCAATTACTGGTTTGCGATTGACCGCCAGCCCGGGGTGGCGCTGAGTGGCCGGTTTGCCAACGGTACGCGGGCGGACAGTAACTGGTGGCTGGAGTATCTCTCAGGTGAGGGCCGTGGGGGAGGGTGGCGCTCTGAGAGCGGTTTGTGGCTGGCCCGCTATCAGTGGAATCCACAAGGCGAACCATTGCCCTTTAGCCAGAGCGACCTCAAACGCCGCGAGCAGCTTCTTACTTCAGTCGCGGTCGCGGCCATCGACGGCCGCACTCCTTACAGCCGCTTTTCCAGTGACGGTGGTGATCAGCTCCCCGGGATCAGCACCGAAGATAACGACCTCACTCAATTTCTGTTTGAGACGGCCGCACAGTGGCGGGGGATCAGCTGGCAGCAGGAGCTCCACAGTAAGCGTATACGCGACCGCAGGTCTGGCGAATCCCGGAGGATGCGCGGTGGTTATATCCAGCTAGGCAGCTTCGTCAGCGAGTGGTGGCAGGCGTGGCCGCAACAGGTCGAGTTGGCTGGCCGACTGGCAATTGTTGACCCCGATCGCAGTCTGTCTGGCAATACCGAGAAAGAGCGCACCCTCGGGCTCAACTGGTTCTTCAACGGACATCGAAACAAGCTGACGTTGGATTATTCCTGGCTCAACTTTGAGGACTTTGGCGATAATGCGACCCGAAATCGCCTGAGGCTGCAGTGGGAGGTTTCCTTCTAGATCGACCCGCTGACTGGGGATTCTGCCGAGCGCTCCCGTCTAGCTTTTCTTCGGATACTCCAGCGAGCCTTTGAGTTGTTGCTTTTCTTGATCGGAAAGATCCGGAAAGGGTAACCCGTCTCCCTGCCGCCAACCCTCCAGCTTGGCTTCCACTTCCTGAAGCTTCTCTGCGCCAGCCTGCTGGAAGTCTCGGATCTGCAGTACCTGACCCGGGCCTGAGAAGATTGCGCCGTTTTGATGAACGATTTCAATAATGCGCAGGTTCAGATCTTCGGCGACCGCGAGATACTCCTGGTAATCCCGGGTCATAATGCCGCCGTCGAGGCGTATCACTGCCGTGGCGGCCTCAATGTCGGCCAGACGAATACTGACGGTGTCCTGGCGCACCATCGGATGCGACGCAAACAGCTGTCGGAACTCGCCGAGGATCGCGCGCAGCTGATCGGGTGTCGGCATCTGGAGTTCCAGCAACTTGAAGAAGCGGATCCGATCTCGCACGGAGAAGTTCTCGATATCAGCCGATGAAAACATCGAGTTGGGCACGGTCACCAAGGTGCGGTTCAGTGTGCGCAGCGTGACCGATCTCAGGCCAATTTCCTCTACCGTGCCCTGTATGTCGCCAAAGCGACACCAATCGCCGGGGCGAATGGGCCTCGCGGTATACAGCGTGATCGCGCCGATGACATTTTCCAGCGTTTTCTGCGCCGCTAGCGCCACTGCCAATGAACCCACGCCGAGACCGGCAATCAGCGTCGACACATTGAAGCCGGCCTGATCGGCCCACATGAGCGCTGCGGTGGTGGCAACAATGATGCGCACGATGACTACCACAGGCTTGATCAGTGCGACGTACTCGACATCGCCCTGAAGCTCGAGCTGCCTAATCTTGTAGTCGCGATAAAGATTGAGCAGCCCAAAGGCGAGGATTACTGCGACCAGATACTCCAGTGGCGAGGACTGCAGGTAGGCCTTGGCAATGACCGACAGTCCGAGATTGGCAATGACAATGCGGATGAGTGCCACATACAAAATGAGTCTGAGTGGGACGCGCAGAAAGCGGCTGAGTGCGTGCTGCCAGGGGTTGCTGAAGCGCCCGCCGAGACCGGCGATCAGTACGCTGATCCACCCGGTGATAAACCAACCCCCAATGGCAGTGGCGAGCAATATCGCGACTTGGAAGTTCCCCATGCCGAGAACGTAAAACTCCGGCAGTACCTGGGAGAGCCAAACGTTTAGGGCGCTATAGCCCAGCTCGTCCCACATATCGGGGGTCCGCACCACGGTCGCATTGGATACTCGCCAAACAAGCGTGCCATCGGCCTCCTCAATGCGCTGCAAATAGACAGGGATGACTTCGTCAGACAGGCTGACTGTGCCGAACTGCTCCAGGTCTTCCGGTAATCCGTCGTTTAGAGAGCCCCCGGGTTCGCTGCTAATCCGCGTCAGGTCTAATACATTCTGTTGCGAAAAGATAAACAACAGGCCGCGGGCAATATTGACCGGGGGTACCTCTTCAAGGGATTCGGGGAC